>JAFWQM010000124.1 GCA_017509065.1 Clostridia bacterium
GAGAGAAAATGGCGACCCGGAAGGGGCTCGAACCCTCGACCTCCAGCGTGACAGGCTGGCATTCTAAACCGACTGAACTACCGGGCCATGATGGATGGGCCTTCAGGGACTTGAACCCCGGACCGATCGGTTATGAGCCGACTGCTCTGACCAACTGAGCTAAAGGCCCTTGGAGCCCTGACACCCGACGCTGGAGTTAAGGGAAAGGATGACCCTGCCGGGATTCGAACCCGAGTTACCGCCGTGAAAGGGCGGTGTCTTAGGCCACTTGACCACAGGGCCATGGTGTCGTCCTTCTCACCCTTCACTTGCCATAAATGGTCGGGGTGAAGGGATTTGAACCCCCGACATCCTGGTCCCAAACCAGGCGCGCTACCAGACTGCGCTACACCCCGAAGGTTCTCCATCGGCGCTCGTCGCAACCGACGAATGTTATTATATGCAAAACCAGAGCAATTGTCAATAGGTTTTTGAAAGAAAAATCTGAAAATGTTGCTGTGTAAGTTTATTGTCGATGATACTCTTCAGCCGCTCATTATCTTCTTTCAGTGCTTTGTTCTCCGCCTTAAGTTTCCTGTTCTCTATGTCTACACGGTTTACCTGATTATGAGCTCGCTGCGCAGTCCTGCCATCTCATGCCGAAACTTCGCTCACAAATCCGCCATCTCTTCCCTATGCTGTCGGCGTTCTTCACGGCATGTCTGTTCCCACTTCCCAGCGCGGTCTTCCGCTTCATCCCACTGATGATACAGGTCTGCATTTGTATGCCATGCTCCTATGAGATCAGACTTTTTTATCCTTCCATTTCCCGCCGGCAAAACGCGGATAGAAGAACACGAAGCGCAGCACGATTTCGGACAGGCCGAAGATCCAGGTTCCGGTCAGCCCCAGATGCAGCGCGTACACCGCGATGACCGCCATCACCGGGCGCACCACGGACACGCAGATCGTGGCAATGAGGGCCACATACAGGTTGTCGCCCGCGCCGCGCAGGGAGCCGGAAAGCACCACGCTGCTGGTCTGGAAGGGCTGGATGGCGGCGAGCACCAGCATCGTGCTGGCGGCGTAAGACACCACCTGTTCACCATTCATGATGTTTTCCCGGATAAACAGTCCCGCGATCTGATACCGGAACGAAACGATCAGCACGCCCAGCACAATGGAAATCATCACCGCAAAGCGCTGGCTGATCTTGCCGTAGAGCATGGACAGGTCGGCGCGCTTCCGGCCAAGGTTCTGCCCCACCAGCGAAGTGGCCGCCACGCCCAGACCGTCGCCGAAGGTGAAGGTGATGGACAGAAGCTGCATGCAGATCTGATTGGCGGCGTACATGGTCGTGCCGAGGGAAAAGAGGATGCGGGCGTACACAAAGAACCCGAAGCGTACGCCGAACTGCTCCACGGCCGCGTTGCCGCCGACCTTCACGATGGAGCGCATGGATTCCCTGTCAAAGCGCCAGGAATCATGGCGTGACAGATGCAGATAGCCCTTGTATTTCCCGGGAGCAACGACAGTTGCCAGCGCCAGCAGGAAGCCCGCGCCCATGCCGATGGCGGAGGCCAGCGCCGCCCCCTGCACCTCCATCCGGGGAAAGCCGAGATGCCCGCCGATGAGGCAATAGTTAAAGAATACATTGATCAGGTTGCTCGCCATGTTTACCCACATGGTGATGCGGGTTTTGCCGATGCCGCGCTGGGCGGCGCAAATGCACATGGCCAGGGCGTTCATGGGCAGGGCATAGGTCATGATGCGGAAGTAATCCACCGCGTCGGTGAATACCTTTTCGCTTTCTGCGGTGTCGCCGCCCGCAAGACGCAGAAGCGGCTCCGCGAAGGCCACCGCCGCCAGCATGAGCACAATCGACACGCCAAACGCCAGCATCATGGCGTTCCGGAGGGTGGCGTTGGCTTCCTCCTGCCTGTCCTCGCCTTTACGCCGGGCCACAATGGCGGTGACGCCCACGTTCAGCGCGAAGAACAGGCAAAGGATCAGCATCCTCGGCTGCGTGGGCAGGCCGACGGAGGCCAGCGCTTCCTCGCCTAATTCGTTGCCGACCATCATGGTGTCCACAGAGCCGATCAGGCTCATCAGCACCATTTCCACGATGGAAGGCAGCGCGATGCGGCTCACGTCCCGGTACGCGGTTTTCCAGTCGGGCAATTCTCCCAGGCGGTGTTCCTGCTTCACCAGGTATTCCGGAGCCAGCAGGCGTCTGATGATATTCCCTTGCACGGGCATCTCGCCTTCCCTTCGTTTCCAGAATTAAACAGCTTGATTGTACCATATCCCGCGCCTTATTTCAATTCCGTTTTCCCATGTTCTTTGCATAAAAAGACAAAAAATCGCAAAGGCGAAAAAGTCCTTGCATCCTGAGAAAAATTACTTTATGATAATGAATGGAAAGAATCTTTTTGAAACGGAGGAAACGCCAATGAAAAAGCTGTTTTCCCTGCTGCTCGCGCTGAGCCTGACGCTGGCCCTGATCGTGCCCGCCCTGGCCGATGACGCGCCTGTCACCGTGATTGAGATCCAGAAATACGGCAACCTGGTGCTGTCCATTAAGGGCACCGACTTCCTTGCCCTGGGCTATGATTACGGCGACGTGGTCACCGTAACCCTGAACGGTCAGGAATTCGATATGCCCGTTGGTTCCAATTACTCCGACGTAGATCAGGGCAGCATGATCTGCCGCGTGGTCGTCAAGCCTGACACGGACGAGGACTACATGATCCTGGCCATCAATATGGGCGACCTCGCCACCACCGCCCTGATTGCCGAGAAGGAGAAAATCGAAGCCGACCCAGGCTACATCTGGCATTACAAGGTAGAGGAGCCCGTTCCAGTTGGCTTTGCCATGAAGGAAAAAGCGGGCTACTATGACCAGTGGGTGATGCACCAGCTGGTTCGCAGCGAAAACCGCGAAGACTACCCCGACCTCAATGATATGGAATTCGCCAACTTCCGAGTCATCGCCACCACCGGCATGGGCGAAGGCAAGCTGTACCGCTCCTCCTCTCCTGTGAATCCCGAAATCAACCGCAATAAGGAAGCGGACGCCGCCGCCGCTGACGCGGGCGTGCGCACCTTCATCAACCTGGCCGACAATGATGAAACCATGAAGAGCTACGAGAGCTTTGCTGATTCCTATTACGCCGGTCAGACCATCATCGGCCTGAACCTGGGTGTGGATTTCGCCGCCGACGACTTCAAGGCCGGTCTGGCCGAAGGCTTCCGTTTCATCGCCGCCAACGAAGCGCCTTACCTGGTGCATTGCAACGAAGGCAAGGACCGCGCCGGCTTCATGGCCGCCGTGCTGGAAGCGCTGATGGGCGCGAATGCCGATGAAATCACCGCGGATTATATGATGACGTTTTACAACTTTTACGGCGTACAGCCCGGCACCGAGCAGTACGACGTGATTGCCGCCAGCAACATTCAGAAGAGCCTGGCCGCCGCTTTTGAAATGACCTCCATTTTTGAAGGCGACCTGCAAGCCGCCGCGGTGAATTACCTGACCGGCATCGGCCTGAGCGCTGAGGAAATCGCCGCCGTGCAGGCGAACCTGGGACAATAATCCGACCGCCTGAAGCCAAAGAACGTCAGGGAACGAAACGCTTCCCTGGCGTTCTTTGATTACCAGAGCTTTTCCACTGTTACATCATGAAAGTAATACCGCACGATTTCCTCCGCGGTTTTGCCTTCCTCCGCCATGCCGTAAGCGCCCCACTGCGGCATGCCGACGCCATGGCCGTAGCCCTTCCCATGGAAAACGACCTTGCCTTCCTCCTTGTCGATGTCCGTGAAGAGGGTTGAGCGAAGCTTTGTGGAATCAAGCGCCAGGCGCAATTCCGGCGCGGACACGCTTTCCCCGTTGATCCGCAGGGTGACAGCCCTTCCGCTCTCGCCTTTTTTGCCGACTTCAACGGAGGAAATCTCTTTGATGTCCTGAACGCCCATTTTTCTGAGCGCTTCGATCATCTCCCGCCCGGTAAACTCCGCTTTCCATTCACGCGTGTCCTCCGGGGCCTGAGCGCTTTCCCGGCCCTGGGTCACTTTGGTGTAACCCGGCTCTTCCTTTTCATAGTCAAGCCCTTCCACTGCACGCTCCGTAGCGCCGCCGGAATGGGCGTGAAACCAGGCGTAGGGCAGTTCTCCATGATAGGAAAGCACCATGCCGCGGGTTTCCGCCACAGCCTGCTCCACGCGGTCGTTCACGCCGGTGGCATCGTAAGCCTGTGCTTCCTCAATATCGGTGGATATGTCCGCGCCTTGGTACTTGCTTTCCTTTTCCGTGCAGAATTTCAGCACGAACGTGCGGGCCAGGATCGCCTGGGCTTTCAGTGCTTCCAGCGGCCAATCGTTTTTCATCTCCCCCGCGACCACGCCCAGCAGATAGGTTTCCAGGTCCAGTTCCTTCGTTTCTTCCTCGTCCACCTGATAAACCCGCAATACCGGCACGCCGTCCGCGTTGACTGTCAGCTTCTCCGGCAGCGGCGGTTTCTGGCCTGCCTGCCCGTCATCGGCGGTGTTCCGCTGGCCGGGTTCCGTTTCCTCCGCGCCGCCCATTCTGCCGCAGCCGCACAGGAGCAGCGCCAGAATTCCGGCAATCAGCAGACAGGCTGCTTTCTTCCACTTTTTTCGCATTCGCTTCCTCCCTCCTTTGTCAAGGATTATCTTGACCGCCGCATGGAAAACCATGCGAAGGAATATCTGGAAACGGGAGCAAAAACGGGAACTGATGCCGATCTCAGTGCGCTCTGCTTTTGCGAAGAAACAGTATAAACCGATTCTATCTGAAACAGCCCGCCGTTTCCACGGCGAGCTGCTGTTCGTTATTATGCTGTTTATGTCGGAAAGGATCAATACTTGGTCCAGTCCACGACCTCCTGCAGACGAATGAAGGTTTCGGGGCCGGCGACGCCGTCGGCGGAACTGACGCCGTAGTAGAACTGGAACATACGCACGGCGTAGAACGTCTGGTTACCGTAGATGCCGTCAATGTTGCCGGTATAGTAACCCATATCCGCCAGCGCGTTCTGCAGCTTCTTTACGTCGTTGCCGTGGGAGCCGATGCGCAGCACGCGGTTGAAGCCGCCCACATAGGTAGTATTATTCGTCACATGGGTCTGCTCAGCGCCCCAGGAAGACAGCTCGGTATTGATGGCGACCCAGGTCTTCGGGCCGACGATGCCATCCACCTTCAGGCCGTACATCACGCTGTAGTCGCGCTGGAAGCGCTTCACAGCGGCTTTGGTCAGCGCGCCGAAAATGCCGTCCGCGTTGCCGGTCATGTAGCCGGAGCCCAGCAGCTTCATCTGGATGGCCTTCACGTCCTCGCCGTAAGAGCCAAGCTTCAGCGTGCGGCCAACATAGGGATCGTCGATGGTGCCTTCATAGCTCTGCTCGATGGCTTCTTCGACTTCCACAACGGTGGGCCACAGGTAACGGCGCAGGGTACTGTCGTACCGGCCGGTGACTTTCAGGCCATTCTTCTGCTGGAACTGCTTGACCACAGCGACGGTGCAATCGTCGAAGTAGCCCTCTTCATACCAGTTGTCGAACCGGTAGTTCAGGTTGATCAGCTTGTCCTGCAGCAGCTTCACGTCCCAGCCGCGGGAACCCTTGCCGAGTTCACGGGAAGGAATGTCGCCGTTAAAGATGCCGGCGGTGCGGTTATACAGCGCGTCGAAGGTGCGTGGGCCGACCTTGCCGTCCACGCTCAGACCGGTGGACGCCTGGAAAGCCTTCACGGCGTTCTGCACCGCGGTGCCGAAAATGCCGTCGATCTGGCCGCTGTAATAGTAGGTGTTGCGCAACTGACGCTGCAGTTCCTTCACGTTTTCGCCGGTCATGCCGATGCTCAGGGTGGGAATGTTATAATCCGGATAATCGGCGGGGATCACGGAAGAAGAATACATCAGCATCCGGGTGTTGTATCCGATCTTGCCGTCCACGGTGATTTCGTTTTTCGCCTGCAGCATCTTCACCGCGTACACCATGGAATCGTTGAACACGCCGTCCAGTTCACCCAGGTAATAGCCAAGCTGAGCCAAGCGCTTCTGAGCCGTGAGCACCTCTTCACCAGACATGCCCTTTTCGAGGGTGAAGGTGTTGACGGGCGGGGTCACGGTGGGCTCGGAGGAAGCGCCGAAAAGCGCGGCGCGGGTGGAGGGGCCGACCTTGCCGTCAACAGCCAGCGCGGGCCTGTCGGGATTGTATCTGTTCCAGTCCGTCTGGAAAAGGCGCACGGCGTAGGCCAGGGATTCGTTGTATTCGCTGTTCAGAGCGCCCCGATAATAGCCCAGTTCAGCCAGCTTCTGCTGAACCCGCAGCACATCGGCGCCGGTCATGCCCAGTGTGAGTGTACGGGTGATCGGTTCGGGCGTCTGAGTCGGATAAACGGGATCCGTCACCCAGGGATTATAGGTGGGCAGCGGCCTTTCCGTGGGATCAGGCCCAATGGTGGGGATGACCTGAACCGTAGGCGCCGGCGCGGACGTCGGGGCAACACCCGGGGTGGGGTCATCCATTGGGATCACCGGAATGTCAGCCAGCGCAGCCGCCGGAATCAAAAGCATCGCAAGGATGAGCCAGGGCAAAAAGCGTTTCATATCAGAAAAGTCCTCCTCTCTGAGTATACAGAAGCAAAATCTGGATTTTCACATCCGCACATATTGTATCACAAACATGATGAAAATCCTATTCCAGAAATGTTTCAAAATGCAGAATTTACATGTAACAACTGTAAACAACGAATCACGATACCGCAAAGGAAAGGTAAAGAAACCGTGTAGAAAAGACAAATATTGTTTTGCGCGTTCCCAATTATCGGATCTTTCTCTAATCCAGCGCCATAAGTTTTTGGGGATCAGCGGGCCGTATCTCCCCGTTGGAATCGTTTTCAACCATATATAATGCCGTCGCCCCGCCGTGTCCCTCGGAAAAGGGAAACACAGGCAGCGTGGTCGCAGCGCCGAAAGCGCCGTCAGGGGCCAGGGCAATCAGGCTGATGCTGCCGGCATCCTCCCCGAGTTCGCGTTTGCGTTCGGCCAAAGCGGACAGCGCGTTCCGGCAGGCTTCAAGCGGCGTTTCTCCCCTGCGCATGCGGGATACAGCCTCGTACGACAGGCACCCGCGCATGATGTCCTCGCCCAATCCCGTCGCTGCCGCGGCGCCGAAACGCGCGTCGCAGTAAAAGCCCGAACCGATCAGAGGCGTGTCCCCCACCCTGCCCGGTTCCTTCATGAACAGGCCCGAGGTGGAAGTTCCCGCCGCCATGTTCCCGCTTTCGTCCAGCGCCAGCACGCACACGGTATCATGGCCCCGGTACGCTTCCGGCGCGCTGTCCGACCGCGCGGAGACAGCTTCCCGCCAGCGCTTCATGCTTTCCCCGGTGCGCATGTCGCGCATGGGAAGTCCTTCCCGGACGGCAAATTCCTCCGCGCCGCGTCCCGCCAGGAGACAGTTTGTTTTGCGTCCGCACAGGCGGTAAGCCGCAAGAATCGGGTTCCCGATATTCTCCGCGCTCATCACGCCGCCCACGCGAAGCGTCCGCCCGTCCATGAACGCTGCGTCCAGGGTCACGCGCCCGTCCAGCCCCGGCAGGCCGCCAAAGCCCACGGAACGGAATGCCGGCTCATCTTCCACGCGCGTCACGGCGTGAACCACCGCTTCCCCGGCGGATGCGCCGTTTTTCAGCATGTCAAAAGCTTCCCGCACGCCGTCGAAGCTCATTTTCCAGGTGCCGATGATCGCCCGCATTCAGCCCAGCCTCCCCCGCACAGCGGCTACATACTCCCGATCTGTTATATCGAACCTGTCCTCTGGCGGGTACAGCACGCCGCCGTAATAAATGCTGCGGTTGTTTTGTACGGAGAGATCGGGGAGAGTTTTATGCCGTGCCAGATGCACCTGAGAACAGCCGGTAGCCGCGACGACCTTTTGCACATTTTCCAGCGTCACGCCAGCGCCGGGCAGGATTTCGATTGCTCCGTTCACGTACTGAATCATATCGGCTATGGTATCCAGGGCAAAGAACACGTCGCTCTGCTGGCCACTGGTCAGCACGCGAGTGACGCCGAGATCAATCAGCGTATCCAGCGCTTCCTTCCAGTCCGGCACCACGTCCAGCGCTCGATGGAACACGCAGGGGCGCCCTTCCGCGATACACACAAGCTCCTTTGTCCGCTCCCTGTCCACCGTGCCGTCCTCATGCAGAAAACCGAACACCAGGCCGTCCGCGCCGTTTTCCAGCAGCAGGCGGGCATCCTCTTTCGCGACTTCAAATTCCATGTCCGTGTAGCAAAACCCTCCGGCCCGGGGACGGACCATCGTCATGATGGGAATTTGCGTTTCCCGCTTCGCTATTCTCAGCGAACCGATGGACGGCGTCAGACCGCCCTGAAACAGATTGCTGTTCAGTTCCACCCGGTCAGCCCCGCCTTTCGCGGCCTCGATCACGTCGTCTGCCGACCCGCAGCAGATTTCAAGCAGAACCTTGTCCATTGATATCACCTCTTTATTGGCGCTTTGCCGACTCAGTATAACATTTTCCCTCTGTTTTCGCAATCGAAAAGTCTGTCGAATCCTGAAATCGGTACCATTAACAAATTTGGGGGAAACCATTCTTTGGGGGCCAAAGAACGGTTTCCCCCAAACCTCTTTCCAAGAAAGTCAAAAAGGAAAACAAATACAGTAGGTTGGGTCTTTCAGTAAAATCCCCTTCCCTTTCTACAGCCTTTCTCGGAAGGGGCCTGGGGGAACCGCTCTTTGGGCGCCAAAGAGCGGTTCCCCCAGAAATACCTGAATCGTGACCAGAAATCTGTTCTTAATTTGTCCTTTCCTCTTTATCCCCTTGCGCGCGTCTTTTCATTTCGCATATAATGACAGTGGATTGTATCCAATTTCTGCGAATGAACGGGAAGGATGAAAAATCATGCCAAATTTTGCTCTGAACGACGATGTGTTTATCCGGGCAGCGGACCAGTTTCCAACGCCCTTTCATTTATATGATGAAGCCGGCATCCGGAAAACGGCGCGGAATATGAACGCGGCTTTTTCGTGGGCCCCGCATTTCAAGGAATACTTCGCGGTGAAAGCGCTGCCGAACCCCGCCATCCTGAAAATCTTCAAGGAAGAGGACTGCGGCCTGGACTGCTCCAGCGAATGCGAACTGCTGCTGGCGAAAACGTGCGGATTCCACGGCGAAGAAATCATGTTCAGCGCCAACGCCATGCCGCCCAGGGAATATGAGCTTGCCCGCTCCATGGACGCCATCGTGAACCTGGACGACAGCAGCGATATCGACATCCTGGCCGCCCACGGCGGCATCCCGGAAACCGTCTGCGTCCGCTATAACCCCGGCGGGAATTTCACCATCGGCAACGCCATTATGGGTGCCCCCGGTGAATCCAAGTACGGCTGGACGAAGGAGCAGCTGGCGGAGGGCCTTCCCCGCCTCAAAGCCCTGGGCGCGAAACGCTTCGGCCTGCACGCGTTCCTGTCCAGCAACACGATTGACAATTCCTATTATCCCAAGCTGGCGGGTATCCTGTTTGAATTAGGCGCGGAAATGGCGGAGAAGTGCGGCCTGCCGCTGGCGTTCGTGAACCTCTCCGGCGGTATCGGCATACCCTACCGGCCCGACGTTCCCGCCGTGGACATCGCCGCCGTCGGGGAAGGCGTGCGGAAGGAATATGAGCGCGTGTTTGGCGACCCGGCAAAAGCCAGCGTGGCGATCAAAACAGAGCTCGGGCGCTACATGACCGGCCCGCACGGCTGGCTGGTGACTCACGCGGTGCACGAAAAGAAAATCTACCGGGATTACATCGGCGTGGACGCCTGCGCCGCCAACCTGATGCGCCCCGCCATGTACGGCGCGTACCACCACATCCACGTCTGCGGCAAGCGGGAAGCGCCCGCGGACCATGTGTACGACATCACCGGCTGCCTTTGCGAAAACAACGACAAGTTCGCCATCGAACGCCCGCTGCCGGAAATAAAGATCGGCGACCTGCTGGTGATCCACGACACCGGGGCCCACGGCTTCGCCATGGGCTACCAGTACAACGGACGCCTGCGCAGCGCGGAAATCCTGTATACAAACGACGGGGATTACCGCATGATCCGCCGCGCCGAAACCCCGGAGGATTACTTCGCAACGCTGGTGGAATAAACAGCGTTTCAAATGCTTGACAGAACGGCCTTTTCGCTGTATACTTACCGCAATCGCATACGCGCTGTGAAGCAGAAGGAACGCGGAAAGCCGCCGCAAAGCGAGCCGGGGAGGGTGCAAGCCCGGCGGGAGGAAACGCGTTTCGCCGCTGCCGAGCCATCCGTTTGAACACCGCAAGGCAAGTAGGACGGGTCGGGTCTCCCCCGTTATCAGAGTCGAGGTGGACGCAAAAACCAAAATTGCGTCAATTGAAGTGGTACCGCGAATCCAGTGTGTCTGTTCGTCTTCAAGGAGAAACAGACACACTTTTCATTTTTATATAAAGGAGACTGATCCCCATGAGATCCCTGAACGCGAACGCGTTGCGTGCCCTCTGGCTGCAATTCTTCCAGGAGAAGGGCCACGCCGTGATCCCCTCCGCCTCCGTTATTCCGGAGAACGACCCCACCGTACTGTTCACCACCGCGGGCATGCATCCCCTGGTACCCTACCTGCTGGGCCAGAAGCACCCCGCGGGCAACCGGCTCACCGACGTGCAAAAGTGTATCCGCACCGGCGACATCGACGATGTGGGCGACATGAGCCACCTGACCTTCTTTGAAATGCTGGGCAACTGGAGCCTGGGCGATTACTTCAAGAAGGAAATGATTCCCTGGAGCTGGGAATTCCTGACCGGCGAAAAATGGCTGGGCATCGACAAGGACAAGCTGGCCTTCACCGTGTTCGAAGGCGACAGCGACTGCCCCCGCGACGAGGAAGCCGCCAACCTGTGGCGGAGCTGCGGCGTGAAGGACGACCATCTCTTCTACCTGCCCAAGGAACACAACTGGTGGGGCCCCGCCGGCGTCACCGGCCCCTGCGGCCCGGACACCGAAATGTTCATGATCGTGAAGAAGCCCTGCGGCCCGAACTGCTCCCCGGCCTGCAAGTGCGGCGCGTATCTGGAAATCTGGAACGACGTGTTCATGCAGTACAATAAGCAGCAGGACGGCACGTTCATTCCCCTGGACCAGAAAAACGTGGACACCGGCATGGGCCTGGAGCGCACCGTCTGCGTGCTGACCGGCAAAAAGAGCGTCTACGAAACCGACATCTTTGAACGCATCCTGGCGAAAATCGCGGAACTGTCCGGCAAGGCCTACGACAGCGACGAAGCCACAACGAAAGCCTTCCGCATCATCGCCGACCATATGCGTACCGCCACCTTCATCCTGGGCGACCCCCGCGGCGTGTCCCCCTCCAACGTGGACCAGGGCTACATCCTGCGCCGCCTGATTCGCCGCGCCGTGCGCTACGCCATGCAGCTGGGCATGGAAGCGGGCTTCACCTGCGAAATCGCCCAGGTCATCATCGATCAGTACAGCGAAGTGTATCCCGAACTCCAGCAGAATTCCGCCTTCGTGCTGGAACAGCTGAAGCTGGAAGAAGACCGCTTCGCCCGCACGCTGAAGCAGGGCGAAAAGGAATTTGACAAGGTGTACAACAACATCCTGAATACCCGGACACTGCTGGACAGCATCCTGTCCGACGCCGACCCCGTGGCCTGCGCTCAGAATCATGCCCAGACCAAGAAACTGCGTCCCTCCCCTGACATGATGCCCATCATCGAAGCGGCGCAGCAGGGCGATCTGGAAGCCCTGAAAATGGCCATCAACGCGCGCCTTGCGAACCTGACCACCCTGGATGGCCGCAGCGCCTTCAAGCTGTATGACACCTACGGCTTCCCCATCGAAATGACGAAGGAGCTGGCCGCTGAAAAGGGCCTGACCGTGGACGAGGACGACTTTGCCCAGCGCTTCAAGCAGCACCAGGAAACCAGCCATGCGGGCGCAGAGCAGCGCTTCAAGGGCGGCCTGGCCGACGCCAGCGAGCAGACAGCGTGCCTCCACACCGCGACCCACCTCCTGCAGGCCGCCCTGCGTAAAGTCCTGGGCGACGAAGTGCACCAGAAGGGCAGCAATATCACCGCCGAGCGCCTGCGCTTCGACTTCACCTTCGGCCGCAAGATGACCCCCGAAGAGCTGGTGGAGGTGGAGCGCCTGGTGAACGTCGCGATTCAGGCCAAGGCCCCCGTGACCATGGAAGAAATGACTGTGGCCGAAGCCAAAGCACAGGGCGCCATGGGCCTGTTCGAGAGTAAGTACGGCGAACGCGTCAAGGTCTACACCATGGGCGAGTTCTCCAAGGAAATCTGCGGCGGCCCCCACGCCTCCAATACCGGCGACCTGGTTTCCTTCAAGATTCAGAAGGAAGAATCCTCCTCCGCGGGCGTGCGCCGCATCAAGGCGACCATCGGACGGCAGGCTTAAGAAACGAATGATTTTTCTGAGGGGAACCATTCTTTGGATAACACCTCATCCGGCGCTTCGCGCCACCTTCCCCTGCGAGGGGAAGGCAAAGAGCGGTTCCCCCCAGACCCCCTTCCGAGAAAGCTATAAAGGATATTTTTGTCAAATCATACAACAACAAGCCAGTCAAATAACGATTGTCATCCTGAGCGAAGTGGAGCGAGAGGGCCGAAGCGCCCGGAAAACAGTCCGATGGACTGTTTTCAGCGAAGGCCGGGCGGCAGCCCTGTCCTGAACGGAGTCGAAGGATCTTTTTGCGCAGGGCACCCGCCTGCGCTTTTTTGTGTTCTTTCGACTGATTTCGCAGAAAAAAACCTTGCGCGATCCGCCATTCTGTGGTACAATCAGATGGTCAAAGAAAGACAATTTCTTTGGAGGGATGTTTTATGCGGTTAAGCGATACCATTGAAAGCTTCATCAAGGCCATGATTCAGGAGGATCAGCCCGAAGTGGAGCTGAAAAGAAACGAGCTGGCGGAGTATTTTCACTGCGCACCGTCCCAGATCAATTATGTTTTGGCCACGCGCTTCACGCCCGATCACGGCTACGTCACCTCCTCCCAGCGGGGCGGCGGCGGGTTCATCCGCATCGTGCGGGTACGGCAGAGCGGCGGCGATCATCTGAGCTATCTCTTGCACGAGCGCATCGGCGATAGCCTGGACGCGCAGTCGGCCCAGGTGCTTTGCGCCCAACTGGCAGAGCGGAAAGTCGTCACACCCTCGGAAGCCAATCTGATGGCGGCCGCTGTGTCGCCCCAGGCGCTGTCCGCGCCCATGCCGGAAGCGATGAAGGACGCGCTGCGGGCGAAAATACTCAGATGCATGCTGCTGTCCGTGATGCAGCATCGGGCAAAACAAACCGAAAACGGTTGATTTTGCCGACGTACGGTTTTTGTTTCCGGCGCATAATATGGGATGCGCCCATTGATTGAGGAGGACTTTATGCTCTGCGAAGAATGCGGAAAAAACCAGGCGGAAGTGCTGATGACCACGGTGGTGAACGGCCAGTCCGCCACCCGGCACCTGTGCCGTGAGTGCCTGAAAAAATATCAGGCCGGGGATTTGCAGGCTGTTTTGGCCGCGATTCTCTCCACCATGGTCGGCAAACTCCGGGAGCAGGACGAGGAAACGCCGGACATTGTTTGCCCCCAGTGCGGCGAAACCTACGCCGAATTTCAGAAAACGGGGATGCTCGGCTGCGCAGGATGCTATCAGGCATTCAGAAAAGAACTGGCGCCTGTCATCACCCGCGTCCAGGGCCGCACGCAGCACGCCGGGCGGCGGCCTCCGGTAAGCGAGGAAGAGCAGGCGCGCCAGACCCGCATGGAAGAACTGCGCGGCCTGATGGAAGCGGCGGTTGCGGAGGAAAACTTTGAGGAAGCCGCACGGCTTCGGGACGAACTGCGGGCCATGACCCCGGCCAGGGAGGCGAAAGCATGAGTGAGATCGTTCTTTCCTCCCGCGTCCGGCTGGCCCGGAATTACGCCGACCTGCCCTTCCGGAACAAAATCACCAGGGAACAGAGCGAAGACTGCGTGCAGCGCACCCTGGAAGCCCTGCGTCCTCTCCCCCAGCCCTATACTTTTTTACCGTTGAAAGGGATGGAGGCAAATGAAAAGAAAGCGCTGGTGGAAGCGCACCTCATCAGCCCCGACCTGATGGAGCACGAGGAGACCGCCGCCGCGCTGATCCGGGATGATGAAAAAATCTCCGTGATGATGAATGAGGAAGATCACCTGCGTATCCAGGGTTTCACCATGGGCGAAAACCTGAACGACGCTGCGGAGTGCGCCTTTTCCATTGAGGATACGTTGCAGGAGCGGCTTTCCTTCGCGTTCGATCCGCAGTGGGGATATCTCACCGCCTGCCCCACCAACGCGGGCACGGGACTCAGGGCGTCCGTGATGCTGCACCTGCCCATGCTGACCAGTCAAAAGCAGATGGGCAAGGTGAACCAGATCGCCGCCAAGCTGGGCCTGACCCTGCGCGGTATTTACGGCGAGGGCAGCGAAGCGCGCGGCAATCTGTACCAGCTAAGCAATCAGGTAACGCTGGGCCGCACGGAAAAGGAAATCATCGACGCGGTGGCAGCGACCGCCCGGCAGATGGCGGAAATGGAGCGCATCTACCGCCACAAGGCAGAAGAGAAGGACGCCGTCGCCTTTGAAGATCAGCTGTACCGCTCCTACGGCCTGCTCACCAACGCCCGCAGGATGCCGATCAAGGAGTTTATGGCGCATTGGTCCAACCTGCGCCTCGGCGCGTCGATGGGCAAGCTGCCCGTATCCCTCAAAACCTGCGACGCCCTGCTCACCGCCGCCCAGCCCGCCCATGTGCAGAAAGCCGCGGGCACAGCGCTGAACGATAAAGACCTGGACGCTTTCAGGAGCGAATTGATACGAAACACTTTAAATGGAGGATAAAACTGTATATATGCCAATTTTCGGACGATTCAACGAACGGGCGCAGCGGGTGATCGCCTCCGCCCAGAAAACCGCCGTTACGCTGGGCCACAGCTATGTGGGCAGCGAGCATTTTCTGATCGGCCTTTTGAAGGAAGCCCGCTCCGACGCGCCTGCCTTGCCGGACAACGTGATTCCGGAAACGGTGACCGAGGCCGTGAAGCAGATCACTGAAACCAGTGACCACGCGCCGAACCAGCTGGAAATGACGCCGCGGGTAAAAAAGCTGCTGGAAACCAGCGTACGTGAAGCGCACCGGCTGGGCCATCCCTACGTAACGGCGGGCCACTTCTGGCTGGCGCTGCTCAGCGATGAGGAGAGCGTGGCCATGCGGGTACTGACCAGCATGGGCTGCGATATTGAGAAACTGAAAAACAGCATTCAGGAAGCGCTGGGAAAGAACGCCGCCGTTCCTTTCGGACAGCAGCAAAGCAGCGGCGGCGGTTCAGCGCTGGCGAAATACGGCCGCAACCTGACCGAGGCTGCCGAAAAGGGCGAGCTTGACCCCGTGATCGGGCGGCAGAACGAAATCGAGCGCATCGTGCAGATTCTGTCCCGCAGGACGAAAAACAACCCCGTCCTCATTGGCGAACCCGGCGTGGGCAAATCCGCCGTGGCGGAAGGGCTTGCCCAGAAGATCAGCCAAGGCGCGGTGCCCGAAACCCTGACCGATAAAAAGATCATTTCCCTGGACATGGGTTCCATGGTCGCGGGCAGCAAGTACCGCGGCGAATTTGAAGAGCGCCTCAAGAACACCCTGGACGAGGTGAAGAAGCGCGGCGACGTGATCCTGTTCATCGACGAACTGCAGAACATCATCGGCGCAGGCGCTGCGGAGGGCAGCATGGATGCGGCGAATATCTTAAAGCCCGCCCTGGCCCGAGGTGAAATCCAGTGCATTGGCGCGACGACCCTGGACGAATACCGCAAGCACATCGAAAAGGACGCGGCCCTGGCCCGGCGCTTCCAGCCGGTCACGGTGAACGAGCCCAGCGAAGAAGAAACCATCGCCATCATGAAAGGCCTGCGGGATAAGTACGAAGCCCACCACAAGGTCCGCATCACCGACGAAGCCCTGATAGCCGCCGTGAAGCTCAGCAACCGCTATATCGCCGACCGCTTTCAGCCGGACAAGGCCATCGACCTGATGGACGAGGCTGCCTCCCGCGTGCGTATCCAAGCGTTCACCGCGCCGCCTGACATGAAGGCGCAGGAAAAGAAGCTGGAAGGCGTGCTGCGGGAAAAGCGGGAAGCCATCGACAAGCAGGACTACGAGAAGGCCGCCGCGCTCCGCGACGAGGAGCACGCCCTCCGCGCCGAAATCGACGAGAAGCGCGCCGCCTGGGAGCAGCAGAAATCCGCCACCAAGGACACCGTGGGCGAGGAGGAAATCGCCCAGGTAGTGGCGGGCTGGACGGGCATCCCGGTGAAAAAGATGACGGAGGAAGAATCCGAACGCCTGCTGCATCTGGAAGATCTGCTTCATAAGCGCGTGGTGGGGCAATCGGAAGCCGTCGCCGCCGTCAGCCGGGCTATCCGCCGGGCGCGGGCGGGATTGAAAGACCCCAAGCGCCCCATCGGCAGCTTCATCTTCTTAGGGCCCACAGGCGTTGGCAAGACGGAACTCTGCCGCGCCCTGGGCGAAGCCATGTTCGGGGACGAGGACGCGCTCATCCGCCTGGACATGTCCGAGTACATGGAAAAGCACACGGTCAGCCGCATGGTGGGTTCGCCTCCCGGCTACGTGGGCTACGACGAAGGCGGCCAGCTCACCGAGGCCGTGCGGCGCAAGCCCTATTCCGTGGTGCTGTTCGATGAGGTGGAAAAGGCGCACCCCGATGTGTTCAACATCCTGTTGCAAATCCTGGAGGACGGGCGGCTCACCGACAACATGGGCCGCGTGGTCAGCTTCAAAAACTGCGTGATCGTGATGACCAGCAACGCGGGCGCTCAGTCCGCCCAGCGCACGAGCCTTGGCTTCGGCGCGGGCATGGCCGACGCCATGGACTACGAGCGAATGCGGGAAAAGGTGCTTTCCGACATCAAGACCGTATTCCGGCCTGAGTTCCTCAACCGCGTGGATGAGATCATCGTGTTCCATAAGCTGGAGCAGAAGGACATTGAAGCCATCTGCAGCCTCATGCTGGGGCAGGTGGCCAAGCGCCTGGAGGAACGGGAAATCACCCTCACCTACGGGGACGACGTGGTCTCCCATCTGGCCCAGGCAGGCTTCGATCCGCAATATGGAGCGCGGCCCCTGCGCCGCGTGATCCAGCGCACCATCGAGGACGCTCTCAGCGAAAAGCTCATTGCCGGGGAAATCCATCTTGGCGGCGCGGTCAGCATGTGCATGAACGGAGATCAAATCGTGTTCCAGGAGGGATAATCCATGCGAAGAGGGGTCTTTGCAACCGCAGGAGATTAGAAAAAAAACAACCCCGCGCGGGCCACGACGGGTCAGCGCGGGGCGTTGCTGTTTATTGAACATTCACAAACATGGGGTAAGGCAGATAACGGGCAAAGGGCAGCTTATCCATGGTCACGAAGCCCGCGGGCGCCGCCAGCACATCGGGGACGCGGTTCACAATTGTCGCGCAGGTGTGGGCGACCGTGTCAGGCTTTGAAACGGAGAAGCGCACGTCCGGCTCACCGTGGATGGTAAAATCGCACAAGTCGCCTTCGCCTTCCTCATACACCTTGCCGATGCATTGGGTTTCCACCACGATGCCCTGGTGGGTAATGGTCGTGACCACCGCGCTCATGCCGATGGCCTTGCCTTTGGGGATGGTCTCCCCCAGGGTTTCGCTGTGCACATCGCGGTCGGCGAACACCGGCACCGCCTTCTGCTTGCTCTGCTCCACGCTCAGGCCCAGCTTCATGCACAGCGCTTCATTGCTGTTCCACACATAGGCGGGAACGCTTACGCTGTGGGCGATGTCCCGCTCGAATTCCTCCGCGCTCAGCCCCACGCCGTGCGCCTTCGCCAGGGCAATTCCGTAATCCTCCACATTGTAGCTCACAGCCCCGTCGATCTCGGCGATGCTATGCACGCCGCCCGCGATACAGGCAGGCAGGTTCACCCAGAACACATCCTGCATCCCGCTGCCCACGACGGTGCAGCTCATTTCTTTCGCTAACGCGTCCAGCTGATTGGTGATCGTCGGTGAGGTCGTCCAGGGAAACAGCGCTTCCTCCGACGTGGTGATCACGTTCACCCCACGGGTCACGCATTCCAGGATGGGCTTATGCATATCCGGCAGGAAGCTTTGCAGCGCCAGGATGGCGATGTCCGCGTCGCAGTTGTCCAGCACAGCGTCGGGATCACTCCGCACTTTGACGCCCGTTTCCCGGCGCAGCCCGGCGATTTCGCCGATATCTTTATCCACGATGCTTTCGTCCATGTCGATCGCGCCGACGATGTCCGCTCCCTTATCCAGCAGATAGCGCATCAGGATTCTGCCCATTTTGCCGCAGCCGTACTGCACCACGCGGATCTTGTCCCAGGTTCCATGATTCATGTTTCTTCACCTCCATGGAACCATTATGTCCTGATTCAGCGGTCTTTACGCTCACCAGGATAAAACGGCAGAATATTTCTGGGGGAAACCGCTCTTTGTGGGCCAAAGAGCGATTTCCCCCAGACCCCCTTCCGAGAAAGCCATAAAGGTTTTTTGACTTTTAGCCATTTTGCGAATGCTTATAAGCGCTTATCAATCAGGCCGCCTGAAAACAAATCGTAAAAAATTAAGCGCTTTTATGTATTTTAAAGCTTTGTGTGATATACTGATTCTGTTGAAAGGAGTGAATGACTTGAAAAAGCGTACGCTGTGCTTCTTTTTATTGATGTGCCTGATGCTCTCCGGCTGTCAGGCAGTGAATTCCGAAAGCCGGGACGACGCGGTGCAGCTGCTGTGCCTGAACATCGGCAAGGCAGACTGCATGCTGCTGATGATTGACGACGCGGCCTATCTCATCGACGCGGGCTATGAGCAGACCTGGCCCGCACTGGAAATTGCGCTTTCGCAGTATGGGATTTCCCGTCTCAACGGCGTGTTCCTCACCCATTGCCACGCGGACCACATGGGCGGGCTGATGCGCCTTGCGAAAAGCGATATTGCTGTGGACGCCTGGTACGCCGCCCGGATCTTTTTTGACCAGAAAGAAAGCAGGCACCCCGCGATGCTGGCTGCGGCGGAACGCGGCCAGGAACTGATCTGGCTGGAGTCAGGCGCGGTGATCTCTGTTTCCGGTGGCGCGTCCTTCACCGTGCTTGGGCCTCTGACCGTGAACACCGACAATGAAAACAACAATTCCCTGGTGATGAGGTTTGATTCTCCCCAGGGCAGCATCCTGTTCGCGGGCGATATGAAGGAAGAAGAAGAGTATGAACTGCTGGACGCGAATCTGCTCACGCCCTGCGACCTGCTGAAGGTCGGCCATCACGGCGACAACAAGGCCACGTCAAAAACGATGCTTCAGGCAGTGCGGCCAAAGGCCGCTGTCATCCTGACCAGCACCAGCGAAGAGCCCGATACGCCGGCAGGCTCCACGATAAAACGGCTGCAAAAAGTAGGCTGTGAGGTCTATGTGTCCCAGGACTACCATGACGCAATTCTATTCACCCTGTCAGGCGGCGCGGTCAGCGCGGAGGATATCATCTGGCAGAACGTGCCGGAAAAAGCGCAGAACGTGCGGCTGTCCATCAGCGCGGAGCAGGACACGGTGACCATCGTGAACGAAGGCAGAGCCGATCTCTCCCTGAAAGACTGCGTTCTTTATTCCACCAAAGGCAATGAACTGTTCTATCTGCCGGACGTTATCGTCGCGCCCGGCGGGCAATACGTGATCGGAACCGGCGTGTCCACCGTGCAAACCGACGCCGTATGGCGGAAAAAGCGGGTGTGGAATCAAAAAAGCCGCGACGCAGGCATCCTGTACGATATGTATGGACGGCCTGTCGCGTTTGCGGACAACGGCATAACGGAATAACACGAAGACCTCTCCCGCCGCATATGATGGATCAGAACCCTTTGGAAGGGAGGATTCCATCATGAAAGACGCTCATCGTTTCAGGACGTGCGGATGCGGGCGTTTTGCGGCTCGGCCCGAGCCTCCCCGGCCCCGTCCTTTGCCCCCGGAAAAGTCGGAATGCGGCTGCGCGCCTCCGCCCCCGTCCTGCGGGGAATACCTGATGCAGCGCATTCTGGCGAGCGGCAGGGTGTACCGAAGGCGGACGTGCTATCCCGTGAGTCTTAACGCTCTGCCGGAGCAGGCCCGGCCGCCCTTCACTGTGCTGGACGCCGCGTCCTGTTACGCGCCGTGCTGGGAGGAATTGCCATGCCGTGACAGACGGGGGATCACCCTCCTCGTCACCGTACCGCTGACCCTGCGCGTGCGGGACGGGAACGGCTGTGTATACACGGTTTCCACGGAGATTCAGGAAGAACTGAGGCTGCGCTGCCTCTGCCCCGATTGCGAGCGCTGGCGCGGTCAGCCGATAGTGCAGGCCTCCGCGCGCCTGGCGGGACGGCCTTGTCCTTGCGACTGCGTGCGCTGTGAAGTGCCGCTGGAAGTATCCATCGAAGGCTACCTGGTCGCGCCCTGTGCCGTCGGCGGCCCGGAACCGCCCTGCCACCCCCGCCCGCTCCCCTGGTATCCCGAACCGATTTATGACCCATATAACTAAAACAGGCCCCACCCGCACTGAGCTTTGGGTGGGGCCGATTTTATAAAGGCTTACAGCCGTTCTGCCTTTTCAATATCAAGGAAATACTTGTAGGTATCCACGGTCAGTTCGCCGCAGGCGGCCTCGTCGCAGGCGATGATCGCGCCGTTGTGCATCTGCAGGGCGGAGCAGGTCCACTTCTGGCTCACACCGCCTTCGACCGTCGCGGCCAGCGCGCGGGCTTTGTTATGGCCGTTGATCAGGATCAGCACTTCTTTGGAGTCCGTCACCGTGCCGACGCCGACGCTCAGCGCTTTGGCGGGCACCTTCTCGGGATCGTTGCCAAAGAAGCGGCTGTTCACGATGCGGGTGTCCGTGGTCAGCGCCCGCACGCCGGTGCGGGAAGCGAGGGAGGTGTAGGGCTCGTTAAAGGCGATGTGGCCATCCACGCCAATGCCGCCCATGAACAGGTCGATACCGCCGTAGGAAGCGATCTTAGCCTCATAACGGGCACATTCGCCCTCAGGGTCATCGGTCATGCCGTTGAGGATGTTGATGTTCTCCGGCTTCATGTCCACAAGATGGTTGAAGAAATAGTCGTGCATGAAGTACCAGTAGCTCTGGTCATGCTCCCGGGGCAGGCCAAGGTATTCGTCCATGTTGAAAGTGACAACGTTTTTGAAGGATACTTCGCCCGCTTTGTTCATCCTGACCAGTTCCCTGTAAACGCCGATGGGCGATGACCCGGTGGGAAGGCCCAGCACAAAGGGCCTTTCTTCCTTGTGACCGTTGATTTTCGCGGCGATATAGCGAGCCGCCCAAAGGCACATCTTATCGTAATTATCCTGAATGACTACGCGCATGGTTCGTTTCTCTCCTTTGATATAATTGGGAAACCTGAACTATTATACACGATTGCCGTGTTTTTATCAAGGAATTGCATTTCTTTTTTTGTCGTCTTGCAATTGAAATCATTTTCCTTTATAATCAGTTCATCAAATTATGGGAGGGCAAAAGATGTCCAAGGTAATTCTGCTGAACGGCAGCCCGCATGCAAAAGGCTGCACCGCCGCGGCGCTGGAAGAAATGGTAAAAGTGTTTCAGGAAAACGGGATCGAAACCGAAATCATTCATGTGGGAAACAAGGATATCCGCGGCTGCATTTCCTGCGGTACCTGTGGCAGAAAAGGCAAATGCGTCTTTGACGACCTGGTGAACGAGGTCGCACCGAAGTTTGAGGCTGCGGACGGGCTTGTGGTCGGCAGTCCCGTATATTACGCCTCGCCCAACGGAACCATCCTTTCCTTCATGGACCGCCTGTTCTACAGCACGCATTTCTCCAAGCACATGAAGGTCGGGGCTGCGGTGGTCAGCTGCCGCCGGGGCGGGAACACCGCGTCCTTCGATGCGCTCAACAAGTATTTTACCATCAGCGGGATGCCGGTAGCCTCCTCCACCTACTGGAATCAGGTGCACGGCTTTACCGCCGAAGACGTGAAGAAAGATCTGGAGGGCCTGCAGACCATGCGCAACCTGGCCAGGAACATGGCGTTCATGATCCGGGCTTTTGCCGACGCGAAAGAAAAATACGGCTATCCCGAAGTGGAACACGGCTGCTTCACCAGCTTCCCGGACGGCAAATGACCGGGAAAAAGCGGCGCCCGCCTCTCCTGTCTGCGCAGGAAAGGCGGGCGCTGTTCCGTTGTTTGGATTATTTCCCGATCACGGGCGTCCAGTAGGTCTGGTTGTAGATGTCGGTAAAGCGGTACGTAACAAGCGCCTTGGTTTTGTCAGGCAGATACACGTTGCTCACCTGAATCGCGCCGCTGACAGTAAGAGGATTGCCAAAGTGGTAGCTGTCGGAGTAGTTCTGCTGATAGTCGTACAGGTCAGCGAGGAACACGATGGTGTCGCCGTCCTGCAGTTCGGTGATGGCCTTGGCCACCATGTCGGTTTCGTTGCCGTACACGGCGCGTGCGCCGGCCACATAGCCGTTCTCGTTTTCATTGTCGAACACAATCAGCAGGTCGACGCGTTCATTGTTCAGCAGCGCCGGCACGCGGCCCGTGATGATCCAGCCATTGTTGTCCAGATACTGGGCGGTTTCGCGGTAGTAGGCCACGGGCTGGCCGTTCAGCGCCAGCCAGGTGCCGTCCATATCGGCCACCATACGGCCCTGGTCGTCAAAGCTGAACAGATTGTCCAGGCCCAGATCGACATAGCCAGCACCGTTGTCATAGAACACGTTCTGGTCCACCCCGGTCACGAGCGCCCAGTCTTCGGGCTTCATATCCAGGACGTACGCGCCATTGTCCGCCTTGAAAACCAGCGCGTTCGCGTCCAGCATATTGTCCGCCAGGAATTCGGTCAGCGCGCTGTCGGACACTTCGCGGTCGGAGAGGAAAGCCGTGTTGCCGCTGTCCAGCCCGGCTACGCGGTTGTAGCCGCCGCCCAGGAAGGAGGAGAGCAATTCGCTCACTAAATCGCCGGAGGACGAGCTTGCGCCGCCGGAACCGGAGGAAGTGTCAGACCCGCCCAGCATGTCGAACAGGGAATACATGGCGGAGGAAGAACCGGAGCTGACCGCCTGGCCGCTGGATTCCACCTGCGCGAAAGCGCGGATGGCCTTGGCGTAGTCGTCGTCCATGCCGATGGCGGCGTAAGTGCTGACCGCCTTATCCACGTTGGACATCTTTTTGTAGGGGAAGTAAATGGAAAGGCCATAGGCGCTGGAAATGTTGCCCGTGCGGTTGTACTTGACCGCGGACTGGATCACCTTGGCCAGCGCAGCGCTTTCCTTGGTGTTCAGCTTGTTGCAAAGGTCGGTCAGGTCTACCATATCCACCTTCGCAGAGGTGCCGAATTCGCGGCTGCCGTTGCGGGCGTTGGATACGGTCTTGTACTGCTTGCCCGACACAAGCGAAGTAACGGACTGGGAGAAGTCCTTTAGCTTGGCGGGGATGGTGTTTTCCAGCTCGGCCAGGTCGGTCATGGCCAGGGTGGTCTGCTGACCGCGGCAGGAGGCGGCGCACTTGGAAACGAAGTCGTCGCAGATCTGCTTGCCGATATCCAGGGTATCCATGGACGTGTTGCTGCCCCAGGCGGTGAGCCAATCGGTGTAATACCAGCCGATGCCGGGCTCCGTTTCCTCGGAGGCGATCAGGTAATCGGCGTATTTGCTGCACATCAGAGCGTTTTCCACCGTGCCCATCAGGCAGGTGTCAAAGCCGATGAAGTCAAACTTCACGCCGCCGTTCTGGAACGCCTGATTCAGCCCGGCCAGGCTCATGGAACCCGCGCGGGTGTTCTTTTCATCGTAGCCGTAGCCGCTCACCGAGCCGGAGCCGTGATCCCACAGCACCAGGGCATAGCGGTTGGCCTTGAAATTTTTGGCGCAGTACTTGATGAAGGTCGTCAGCGTTTCAGGGCTGGTCATGGCGCCGGTGCCCGCGTTTTCCTCCAGGCATTTGAGCTTGCCGCCCTCCACCTGCCAAATCTGGTTCACGCGGCTGGAAACCTGGTTGTTGCGCCAGTTCGTGCAGCCGCCGGTGTAAACGATCAGCTTCAGACTGCTTCCGAACGAGGCGTTCAGCATTTCCTGCAGGTCCTTGGTGGCCATGCCGCTGCGGCTTTCCAGGTCAGCGCCGCACAGATACACCATCACGGTCACTTTATCCTTGCCGTTGCCTTTGATCACGGTGTATTTGTCGCGGCTGCCCGCCGCCACCTTGCGGTTCAGGGTGCCGGTATAAGAGGAAGTGGACGCGGTCTGGGTAAGATCGTAGGCGTTATAAGTGCTGTCGCTCGCGCCGTAGCCCGTCTGGCTGCTGAACCAGCTGCCGCCCAGGATATCCTGGAGCGAATCGGAGCTGTAGCCGCCGAGCAAGCTGCCAAGCAGACTGCCGACGCCGGAGGAAGAAGAACTGCCGCCGCCCAGCGCGCCGCTGAGCAGGTCGCCCACGCCGGAGGAAGAAGAACTGCCGCCGCCCAGCAGGTCACCCAAGCCGGAAGAAGTGCTGGTGGAGGTGTCTCCGCCAAGCAAATCGCCCACCAGGCCGCTCAAGCCGCTGGAAGAGCTGGAGGAAGACGTGTTGGAACCGCCGCCGAATAGTCCGCCGAGACCGCCGCCGCCAAGGAGCAGCGCAGCCACCGCGATGATGATCAGCATAAGCGGGCTTTTCTTGCCGGAAGCGCGGGTAGTCTGATTCCCGGAGGAAGCGGGCGTTCCGCCGCCGGTGAATTGCTGCTGCGTTTTTTGCTGCGTTTGCGAAGGCCGCTGCTGATTCTGCTGCGGACGGGCCTGCTGATTCATGAAGGGGTTCGCCTGCTGCGGGCGCTGCTGGGTTTGCTGGGGCCGCGCCTGCTGCGGGTTCATAAAGGGGTTGGGGCGGCTCTGCTGCGCGCCGGTGTTTTGCGGCCGCGCCTGCTGCGGTGAACTGCCCGTGCCGAATCCCTGGGTATTCATGCTGCCGGTAGACTGGCCCGACACCTGCTTGGGCCGGTTCAGCGGCGTCTGCGCCTGCACCGGCCTGTTTGCGCGCTGGGCCGGCCCGCCCTGGGCCTGCTGTTCTTTCCGTTCCTGATAACCATCCTTGTCACCCACCGGGCCGTTTCCCATCCCAGGGCCGCTGGTATTCATGCTGTCGGAGCTCGCCGTGCCGGTCACATTCTTTTTCCGGTTCAAGGGGCCGTTGCCTTGCATATTCATCCCTTCTTTGTCTTGAATTTTTACGATGCGCAGGGATCCCCTGCCTGTTGTCTTTTTCATTATAACACGAATCCTCGCCCGCGTCACGCAAATATTGAAGATTTTCTGTTTTTCGCCCGCGTCTGCCAATGAATGCTTTCGGAGAAACAGCAGAATCGCGGGTGAACTGCTTTATCCTATACTGGAAAAGCAGGAATGTACGGCGCCGGGTTCGAATAGTACAAAGGAATGTAGAAATTTTTTTCTGAATTTTTGTAACGAATCATTTCTTTCCCCCGTCTAACCGATGAGACCGGATGAAGGGAGGTGAGATTGTGGCCCAGGAACGAAGCGAAAAGCTGTACGAAGCCTATTACATGCGCGTATTCTCCTTCGCCATGACGCTGACGGGCGACCACGCGCGGGCAGAGGATATCACGCAGGAGACTTTCTTCCGCGCTTTTTCAAAACAGAGCGGCTTCCGCGGGGAATCGAACGAAGTGACCTGGCTGTGCGCCATCGCGAAGAATCTGTTTCTTGACGAAAAGCGGCGGCAGGACAGGCACGAACCGATGCCGGAGGAATTGCCGGATACCGGGAAAAGCGTAGAGCAGAGCGCAATGGATCGGGATACCTCCTTCCGCATCCATATGGCGCTGCACACGCTGGAGGAACCGTACCGGGAAGTATTTGAACTGAGGATTTTCGGAGAACTGAGTTTTCGGGAAGTCGGAGCGATCTTCGGCAAAACCGAAAACTGGGCCCGGGTCACATATCACCGCGCCCGGCTCAAGCTACAGGAAAGGATGGATGAACATGGAATGTGATGTGATTCGTGATCTGCTGCCGCTGTACGCGGACGAGGCTTGCAGCGAGAAAACCCGCGCGCTGGTGAACGAACACCTGCTGGATTGCGCAGATTGCCGGAATATCCTGCAAAAGCTCAAAGAAAATGAAATTGAAGACAACCTGAGATACGAGAAGGCCTCGGTGCTCCAGTACGGGCTTACGCAATTCAAAAAGCGCACCGCCGCGGTCGGGTCGGCTGTTTCCGGCGTGCTTCTGGTTCCGATTTTGGTTTGCCTCTACATTTTCGGTTCTCCCATGGGCTGGATCGATATTGTTTTAGCTTCTCTGTGCGTCGCCGCGTCCGTAAGCGTCGTCCCGATCATGGTGCAGGAGGACAAGTTCTTCTGGATGCTCTGCGCGTTCACTGCCAGCCTCATGCTGCTGCTCGGCGTTATTTGCATTCACTGCCGCGGCAGCTGGTTCTGGATTGCTTCCAGCGCGTCGCTGTTCGGCCTGGCAGCGATCGGCCTGCCCTTCGCCACCAAAGCGCGCCCCATGAAGATGCTCATTGGCGACAGGAATCCCTGGGTGATCCTGGCCGGCATTGACATCGCGCTGTTCATGAACATGATGAGCATGATTTCATCACACGGAAAACTGACGCTCGGCACGATCCTGTTCACGGTCGGCGTGATGGCCGGGATCGGTCTGATCGTTTCGGAAATCATCAAAAAGAGAAAACACTGAAAAACATAGAGTTTATGGTCATATGGAACATATTCTCTTGGGGAAGCTGCGTAGCCAATCGGCTACGCAGTTTTCCTGTTTTGGGCTGCTCCTTCCAATAGAATTGGGGTGGTCAGAATGGGAATATCCACCTGGCCAACGAAGTTGAAGACGATCTTGATTTCCTGCTTCCGTTTGCCGCTGGTTTTATCCGGCGCGCAGACAAGAATCTTCTTGATGAACTCGTTCACGATGGTGGGTGTCAGCACGGGAATGTCCACATACTTTTCCACCAGCGCGGCGAAACGGTCGTAGTTGTCGGTAGCCTCCTGCTGGGATGCAATCAATTCCTCCAGGACTTCGATTTCTGTCCGCAGGCTTTCCTGCTCGACTTCGTAATCCGCCGTCATTTTCTGGTAGCGTTCCTCCGACAGAGAACCGAGCACATGGTCTTCGTACAGCCGGGTCATCAGTTTGTCCACATCAGCCAGCCTTTTCTTGGCTTGGGCAAGCTGCTTTTGATCCTGCTGAATGCTCTTAGCCTGAGCGTCACGGGTGGATTGCATCCATTCTTGCTGGAAGCCTTCCGCGTCTTCCCGCACATAGTCGGTCACGGCCCGTATGCGTTCCAGCACGATGTCCCGCAGCACATGTTCCCGGATGTAATGCGCGGTGCATTCTCCCCGGCCCGCTTTGTACTTGGAGCAGATATAGTGATCCTGCTTCCCTTCAAAGCTCTTGCATGTGCAGAAGTGCATCCTGCTTCCGCAGTCGGCACATACAAGGAGACTGGTGAAGAACCCTTCCCGTTCCGCCCGCTGAATGGTGCGGTGCCGCTGCTTCCGCAATTCCTGTACCCTTTCCCATTGTTCCTTGGGGATGATCGCTTCCTGCGTATCCTCCACGATGAACATGTCTTCCACCTGGTTCGGGATACGCTTTTTCAGCTTATAGGATTTGGAAAAGGTCTTGAAATTGCAGGTGCAGCCGGTGTATTCCATGCGTTCCAGGATCGCCACGATGCTGCCATCCTCCCAATGATAGGGAAAGGGAGGAAGCGGTTTTCCATGACGCCGGGCATAAACCGTCTTGGATGTCGACACTTTTTCCTTTTCCAGCAGATTGGCGATTCGTTTCGGGCCGCTGCCTGCCAGCGCCAGGTCGAAGATGCGCTTCACCACCGGCGCTGTTTCCGGGTCGATGATCCAATGACCTTTCCGCATCGGGTCTTCCAGATAACCGTAGGGCGGACGGTTCATGTGCTGCCCGCTGGTGCCTTTTGCTTTCAGCACGGCTCGGACTTTCTTGCTGGTGTCGCGTGCGTAAAAATCGTTGAACAAGTTCCGGATGGGGGTGAAGTCGTCCTGCCCCTTGTCCGAATCCACGCCGTCATTGACGGCGATGAAACGGACGTTGTAGCTGGGAAACACAATCTCCGTGTACTGGCCCACTTGCAGGTAATCCCGCCCGAAGCGGCTCATGTCCTTCACGATGATGGTGCTCACCTGTCCGGCTTCCACCAGCGACAGCAGTTCCTTCATGGCGGGACGATTGAAATTGGTTCCGGTGTACCCATCATCCACGAAGTAACGGGTGTTGGTGAAACCGTGGGAATCTGCATAGCGTTGGAGCAGGGCGCGCTGGTTTTGAATGGAGTTCGACTCACCTTCCAGGTCGTCTTCATTGCTGAGTCTGCAATATAACGCGGTGATCTGCTGCTGATTCATGGTTAAATCCTCCTTCTGCGAATCAGCCGACAGTACCGTAGTGCTTGGCCTTATCATACCATATTCCGGTGTATTTGTCATCCCTGAAACACCGCCTTTTCAGGCATGGGATCGGTGAAGATGAGGCGTTTCACTTTATCTTTCAGTGGTTCGGTTCCCCCGTATTCGGTGCGGATGATGTACCAGGTGTTCCCGATCTTCCGCAGGGTGGTTCCATGGAAGGGATTGCTTTCTGTCCCTTGCCAGTCATCAAACAATCCAGGTGGCGGATCGTCTTTAACATCATAAATGGCGCATAAATCAATACGTTCAGGTTCGTTCATAGTTCCTCCGATATATCAGTTTATATTTCGATCATTCTTTTTCTGCTGTTCCGCTTGCTGCGTCTGGTTCCGCTCTTGCTCTTTCAGAACAGAATCAATCTGCGCCTGGATGCGGAACAATTCTTTGGATTCTTCCCGCTGCTTCTTCAATTCCTCATAGTCCGCGGAGTATTCAGCGGAAAGCCGTTCCGCTTCTTCTTTCCATTGAGCCAGATGCAGCGTTTTGTCCTGTGAGTCTTTCATTAGTTGATCCAGTATCCGCTTAGCACCGAAGTGGATGTTGAAGTCCATTTCGTGTTCTTTCCGGTACTGGTCGCGTTTCATTTTGAAATGGATGTTCTTTAGCCCATCCACAACTTCTTTCGTGCTTCTGTACCGTTCGGCAGCGGAAATCAATTCTTTGAGCTCCTTCTGCCGCTTTTCACTGACACGCATTTTCTGGTTGAGTGTATCGACCTTCTCCCGGTATTGATCGGTGATGGTCTGTAGATCATCCAGAGTAGAAAGGCCGTGTTTCTCCAAATATACAATATCCTGGGATACTCGTTTCAGATTGTTCGCCTTGGCCTTGTCGGTGTAAGCACCGGCATTTCGTTTTTTCAGATATTCCAGCAATAAGAGGGATAAGCTGGGCGATACCGGTTCTTTTAGGTTTGTTTTCGCTTCTTTGATCCATGCGGCTAACTCCTGATACCGGGCAATTAGTTTTTTCAGGAGAACATTGGCAGCGCGTATCATCCGGTTCAGGTTCCCTTTTTCGGTGCGTATGCCCTTCTTTTCCATCACCCGAACCGTGGGGCCTTCGTGGATGGTCGGCAGTTGGTGGATGCCCTGCTCCTTATAGGAGCGGTGGTCAATATGAACGCCTGCCGCCTTCTTTTCCAGTTCATCGTTGACATACCTGGCCCATTCCTCCCGCCAATGGAGCAGCGTTTCCTTCTGTCCCCAGTCGGTGGTAGGAACGGATTTCCAGATATAGTTCCCGTGTTCATCCCGCACACGCTGACCATTTTTGTTCAGCGTGTACTCCCGTTGCTGCTTGTTTCCCCAGGTGCCGTCCTCGTTCATGGGACGAATGGGACACAGCACATGAAAGTGTGGATTGGGAATGCCGCCCTTTGGGTCGGGGGCATGTACCGCGAAGTCGCAGATCATGCCCCGGCTGACGAACTGTTCCATTAGGAATCGCCGCGCTAACGCAATGTTTTCCTCTGCGGTCAACTCGTTTTGCAGCGCGATGTCGTAGCTGTACGCCAGTTGTGCTTTCGGATGTTCCTCCACTTTTTCGACCTCGTTCCACAGCGTTTCCCGGTCGGCGTAATGTCTGGGGACATGGGAAGGCAGCAGGATCTCTTTATAAACCACGCCTTGCTTCTTGGTGTAATCCGCCTGCTCGTTATAGTAATCGCTGAATAAACACTCACCCGCCCGGTAAGCGGCAGCGGCTAAAACCGATTGCCCGGCGGAACGTTTTATGATCCCGGCATGAAAATGATACAGGGCAATCAGCCGTCACCTCCTTCTTCTGGGTTGGGGTGCTCAACTTTAAATGCTTTCAGAATTGCAGCCGTATCAGCAGATGTCAGAACCTTTTGCATCAATTGATAGAAGTCAGCATCCTCTATGTCTTTTGATGCGGGCCAGATGCTTTCAATGGCTGCGCCTTTGGTGATCAGCCGGTGCGCACGTTTCGCCCGTTCGCCGCGTTTGTAGTATTCATCTAAGTTTTCCAGGCGTTGGATTTGTCTTGCCAGTATCTCGTTTTCTTGTTCGGCCTTCACGATCAAATGCAGGTTTCTCTGGTATTCTTCCTTGTGCTTCTGCAGGTCAGGGCTAAATTCATATTTCATGGGTTCCTCCGTTATCAATATTTGCGTTAATTGCGTTGTGATTTCGTTCATCGTTGTAACCATAGGATAGCCGCGAAGCGGCGCAAGGGCTATGCCCTTGTCATTGCAGAGCGATGCAGGGAGGATGCTGCATTCGGATGCCGTCGTCCTCCGTTTCGCAGAGCGCACATACGGGACAGCAGGGCTGAAACCGTATATAAGTGCGCCATTCGGTTCTTTTTTGTGTCTCCGATCCATTCCTTTCTTTTTACTCCGCCGGGGCTGTACCTTCCCCGACCTCCTATTTTCCGTCTTGCCGTCAACAGCGTAAAAAGAATACCACAAAAAAGCCCGCTCCCTGACAAAACAGGCAGAATTGCAAAAATGGCAGGTTCCGGGTCATCCCAAATTGCAAAAACGCAATGAACGTGGTATACTTCTAAACGAGAAAGCACGTTTACCGCATTTGGAGGACGATCCATATGAATCGAAAAATGACTCCCCGTGACCGCATTATTGAATTGATGGAAGAAAGAAATTTGAGCCAGAAGGAACTGGCGAACAGAATCGGGCTTTCGGAATCGCAGGTCAGCCGCATTAAAAGCGGCGAAACATCAACGCTCAACAGCGAAATACTGATAGCTCTATCGAAGGAATTCAATGTTTCAACCGACTACCTATTATGCCTCACCGACATCAGTACACCGAAAAACAGTGACATTTCCGAGCTGAGATTGTCGGAGGTCGCTGTGCGCAAACTGCTGGATGGCTCCATCAATACAGACATACTCAACCGCCTGATGGAGCATAGCGACTTTCCTTTCCTGCTGAAACTGATTCAGATTTATTTCTGCGATTCCGCCACCTTGGGCATCAGCAGCAGAAATGAATCCATTGATTTTATCATCGGCGTCCTGAACGAATTCAGCGCCGAGAACCCGGAATACAAAGATGAAGTCCAGCACGATCAGGATGTATTCAAGGCGCAGAAGATGAAGCCCCACGAAGCGGAAAACGAAAAGATCAAGGAAGTGCTGTTCCGTATGCTGCGGGATATTAAGCAGGGCATCGAGAATAAAGTGCCGACAGCGCCTATCACTGCCGCAGGAACCATGAAGGAAATGCTTGCATCCCTTCCCAGGGAGGTAAGACGCAAAGCAACCAAAGCCGATATTGTAAAACTAACCGCAATGCAGGCACAGAAAACGTTATCCAAAATGGATCGGGAGTCATTGGAGATGGTGCATGATGTGTTGGAAAATATGCTGAATATGTCAAAATAAAGCCAATCGGAAGATTATACTTTGAGAAATTGACCATCCATGATATAATTTCAATGGAAGAGAACAGGTTTCTAGCATCGTTAAAACTCAGCCGACAGATATTTTATGGAGGAATGTTATGCTTCCTGAAGAAAAAGCGCGTGAGAGAATTGACCGGCAATTGAAAAATGCCGGATGGGATATCGTTCCCCGTGATGAATATATCCCTCAAAGCGCCTCCGCGGTAAAGGAAGCGCTGATGCAGGGAAACACGGAAAGCGATTATTTGTTTTTTGTAGATGACAAGGCCATTGCTGTGTTGGAAGCAAAGCGGGAAGAAAACCCACTGAAAGAGGATGTGGAGATCCAAGCGGAAAAATATGCCGTTCATCCGCAAAGCTGGTATGGATTGTGGTATGATGGCCTCATCCCATTGGTATACCTGGCAAACGGCAGCAGAATCTATTACAAAAATATGCTGACACCGGATGCGGATTATACTGAACTTACGGAAATGCACTCCCCGAAGGAGATGCTCCGTCTGATCCATAAGACGTCAGCTTATGGCGCGCTGCCACGTCTGGAAAAGCGGGGTCTGCGCGACTGCCAGTATCGAGCGGAGATGAAGTTTGAGCAATCCATCAAGAACGGAAAGAAGAAAAGCCTGGCTGTTCTCGCGACGGGCAGCGGCAAAACCTATCTCGCCTGCCTGGCCAGTTATCGTTTGCTGAATTATACGCCCGTTCGGCGCGTGCTGTTTTTGGTGGATCGAAACAATCTCGCTCGCCAGACAGAAAGTGAATTCAGCCGGTTTGACCGGACAGAGGGGCAGGAAGAAATGAGCTCCCTGTATGAAATCAAACGGCTGAGGCGTGACAGCGATGTGAAAGCAGACATCGTGATTTCCACCATTCAAAAGCTGTTTGCCGTCCTGACCGGGCAGCAGCTTTCGGAGGACAGCGAAGATTTCGAGGACGAACGGACAGCGGAAGAAGAAGAAAAGGAAGACAAGACCGTTATCCAGCTGGGAGACAACCTGCGCATTCCGCCCGACCATTTCCAATTGATCGTTGTGGATGAATGTCACCGCTCCATCTATGGCAAGTGGAAGGCAGTGCTAGACTATTTTTCCGGTGCGCACATCCTCGGCTTGACCGCAACCCCTACGCCGGAAGCGTATGCCTTTTTCAACAATAATACCATTGAAAAATACACCTATGAAGACTCTGTGGTGGACGGCGTGAATGTGCCTTCCCGTGTGTATCGGATCGTCACGAAGGTTACCGAACACGGCGGCGCGATCAAAGCGGGAACCAAGGTAACTGAAACCGCCCGCAAGACAGGGAAAGAGACGGCTTACACAGCGGGTGAAAGGGTGGATTACGCCCCCGCCGCGTTGGATCGTTCCGTGGTGAACCGGGACCAGATTCGGGAAGTGCTGGCTCAATATAAAAAGGCAATATACGAAGACCTGTACCCGGAACGGGAGCACCGGTGGGAATACGTCCCCAAAACGCTGATTTTCGCCAAGGACGATCACCACGCCACGGAGATCGTGGAAACGGCGAAAGCCGTGTTCGGTTCAGAATTTGAAGGCGGCGAAGCACCGGAACATTTTGTGCAGAAGATCACCTACACATCCGGCGATTCCAACGCCCTGATCCGCGACCTGCGGACGGAAAAAGACTTCCGCATCGCCGTCACGGTCACGCTGGTGGCCACCGGCACGGACGTGAAGCCGCTGGAAGTGGTTCTGTTCATGAAGGACGTATTCTCCGACGTGCTGTATACCCAAATGAAAGGCCGGGGCTGCCGCGTCATTGACGACGACAAGCTCCGCGAGGTCACGCCCAACGCCGACACGAAGGAGTGCTATTACATCGTGGACGCCGTCGGCGTGACGGAACACGACAAAATGATCCCGCATCCCAGTACGGATCAGAAGCCCGGCGAAAAGGTTCTTTCTTTGGAACACCTGCTGGAGCACCTGGCGCATAACGAACTGAGCGACGAAAACCTGTGGCTGCTGCGGGATTACTGCGCCGCCATCCACCGGCGGTATGAGAACAATCCCCTGTTCGGCAGGCATCTGGATGCCTTCATAGCCAGCTACGGTTTCGCTCCCCGCACCATCGCCAACGCCATCCAGCAGGCTTTCGATCAAAACAGCCTACCGCCCTTTACCAGCCCCTCCGAGGATAACGCCATTCGCATGGCGCTGATCGGTGGCCTCATCACCAGCATCCCCGCCCGGAGAAAGCTGCTGGAAATGCAGCGCGGTTACATCGTCTCCACCGAGGAAGACCCTGACGAACTGATCTACGCGGGCTTCTCCAAGGAAACTGCCAAAACCTTCATCGGGAACTTTGAAAAGTACCTGAACGACAACAAAGACCGCCTGGAAGCCCTGCGCATCATCTACAACGCCGAGGACACCGTGATCACCCATTCCATGCTGGCGGAGCTGCGGGACAGTTTGCTTTCCCAGGATCGCCGCTTCGGCATCTATCCCATCTGGAAGAATTACAAGGTGCTGGATGAATCCGGCGACGTGGACGATCTGGACACCAAGGCCAATGTGAACGCCCTCACGCACCTGATCCAGCTGGTGCGCTTCGCCTACAAGCGGAGCCGCACGCTGACCAGCCTGCTGAACGGCTACACCCAGCGCTTTAACCTGTATTGCGGCCAGGCTCAGCGCAGCCTGACCGACGATCAAAAGGAACTGATGCGGCAGATTGCCGAGTTTGTCATCAACGACGGCGCGCTGTCAGTCATGGATCTGAACGAAGTGGACACTGACCTGTGGCGCAGGGGCATTACCCTGTTTGGCGCGAAGGTGCTGGAAGCCGAAATGCGCTCCATGGCCCAGATTCTGCTGAAAGCTGCGTAAGAGGAGTATCGAAATATGGCACAGGAAAAGAACCAGAAAACCGAATCCGCCCTGCTCTCCAAGGTGTGGAATATTGCCAACGTGCTGGCCGCGGCGGGCGTGGGCTTCACCGATTATATCACCCAGCTCACCTACATCCTGTTCCTGAAAATGGACGATGAAAAGGAAGCCCTTGGCCTGGGCAGCTATTTGCCGGAGGGCAGCAAGTGGAAGGATCTGTGCGCCCTGAGCGGCACGGATCTGGTGGAGAAATACGAGGAAATCCTCAAGGAGCTGTCCGAATCCGACGGCCTCATCGGCACCATCTTCACACGGGCCACCAACAAGATCGACCGCCCCGTGATGCTGAAAAAGGTCATCGACATGGTGTCCGAGGATAACTGGTATATGATGGATGGCGACCTGAAAGGTGCGATCTATGAGGGTATCCTGGAGAAGAACGGCCAGGATAAAAAGAGCGGCGCGGGCCAGTATTTCACGCCCAGGGCGCTGATCGCCGCCATGGTGGACGTGGTGGACCCCAAGATCACCGAAACGGTGGCCGATCCCTGCTGCGGCACCGGCGGCTTTTTGCTGGCGGCCTATGAGCACATGCGTAAGCAGAGCAAGGACGTGGAAAAGCAGAAATTTCTGAAAAACAACGCCCTCTTCGGCGCGGACAACACCTCCCTGGTGGTCACCCTGGCCTCCATGAACCTGTACCTGCACGACATCGGCGTGAAGAAAAGCCCCATCGTGTATCAAGATTCTCTGCTGGACACCTCCGATCACTTGTACCAGGTGGTCCTCACCAATCCGCCCTTCGGCACCCGGCCCCAGGGCAGCGTGGAGGTATCCGCCAACCGCCCGGAATTTATCAAAACCAGCGACAACCAGGTGAACTTCCTGCAGCACATCATGTCCATCGTGCGCACCGGCGGGCGCGTGGGCGTGGTGCTGCCCGACAGCGTTCTCACCGATGCGGGCACTACCAAGCAAGTGCGGGACAAGCTGATGAAGGGCTACAACCTGCACACCATCCTGCGCCTTCCCACCGGCATTTTCTATGCCAACGGCGTGAAAACCAACGTGCTGTTCTTCGATAAGGGCGAGCCCACGAAGGATATCTGGGTCTATGATTACCGCACCGGCGTCAAGCACACCATGGCCACCAAGCCCATGACCCGAGCCCATTTGCAGGAGTTTGTGGATTGCTACTGCGCCGGGCATCAGCAGGACCGCCGGCCCACCTATGACGTGGAAACCAACCCCAACGGCCGCTGGCGCTGCTTCTCCGCCCAGGAGGTGACCGCCCGGGAGGATTTGAATTTCAAATGGATCGACTTCACCGAGGAGGACGACCGCTCCGTAGATGAAATCCTGGCCGAAATGCAACAGGAATCCGACGGCATCGCCGCCGCCGTGGAAAAGCTGAAATCTCTCTTGGGAGGGATGGAGCTGTGATTGATACTTTTGCTTTAAAGAAAAGAATTTATGATATGGCAATAAGCGGGAGACTGACACTTCATTTGGCAAACGATACTCCCGTAGATTCATCCCTTCTTTCTTATCAAGAGGAAGGTGTTGATTCATTACCCGAAATTCCTGAAACATGGAAGTATTGTTATTTTGATGATGTGCTAATTAACCGTGACTCAGAGAGAATTCCCGTATCTGTTGCTGATAGGAAAAAGCTCAGTAAAAAATTTGATTATTATGGTGCGTCAGGCGTCATCGACAAGGTGGATAATTACTTATTTGATGAAAGCCTTCTTCTAATCGGTGAGGATGGAGCAAATCTGCTTTCCAGAAGTACTCCTATTGCATTTATTGCGAAAGGGAAATACTGGGTTAACAATCATGCCCATGTATTACAGGCAACGGAACATGTATTATTGGAATATGTTGAAATATACATAAATGCCATCTCTTTGGTTCCATATGTAACAGGATCAGCCCAACCCAAGCTATCACAGCACATGATGAGTAAAATACCTGTGCCCGTTCCTCCTATCGAGGAGCAACAGCGAATTGTAGAAACAGTCAGATCTGTGTTTGATCATTTGGTCTTAATCGACACCCTGCAAAACCAATACCAGGACAACCTTGCCACCCTGAAAAGCAAGATCATTGATGCCGGCATTCAGGGCAAGCTGACGGAACAGCTCCCGGAGGATGGCAACGCGGAGGAACTGTATCAGCAGATTCAGCAGGAAAAGCTCGCCCTGGAGAAAGCCGGTAAAATCAAAAAGTCCAAGCCCCTCCCGCCCATCTCCGATGAAGAAAAGCCGTTTGATATTCCTGATAATTGGAAGTGGGTAAGGCTAGATAGCATAGCTTCTGTTATTTCAAAAGGAACTACTCCAAGAGGCGGCAAAGTTTCATATTGTGAGAATGGCATAGGGTTTTTAAGAGCTGAAAACCTTAAAGGATTCGACAAACTGAATTTATGCAACCTTAACTATATTGATGAGAACGTTCATATTGGATTTCTGAAACGATCTATACTTGAAGATGGAGATATTCTGATTTCTATTGCTGGTACACTGGGCAGAACCGGCCTGGTTAGGAAGGCAGATTTGCCTCTAAATGCAAATCAAGCAATTGCTTTTATTCGACCGGTGAATAAAGACAGGTTAGACCTTTCCTATGTAATATATTCGCTCAATGCTAAGGCAATACAAAAAATGATGGATTATAAAAAGGTTGAAATGGCAATCCCTAATTTATCATTAGCAGTCATTTCAAACACGATAATTCCCCTTCCACCCCTTGCCGAGCAAAAACGCATCGTTGCAAAGCTGGAAGAACTGCTGCCGCTGTGCGATAATACACTTTAACTTCATGCAGGAAACAAGGAGAGAACGAAATGAGTGATGATTTCAGAGAAGCACAACGGATATTTACTGAAATGAAAGCTGGAATTGAAAAAGCGGGAGGAGTCTTTTATCAGTATAGACCATGTAAAATAACTGAAGATATAATATATGATATTGAAAACATAAGGAATGGTGTTGTATACGCTCGTTCTCCTTTATATATGAACGACCCTTTTGATTCTATGATAGGGTTTTCGACTGAAAAGCTATATTCAGATTTTTGTTCATTAGTTCTGGCTATGATTCCAGATCGTACAACAAGAGATTTTTCAAAGGTATTGTTAGAAAACAAAGCGTTTGGGAAAGCGGCAGAATTTATATCAACATTAAAGGAACTACAAGGCTTTCTGAGAGTGCAAAAAAATAAATTAAAAATCAACGAAGGAACATTAAGTGAATTTGCTGTACGAGCAAGCAAAATAATTTATTCAAAGATGCCTCCAGGTCTACGAAGAAAGGTTGGCACTATTGATAGTTTTGTTGCATTGTCATTTTTAACCGCTGATGTTGATTTGTCGTCTATTACTGAGCACAATATAATGGATATGCTGAACATAGATAAGCAAATAACAGAAATGCTGGATAGCTTTGAAAGTATAAAAGACACAATTTATTTTCCAAAGATAAAAGATTTTCTTTCCCGAATCACCATTTCATGTTTTAGTGCAAGTGGATGGGATAATCAACTAATGTGGTCTCATTATACAAATTCTTATGCTGGAATATGTATTGAATATGATTTTAGTACTGTTAATGGAGAAACAGGATTTGTTTATCCTGTGAAATATAAAGCAGAACGACCAACATTGCGACTTGCTGATATTGGGTTACAATTGGTTAATACCGACCATCGAATTGAAACTAAAATAGTTAAACCCGGAATCGAGCCAATATTCTCATACATACTAACTAAAAATGAATGCTGGAAATATGAAAAAGAATGGAGAATAATAAATTTCGGAGAACCTGATACACCTATTTTTATTAATCTTCCGAAAATAAAATCTATTACTCTTGGTTTAAATATTGACGCCATATGCAAGTCTTTATTATTTGAAGTGTGCAGAGAAAAGAATATTCCATGTTATGAATTGGTACTTGACAATGAAAAATTCCTGCTTGATAGAAGACTAATTGATCTAGATAACGTAACAATTGACCTTGAAAAAGAAATTCTTTACTTACAACTACTGTACAATCGAATCAATAGAGCGTTGGAAGGCATAGGTAAAATTGATTGTTCAATAATATTTGATAAAGAGGCAAAAACTGTAGATACTATAATGCTTATCAGTGTTTTGCAACAATTAAATGACACATATTCCTATGCATATTTAGCCAAACGTTCGATCAATAGAATTGCATCATTTTTTGATTCATTTTCAGATGAGGATGAGAAAAAGCTAAAGACAATTAAGACAAATATAGATATGATATATCAACTTGAATTTGATCCTGATCAATTAAAAAATACTCTTCGATCATATAAAACGGCTGGCATTATTGACTTTTCTGATTATAAAAAGGCACTTAATCTCATTTTAAGGATAGATACTTTTATTGGAAGGATTGCTAATGAACCGTGGAATAACTTATTGGAAATAGAAATGTCTAATGATGAGAAACAGTGAGCACAAAAAATGGGGAATAATATATGATAAACAAGCGACAAGTCATCCAGCACGCGAAAAACTATCTGGACTTGCTGGCGGCGGGAACCGACCCCATCAGCAATGAGAAAATCGAAGGGGATTCCATCGTATCCAGGCCGCAGATGCAAAAGTGCTTCCAGTTCGTGTCCGCCATTTTGCAGGAGGTGCTGCAAAATAACGGCCTGGTTCTGCTGGATATGGAGGAGGCAGCCCGCCAGGCTCCCCCTGCCGTTCCCGTCACCGTGAATGGCAGCAGCTACGAGCTTGTGCGCAGGAAAGCGGTTTTCAGCCTCACCCCGGAGCAGAAGCAGGAGGTGCTCATTTCCCGCCTCCCCATCACGCCCGCCGAGTTCCTGAAAAACGTGAACCGCGCCGTGAATCCCGCTACCATGGAAAAACTATCCAGTAAATCCATCAATATCTGGCTGAGAAGGAACGACTATATCGCCCAGGGCAAAACCCAGGTGGTCATGAACAAAACCGTCTGGCGGCCCACCCAATTCGCCCAGGAAATCGGCATCACCGAAATGGACGTCCCCGACCCCAAAACCGGCGAGATCAAACGCCAGCTCATGTTCTCCACCCAAGCCCAGGAATACCTCCTGACCCACCTGGACGAAATCGCCGCGGAAACAAAATAGCCTGCCCGCACATCCCCTCTCATTCCTCGACCAAACCAAAAAGCCGCCCGATCCTTCCCTAAATCAGACGGCTTCCTGCTTGAATCTGCTGCACTACGGCCTGTCGGCCATTATGTGTTGTTTTGTTCCTTATGACCATAAGTGCAAGGGTTTTCGGACTTTTTGCCATTTTGCGAAGAGTTTCACTTATAAAGTCCAAAACAGAATCAGCTCCCTTCCGACGGATGACTTGCCGGTCAGGGAGCTGATTGTTTTTAAGCGATGCAGGTATCTGCCATCACTCCGGCAGCCGCACCGTCACGCCGGACTTGAAGTCCTGCGGCGCGAGGCAGGGGTTGGCTTTGAGCAGATCGGCCACGGACACGCTGTATTTATCAGCCAGGGATTGCAGCGTATCCTGGTCCGCCAGTGTAACGGAAGCGGGCAGGGGGCAGGCAATGTTCTCGGCCGGGATGCACACGATATCGCCGGCCTTAAGCGTATCCAGGTCTTTATCGCTGTTGGCGGTCTTCAGGGTATGCCAGCTCAGATTGTAGCGCAGCTGCAGGTCGCTGGCAGTCTGGCCGTTCTGCACCACGCCGCGGCGGTTTGCCGGGCAGGTATAGGCAGGGGTTTCCGGTTGGGTGCCGCCTGAAGAATCGCCCGCGCCGCCGTCCGCGTCGGGCACGGGGCAATTGGTTCCGTCCTGCGCGGGCGTATCCGCGCTGCAGTAAGGAATGCACAGCACATCGCCGATGGTCAGGCGCGCCGGAGGGATGCTGGGATTGGCCTCCAGCAGGTCGCGGAGCTGAACGTTCAGCCGCTGGGCGATGAGGTAAAAACTGTCGCCGCGCTTCACAGTGTAATTATACGCGCAGTTGCACCGGGTTTCAGACATGAGCAAGCGCCCCCTTTCATGTTTTACACTGTTATTCTATGCGGGGCGATTCTGCGCGGTGACTGGAAACGGGGGAATCAGATTACAGCAGCACAGCCACGGCCTCAAACGGCGCTTTCAGCTGTACGGTCAGGAGCCCGTCGGACAGGCTGACCCGATTGTCTTCGCTGCGCATCACGCGGTGGATTTTTTCGGCGGACACCGGCAGCTGGATTTCCTCCGGGAAATCGCCTCCAAAGGTGTGGATGACAGCGAGGGTTTCTTCGCCCGCTGTCCTCACCACCGCCTGCCAGCCCGTGGGATGCCGCCAGCTTGCCGACACGTTACCATAGAAGGCGGAAACGCCGTCCCGAATGACGCGCCGCGCCGCGCGGTAGAAATCCAGGCCCTCGTCCACCTTCTGCCACTGCGCCGCGCTCAGCCCCGCGATGTCGCCAGACAGGCAGAGCACGCCAAGGAAAGTATTGACCAGGGAATAATTGATCCTGCGGATGCTGTCCTTCGCCTGCAAAACGGCCCAGATCTGGGACTGCGCGGGCAGGATGACCCGGTGTAGGTTCGCGGCGATGATGGGGATTTCGGCGCACTCGTGAGCGTCGGAGAAGGAGGCCATGTCGCTGATCGCCATCATGGAGGGCTCCAGCCGGTGCCCGCCCGAGGAGCAGTTTTCGATCAGCAGGTTCGGAAGCTCTTCCCGCATCCGGCGGAAAAAGCGCTGGGTATCCAGCATGTTCTGCCGCAGGCCCTCTCCCAGGCTCTCCGCGCCGTCGCAGCCAACGCCGATGCAGCAGTTGTAATCCACCTTGATGTAGTCAAAGCCGCAGCGTTTCAGCAGGCCGATCACCCGCTCGTCCAGGTATTTCTGGGTTTCTTCCTTGCGCATGTCCAGGAAGCGGCGGTTGTCCGTATCCAGCACAGCGCCGTCCCGATGGAGCAGCATGTCCTCCCGCCGGAAAATGTCCGCGTCCTTTGTGCAGGTTTCCGGCTCGAACCACAGGCCGGGACGCATCCCGTGGCTTCGGATCATGTCTGCCGTGGCTTTCAGGCCCTGGGGAAACATATGCTTTTCTTCGGGCACCCAGTCTCCCCCGCAGTCCGACCAGCCGCCGCCGGGCTTCATGTACCAGCCCGCGTCGATCACCAGATAGTCGATGCCGCGCCCGTCCAGGCGTTCGGCGATTTTTTGCAGGTTTTCATGGGTGGGATTGCCCCAGGTGGTGCAGTATTCGTTGAACATCACGGGCAGCTCGGCGTCAGGCCGGGGCATATTGCGCCGCTGCACGGTCAAAAGCCGCTGGGACACGCTGTCCAGGCCGCCGATCCCCACGGTCAGATACGCTTCGGGCGTTTCAAACGTTTCGCCCGGCTGAACGGTTTTGGCCCAGTGGCCGAAGTCCTCGTCGGCAAGAGAGGCCATCATACTGAGGCAGTCATCCTTCCGACGGATCTCCATCTGCCAGGAGGAGGGGCAGGCCAGCTGCATGGCCCAGGTGACCCCAGCGTTCCTGTCCTCCAGCGCGGCGAAGGGAAAGTAATCCCGCACCGGCATGGAGCCGATCTGGCCGAACTTGCAGAGGCGCAGAGCGTGGCCCGTCCAGGAGCGCTCCAGCATGGCTTCCTCGATGGACTCCGTTTGCACCCGCCCTTCGGCGCTCCACATGCTGCGGACGCGGTGCAGATGCAGCGCGCCGCAGGCGTCGCCCGCCGTGAAGGGCGTGACTCCGCCGATGTTCACGCTGGACAGCAAGTTCAGCGTAACAGGGGCCTCGCCGGTGTTTTCAAACACGGAAGAAAAAACAACCGCCTGCAGGCCCGCGCTCCATTTCGCCCTGTGCGTGACCTTGCGGCCCGCGCCGTCCGACAGCACGGTTTCCATAGTATCGCCCTTCTTCTGCTGGGACACAAATTTGAGCGCATAGGAAGCGGGCGTCGTTGCCAGCGTGTGGCCGTTACCGTAGCCGTTGGGGAGCTGGTCGCCCCTGGCGTGAAGCTGAACCAGCGGTTCCGGAGCAAACTTCTTTTCGATCACTTTGTTTTCGAGCGCCGCGGGAATCAGGCGCAGGCTCATCCGGCCGTTTTCATCCAGGAAATAAGTGAGCAGCATATCTCCGAACCGAAATTCACTGAAACGTTTCACGTCGTGTAACCTCCTGTTTTTCTTTTGTTTGATTATAGCACAAAACGTCAAAAAAGTGAAAAAATATTTGTGTTTCCGGGAAAAACCTGATAGAATGGAAGGGACAAGGAGGCGAGCGCATGGCGGCCACGATGAAGGACATTTCCCGGGAAACAGGCCTGGGTTTAGCGACCATATCCAAGTATTTCAATGGCGGCACAGTGAAAGAAAACAACCGCCTGCTGATCGAGGCGGCGGTGAAGAAGCTGCACTATGTGCCCAATGAGATGGCCCGCAGCCTGAAAACCCAGCATTCCCGCGTGATCGGGGTCGTGATCCCCGAGCTGAGCAACGCCTTTATCACGTCCATTATTTCCGCCATGGAGGATATCCTGCGGAAAAAGGACTACGCCATCGTCGTCTGCGACTGCCGCAGTGACCCGAAGCGGGAGAAGGAAGCGGTGGAATTCCTGCTGCATCGGCGCGTGGACGGCCTGATCAACATGGCGACCGACGCCACAGGCAGGCACCTGAAAGCCGCGCTGAACGCCGACATTCCCATCCTGCTGGTGGACAGGCTGATCGATTCCCTGCGCGGCAAGACGAGCGCTGTCGTGATCGATAACGTCCATGCCGCGGGCCAGGCAGTCAGAAAGCTGACCGGTCTGGGGCACCGGAAAATCGGCCTGGTGCTGGGCAGCCCGCATCTGTATACGACGGACTGCCGCCTGACCGGCTACCTGAACGCGCTGAAAGAAGCGGGCATCGCTCCGTCCGAACAATATATCCGCTATGGGGATTACACCCTGGACGGCGGCTACCAGGCGGCGCAAAGCCTGATGGCAATGAAAGACCGGCCCACGGCGCTGTTTGTGACCAATTTTGAAATGACGCTCGGCGCGATGCTGGCGCTGAATCAGGGCGGCATCCGTGTGCCGGAGGATCTGTCGGTGATCGGGTTTGACAAGCTGGAGCTGTTCGGGGCGATCTTTCCCGATCTGACGCTCATCCGCCAGCCGCAGCTGAGCATCGGCCGGGAGAGCGCCAACCTGATGCTTGACCTGCTCAGCGAACGCGACAGCGTCTGCCACCGCATCGTGACCCTGAGCACAGAACTTGCGGAAGGGAAATCGGTGCAGGCAATAAAGGGGTAAGAGACGGTTTCTCTTACCCCTTTCCGTTTTAAACCACGCCTTTTTTCAGGATAATATTGGCGTACAGCGCCTTTTCGCTGGTGGCGATACAGGCGTAGCACTTCGCGCCCCGGGGATAAAATTCAGGCTTCTGCACCGCGATCTCCCGCAGGCCGTCCTTTTCGTATTTTTTCCCGATCTCCCGGTAGGTGTCCCAGATTTCAGGTTTATAGGGATCGTCCGGCAGCACGGCCATGAGGATGGCGGGATGCTCCACGTAGGGGTCGAGGGGGAAGAATTGCAGGATGGCGTCCAGGATTTCGGGGATGCCATGGCCATCCAGCCGCACGCATTTTTCCGGGCAGCCGAACTTGGGATAGTTGCCGTCGCAGAGAAGCAGTTCGTCTCCGTGGCCCATCTCCATCAGGATCTTCAGCAGGTCAGGCGTCAGGATGGAAGGGATTCCTTTCAGCATGCCGGTTCACCTCACTTCACGATCACGCCGTCCTCGTCCCACAGGTCATGCCAGGAAGTGGCGCCGGGCCACAGGAACACCTGGCCTTTGATGAGGCGGCAGTTCTTGTCCACGCCCTTCATGATCTCCATTTCCGCGTCCGTGAGCGGGTCTTTCACCGTGCATTCCAGGTTGGACACGTATTCGTTTTCGTAGATGGAGAAGGGGATGGGAATTTGGCCCCGCTGCACCGCCCATTTGAGGCAGATGACCGCGGGATGCACGCCGTGGGCCTTGGCGATAGCCACCAGCTCGGGCACCTGAATGTCCGCGATGTCGTCGGGCGTCGTGTCGCGGTCAGGCCGGGTGGGGCTGCCGATGGGGCAGAAGCCGATGGGCGCGATGCCGTGAGCCACTACATAGTCATACAGCTCCGGCTGCTGGAAGCAGGGATGCAGCTCCATTTCGATCACAGTAGGCTTGACGCGGCACAGGGGCAGCACAGCCTCCAGCTTCGGGATGGTCATGCTGCTCATGCCCAGGTTGCGCACCAGACCCATGTCGTACAGCCGCTCCATCTGCCGCCAGGTGCGCATGAACTCGTCCACGGAGAAAGGCTTGCTGTCGGGGTTGCGGCTGTCGCCGTCGCAGCCCGGGGCGTGGTAGTTCGGGAAGGGCCAGTGGACAAAGTAGAAGTCCAGGTAAGAAAGCCGCAGGTCTTTGAGCGTCTTGGCGCAGGACAGAAGCACGTCGCCCTGGCCGTGCATGTCGTTCCACACCTTGGACGTGATGAACAGCTCCTCGCGTTTTACCACGCCCTCGTTCATCGCGTCCTCGAACACCTGGCCAATCAGGTCTTCGTTGCCGTACACGGCCGCGCAGTCGAACAGCCGGTAACCGCACCGGATGGCCCCGGCCACGGCCTGGCTCACCTGCTTGGGCGTGAACCGGTCGCTGCCGAAGGTGCCCATGCCGATGCAGGGGATTTCCTGGCCGCTCGACAGCTTCCGCTTCGGCACCAGTTTCGGGTCAATAAATGCCATGTTCTTCTCCTCCTTTTCCAATGAGTTGTATTTGTGGTTTATTCTTCCTCGTTGATCAGCATGATCTTGCCGTGCACGTCGCGGGGGTTTTTATAGAGGGCGAAGGCTTCGGCGGCCCGGCTCAGGGGGAATTTGCGGAAGATCATGGAGGGATCGAATTTCAATTGGCCGGTGGCGAAGCAGTGAGCGGTGAGCTGCCATTCCTTCCCGGGGAAAGGCGCGGAATAGCTCATCCAGCTGCCGGTCAGATAGAATTCCTTGCGGTTCATGTTTTCCCACTGGGCGGGGGTGAAGGTGAGATCGGTGTGCGGCGTGCCGATGAAGCAGACGCGCGCCTTGTTCGCGGCCAGGTCAAAGGCCATGCGCATGGTGACAGGATTCCCGGCGGTCTCAAACACGTTTTCGTAGCCCTTGCCATGAGTCAGCGCTTTGGCTTCCTGCATGAAGCCGTCCTTCAGGGTGTTGACCGTTTCGTCCGCCCCCAGCCTGCGGGCCAGAGCCAGCCGCCCGTCGTCGATATCGAAGGCCACGATCTTTTTCGCGCCGAAGATTTTCGCCCATTGCAGGGTAAAAATACCGATGGTGCCGCAGCCCAAAATCGCCACGGTCTCGCCGCCCTTATATCCTGCCTGCAAAAGGCCGTGCACCGCCACGGTGGAGGGCTCGAACATAGCGGCCTGCTCGTAGGGAATGGCGGAGTCATACTTGATGGCGTTGGCGGCGGGGATGACCACGTACTGGGCGAAGCTGCCCTGCTCCCGGCTGCCGATGAAGCTGTAATGGCGGCAGAGGGAGAAGTTGCCCAGCTGGCAGTCGTCGCACTTCATGCAGGGCAGGAGCGGCGCGCCGCTGACCGTGTCGCCGGCCTTCACATTTTCGACGCCTTCGCCGATTTCCACCACGTCGCCGCTGAACTCGTGGCCCAGCACGATGGGATAGAAATGCGCCCCATTATGCAGCACACGCGGTACGTCGCTGCCGCAGATGCCGGTGGCTCTGACGCGCACCTTTACCGTGCCGGGCTTCACTGCGGGTGTTTCCCAGTCCGCGTAGCGGATATCCTCATTGCCGTACAGAACAGCCGCTTTCATTTGGGTTCCCTTCCTTTCACATCATGTCTTTCAGATGTTCATATAGCTGTCGGTAGGTCTGATAGCCTTTATCATAGATTTCTTTTCTGGAAGCGTCAGGCTTGAACGTCCGGCGGACGCTGACGGTTTTGGCGGCGGCTTCCTCAAAGCTGGCATATACGCCCGTTCCCACGCCTGCAAGGATGGCAGCGCCTAAGGTGGTGGCGGTGTCGCTGGCGGGCACTTCGATGGCGCAGCCGGTCACGTCCGCCTTGATCTGCGTCCAGACCCGGCTGTTCGCGCTGCCGCCCATGGCGCGAAGCGTACCGGCCTTCGCTCCGGCGGCTCCCGCCACTTCCAGATTATGGCGCAGCGCGTAAGCCACGCCCTCCATGCAGGCGCGGATCATCTGCGCCCGGGACACGCCGAAGCGCAGGCCGAAGAACACGCCGCAGGCGTTGGGGTTCCAGAGCGGACTGCGCTCCCCGGCCATGTACGGCAGGAACGTGACCCCGTCGCTGCCGGCGGGCACAGTGTCGGCCAGCGCGCTCATTTCCTCAAAGCTCAGTTCGGGGCAGATGGTTTCTCGCAGCCATTTCAGCGCGCCGCCGCCGCCGGTGGTGCCGCCCTGGAGAAGCCAGCGGCCCGGCACCACATGGAAACCCAGGATCAAGCGCGGGTCAGCGGCGTATTGGTCAATGCAGATGCTCATGCCGCCAGCCTGGCCGCCCTGCTCCTGGGTCTGGCCCGGCGATACCACGCCCGCGCCCAGGGTGCCGCAGGCCGCGTCCAGGCCGCCCGCGACCACGGGAATTCCGGGAACCAGGCCGCAGTTTTCCGCCGCTTCCTTCGTCAGACGCCCCACCACCTGATGGCAGGGAACGATAGGCGGCAGGAGCTTTTCGGGGATGCCCAGGCGCTTGCAGATGTCCAGATTCCATTGTCCCATCCGCATGTCAAAGCAGGCCAGGCCGTAGCCCTGGGACATGTCCTGGGTGATTTCACCCGTCATGCGGTACACGATGAAGCTGTTGGACTGGAGGATTTTATCGGTCTTTGCGAAAACCTCCGGGCGATTTTGCTGATACCACAGGATTTTCGGCCAGGTGTAGCCCGGCTGCACCGGATTGCCGCAGACGGAAAAAAGCTCTTCCTCCGGAATTCGCTCTTTTACTTCCCGGCAGATGTCGCTGCAACGGGTGTCCGTCCAGATGGGCGTGGGGCAAAGAACGTTACCCTGCGCGTCCACGGCGATGGCAGACCAGCTTTGCCCGTCCACGCCGATGCTCGCGATGTCATGCGGGTTGACGCCGCCCTCCCCCATCATCTCCCGGATGGCTTTGCATACGCCGTCCCACCAGGCGTCCGGCTCCTGCTCAGCCCAGCCGCGCCGGGGATACTGCACGGGATAATCGCACCCGCCCTGGGCCAGCACCCGGCCCTCCGGGTCGAATAGCGCTGTTTTGCAGGCCGACGTGCCGATGTCCACGCCAAGCAAACAGGTTTTCATACGCAATGTAAGCTACCTTTCATCTATGACGAGCAGCCAAGCAACAACCGCAAGGGGGTGTCGGGGGAACTCCCCCGACTGTAATCGTATCGACCGGCTTTGCCGGTCGGGCGGGGATTTCCGTCAGGAAATCTTCCTTGCGGTTTTTCCGCCCGGGAGCGAAGCGACAGGAAAAACCGAGGGGGTTTACGCAAGGGGGAAGTATTCCCCCTTGCGTGCCATTCAGTGATAGCTGAATGGCAATATTAGGCCTGTCCGTCGCTGCCGCACAGGCGGATGAGCTCCCGCACCCGTTCCGTCACAGCGGCGCGGGCTGGGGCCAGGAATTTCTTGGGATCGTAGGCGGTGGGCTGCTCTTCTATGGCTTTTTTCACCGCGGCGGTGAACGTCATGCGCAGGTCGGTGGCGTAGTTCACCTTGCAAATGCCGCGGCGGATGCACTCCCGCACCTGCTCTACCGGCACGCCGGACGTGCCGTGGAGCACCAGGGGGATATCCACCACTGCCCTCACCGCGCTCAGCCTCTCCAGGTCCAGCTTGGGCTCGCCCTTGTAAACGCCGTGGGCCGTGCCGATGGCGACGGCAAAACTGGAAATGCCAGTCTGCCGAACGAACTCCACCGCCTCGTCCGGATCGGTGTACTGGGCCTGGGCCTCGTGGGTGTCCTCTTTTCCGCCGACCGTGCCAAGCTCCGCTTCCACCGGCAAGCCGCCCGCCATGTCCACCACCTGCTTCGTAAGCGTAACGTTTCCGTCAAAGGGCAGCAAGGAGCCGTCGATCATCAGGGAGGTGTAGCCTTCCTGTTTGCACTTTTGCGCCAGTTCAAAGCTGTTGCCGTGATCCAGGTGGAGCGCGACCGGCACCTTCGCGTCCCGCGCCAGGCGGCTCACCAGACCGGCGAAGCATTTGGGTTCCGCGTATTTCAGCGTGCCCGGCGTGGTCTGAATAATCACCGGCGCGTTTTCCGCCTCTGCCGCGGCGACGACCGCTTGGGCCATTTCCATGTTCTCCACATTGAACGCGCCGATCGCGTACCGTCCTGCCTGCGCTTTTTTCATCATTTCTTCCGTGGTAACAAATGGCATAATATGTCCTTCTTTCTGCTCCAATAAGCGAAACGATTCACTTTTTTATATTATATGCTATCCTGCGTCCGTTTGTCAATGGTCAGGACAGAAAAAATCATTGTGCGTGATGCATTGTTGGTAGCCATTCAGGTATCAAACACAGGTGCATGAGGTTACGCTGGGGCCGCGGAGGCCCCAGCGTTTCCTTTGTAAGATGATTTATAGCTGAATGATAACCATTGCCGTCTGAGCGCCCGTTTTTTTGTCTTTACACTTTCTTTATGCCATTCGCTCAATCATTAATGTCATTCTTATTCGATTTATTTTATAATGCTTTACAAGGAGGATGAAAAACGTGAGAATTTGGGGTAATTATCGGATCACGTCTTTTCAGATCATAGCGCTTGGATTTTTCTTATTGATCCTGATAGGAACGATACTGCTGACGCTCCCTGTATCCAGCGCGCAGCACGGCGGCGCGAGCTTTATGGATTCCGTGTTTACCGCCACTTCCGCCGTGTGCGTGACCGGACTGGTGGTTCGGGATACCGCGACGTATTGGTCGCCCTTCGGGCAGGCCGTGATTCTTTTCCTGATTCAGGTTGGCGGTATGGGCGTTGTCACGGCAGCTTTGTCTCTCTCTTTTATCTCCGGCCGCAAGATCGGGCTGATGCAGCGAAGCGTCATGCAGGAATCCATCTCAGCGCCGCAGGTGGGCGGGATCGTGCGGCTGACCCGGTTCATTGTCGCAGCCGCCTTCGGAATTGAAATGACCGGCGCTGTCCTGCTGCTTCCCGCTTTTGTTCCCAGGTTCGGCTGGGGAAAGGGAATCTGGCACGCGGTTTTCCATGCTGTATCGGCCTTCTGCAACGCGGGCTTTGACCTGATGGGAGAACAGGGAGAATTCTCTTCCATGACAGGTTTTTCCGAAAATATCCTGGTCAACGCCGTATTGATCCTCCTGATTACCATCGGCGGAATCGGTTTCCTGGTGTGGAACGATATCAAGCAGCACGGTTTCCATTGGAAGCAGTACCGGCTGCAGAGCAAGATCGTGCTCGTAACCTCCGCTGTGCTGATCCTGGCGCCTTTTCTATGGTTCTTCCTGTTTGAAATGCAGGAGCTGACTGCCGGGGAACGCATTCTGCCTTCTCTGTTTCAATCGGTGACGCTGCGGACGGCGGGCTTTAATACAGTGGACCTGAACCGGATCAGTGACGGCGGACAGACGATGATGATCCTTTGGATGCTGATCGGCGGGTCTCCCGGTTCCACGGCGGGCGGCATGAAAACCACCACGGCGGCGGTGCTGCTTTTATCAGCGTGGTCGGTATTCCGCCGGAAAGAAGATGCGGCATGTTTTGGCAGGCGGATCGGAGAGGACGCGGTGCGAAACGCGGCAGCCATTCTGATGATGTACTTCCTTCTGTTCTTTATTGGCGGTTTCATCATCAGCAAATTAGAATCCTTGCCGTTGCTGCCCTGCCTGTTTGAAACGGCGTCCGCGCTGGGCACGGTGGGCCTGAGTCTGGGAATCACCAGCGGGCTGGGGATTCTTTCCCGGTGCATCCTGATGATACTGATGTTCCTTGGCAGAGTGGGCGGGCTGACGCTGATTTACGCGGCGCAGTCCATCCGGAAATCTCCGCGCAGCTCGCTGCCGGTTGAAAAGATTACGGTCGGTTAAGGAGGAGGTCGCCATGAAATCCATTCTTTTGATCGGGCTGGGGCGGTTTGGCCGGAGCGTGGCGGAAAAGCTGAATGAACTGCACCACCAGGTCATGGCCATCGACAAGAGCGAAGAAAGGGTCAACGAAGTACTGCCCATCGTGACGGACGCGCAGATCGGAGACGCCACCAGCGAAACCTTCCTGAGAACGCTGGGGGTCGATAATTATGACGTTTGCTTTGTCGCCATCGGCGAGGATTTTCAAAGCTCCCTGGAAACAACGTCGCTTCTCAAGGAATTGGGCGCGAAAAAAGTAGTATCCCGCGCTTCGCGGGAGGTGCATAAGAAATTCCTTCTGAGGAACGGGGCGGATGAAGTGGTCTACCCGGAAGGTCAGCTCGCGGCATGGACGGCGATCCGGCACACGACGGATCATATCCTGGACTATATCGCGCTGGACAGCGAATACGCCATCTACGATATATCCGTTCCGGCTGAATGGTACGGAAAAACCGTTGGCGGCCTGGACATCCGCAAGAAGTATAATCTGAATCTGCTGGCCGTCCGGGAAAACGGGAACCCGAGCATAGCGGTAAACAGCGATACCATGCTGAAGGAAAATCAAAACATACTTGTTTTGGGAAAATGGAAGGATATTCAGAAGTGTTTCAGAATATAATAGGGGATTCCCCCTTGAAAGGGAGGGAAGAAGCATGACGGAAGCATTGTTGTTTCTCATATTCATCGTGACCGGTCTGTTCGGATACTGGCTCATGGAGCGGCTGGACCGCTTCCTGAATGAAATGAGGACGAAGCAAAAACGCCCGGGAGAGGAGAGACAAGGATCATGCGCAGTCAGATCAAGCAGGATACCGCTGACAGGCACATCCTTATCTGTTTATCTTCATCTACGTCCAACGCAAAGGTCATCCATGCTGCTGCGAAGATAGCCGCCGCTTTGCAGGGGACGCTGACTGCCCTGTTTGTGGAAACGCCGGCTTATTCCCTGATGTCGGACGACGATAAAAAGCGTCTGCGCAGCAACATGAATTTAGCGGAAAAGCTTGGTGCGAAGCTGGATACGGTCATCGGGGATGACGTGCCCTACCAGATCGCGGAATACGCGCGGCTTTCGGATATTTCCTGCGTAGTGATCGGCCAGACAAAAACGGTGGGCGGCCTGCTTCGGCGAAAGAAATCGCTGACGGACCGGCTGGTCGCTTACGCGCCTGATTTGGATTATTATATTATTCCCGATCATGGCACCAAGGACTATGTGGCCAGGAAACCGTCCGGGTTCAACCGAAAGCGGCTGCTGCTCGATTGCGGGGTTTTCCTTTCTTCCCTGGGCGTTTGCACGGCCATCGGGTTTCTGTTCTCCCATCTGGGCTTTACCGACGCCAACATCATCATGGTCTATCTGCTGGGGCTGCTTGCCGTGTCCGTCGGTACGACGCATCGGGCTTACGGCATGGTCTGGGCCGTGGTGAGCGTGCTGCTGTTTGACCTGCTGTTCACGACCCCGCGCTTTACCTTCTATGCCTATGGGACGGGCTATCCCGTTACTTTCCTGATCATGCTGGCCGCCGCTTTCATTATCAGCACGCTGGCGATCAAGCTGAAACAGAACGCGGGGCAGGCGGCAAAGTCCGCGCAGCGGATGAGCGTCGTGCTGGAAACGGACAGGCAGCTGGCAAAGGCGAAAACAAAAGAGGAAATCCTGACTGTGCTGGCGAATCAACTGACGCAGCTGCTGAAAAGGAGCCTGGTCATTTATCCCGCGGAAAACGACGCGCTGGGCGATCCCATCTTTTACCCTGCGGCGGCGGACACCGTCCCCTACCGGACGAACGATGAAAAGCAGGCTGTGGAATGGGCTTTCACCCAGCACAAACGCTCCGGCGCCACCACGGACGTTTTTCCGCAGGCGGATTATCTGTATTACAGTCTGCGGGTGCAGGAGCACGCATACGGCGTCGTCGGCGTGGCGGTTCACGGTTCCCCATTGGACGCTTCCGAACAGAGCGTGCTGGCTTCGGTTGTGGGCGAATGTTCTTTGGCGCTGGAAAACGCCCGGAACGCCCGGGAAAAAGAGGAAACCATGGTGCTGGCGGAGAATGAACGGCTGCGGGCCAACCTGCTCCGCGCCGTTTCCCACGATCTGAGAACCCCGCTGACCTCCATCATGGGGAACGCCGACAACCTGCTTTCCTGCGGGGAAAGCCTGGACCGGGAAACCCGCCGCCAGCTTTATACCGACATTTACGACGACGCCCAGTGGCTGAGCGGTATGGTGGAAAATCTGCTGTCCGCCAGCCGCATGAACGACGGCAGGCTGAGCCTGAACATGACCACCGAACTGATGAGCGATATGGTCGCCGAAGCCATCCGGCATATGGGGCGGCGTCTGGACGCATACCGTCTTGTAAAAAACGAGCCGGACGCGCTCCTGTTCGTCAAGGCGGACGCCCGGCTGATCGTGCAGGTCGTGATCAACCTGCTGGACAACGCCATCAAATACGCGCCTGCCGGATCGCAGATTACGATCGGCATATCAGAAAAGCAGGAGAACGTGCTTGTGCGGGTTGCGGATGAAGGCCCCGGCATTCCGGACGACCAGAAAGCGCAGGTGTTCGATCTGTTCTTTACCAGCGGCAATCCCACGGGAGACAGCCGGAGAGGGCTTGGCATCGGGCTTTCGCTGTGCCAGTCCATCATCCGGGCTCACGGCGGCGAAATCACCGTGACGGATAACGCGCCACACGGCGCGGCCTTTGAATTTACACTGCCCAGGGACGAGGTGACCGTGAATGAATAAACCGCTGATTCTCATCGTGGAAGATGACGCGCCGATCCGCAACCTGATTTCCGTCACACTGGAAGCGCATGAATACCGATATATCATTGCTCCCAACGCGGGAACGGCCATCCTGGAAGCCGCCTCCCACAACCCGGATATTATGCTGCTGGATCTGGGCCTGCCGGATATGGACGGCGTGGAAGTGATCCGGAAGATCCGTTCCTGGTCCACCATGCCGATCATCGTGATCAGCGCCCGGAGCGACGACACGGATAAAATCGAAGCGCTGGACGCGGGCGCGGACGATTACCTGACCAAGCCTTTTTCTGTGGACGAGCTGCTGGCAAGGCTCAGGGTCACGCTGCGCCGCCTGAACCAGACGCAAAGCGACAGCCCGGACGTCGCCGTGTTTACCAACGGCAGCCTGCGGATTGATTACGCTGCGGGATGCGCATACATGATGGACGAGGAACTGCATCTTACGCCCATGGAATATAAGCTGTTATGCCTCCTGGCCAGAAACTGCGGCAAGGTGCTGACGCATAAATACATCACGCAGCAGATCTGGGGGGCGGCCTGGGAAAACAACGTGGCGTCCCTGCGGGTGTTCATGGCGACTCTGAGAAAAAAACTGGAAGTCTCGACAGGGGACACATCCTATATCCAGACCCATGTGGGCATCGGATACCGAATGGTAAAGGTGAATGAGCAGTAAAAAATTCTTCATGCGTTTCTGGGATGATCAATGATGCTTTTGTTGCTCTTCACGGAAACTTGATGGGGTCATCGCCCTCTCCGCCCCTTCGGGGGCACCTCTCCCAAAGGGGGAGGCAAGGAGTTGGGCTTCTTCCCTTGGCTCCCCCTTTGGGAGAGCTGGCGCGTAGCGCCTGAGAGGGTTTACCCTAAGAAAACGTAAAGAACCGAAAAAAAAAGAGATCGGAACATATTTCAGTCCCAGATCTCTCTCAGTGCCATTCCTGTATGAATGGCTTTTTTCATGAGCAGAGCTTCCGCTTTTCTTTACTTGGCTTCCGGCAGTTTTTCGTATCCGGCGTAACGCATCAGAGCATCCACGACCTGCTGATAGGGGAAGGTGCAGGTTTTGCGGTCCAGCAGACCGAAGCGCTCGCCGCTGCCGGAGAACGCGCCGTTGTCCCACCAGAACACGGGAATGTTGCGCGCGCTGGCAGTGGCGGCGTAGAAGGCCGTCCAGTCCACGCGGTCCTGCAGGTTGTCACCCTTCACCATGGCCCCGAACTCGCCAATGATCACGGGAATACCGTTCTTGATATAGCGGCTGTACAGATTGTTCATGAAGGAAACAATCTCCTGCTTCTGGGCCTGGGTGCCGAAGGTGGTAACGCCCGGCATTTCCAGCGCGAAGGAATAAGGCGTGTAAGCGTGCACGGACAGGATGATGCGGTTGTCGGCGGTGTCCGTGGGAATCGTGAAATATTTATTCAGCACGCCGTTGGGAGCGGCGTCGTAGCCGGGCACCATCAGGTAGCGTGTGGCGTTGTTGCCGCCGGACGCGCGCACGGTGTCCACAAAGAGCTGGTTGAGCTCGTTCAGCACCCGGGCGGCGTTGCGACAGTCCGCGCTGTTTTCGTCGAACCACCATTCATTGGCGTGGCCGACCATACGCGGCTCGTTCATGGACTCCATGATGAGGCGGTCGTCATAATCGCGGAAGCGCTCGGCCAACTGGGTCCAGATGGCCTGCACATAGCGGGCGGATTCGTCCTTATGTCCGGGCGTGGGCAGGAACTGGTCCTCGTCGTGGTGGATGTTGAGGATCACGGTCATGCCCCGGCTGTAGATCCAGTCCACGACCTCCTGCACCCGGTTCAGCCATTTTTCGCTGATCTGATAGTTCTTATCCACATGGTCATGCCATGAGGCTGGTACGCGGATGGCGGTAAAGCCCGCCTTCTGCAAAGCGTCGATCATGGCTTCGGTGGTTTTGATGCCCACCCAGGAGGTTTCCACGGTCATTTCGTCGGCATTCCGGTTCCAGGCGCCCTTGATGGCGTCGAAGGTGTTGCCCAGGTTCCAGCCCACGCCGATCTTTTTCAGGAATTCCATGGCTTCGTTGTCCGGGATTTCCCGGCGGGCGATGGTCAGGTCGGGCACCGTAACGGTGTTCTCTGCTCCGGCGCAGGCCGTCAGCATACCCGTAAGCAGGCACAGCAGCATCAGCATACAGAAACCTTTCTTCATTGCGCGTTCATCCTTTCGACTGAGTGAGTTTCGGGGGATTGTGTTATCGCATAAATGTTCCCAGCGCTTCCGCCAGCGCTTTTTCTTCCCGCGCGGCGGTTTCACTGTCAGGGGCTGAAACGGAGATATAGATTTTCAGCTTGGGTTCCGTGCCGGATGGCCGCACCACCGCGGACGCGCCGCCTGCAAGATAGAATTTCAGCACGTCGGAAGGAGGCAGACCGTCCAACCCGGGGCCGTAGTCCAGGCGCTTTTCGATCTCTCTGCCGCCGATTTCTGTGAGTCCTCCCCGGAAGAAACGCATGATCGCCTGCATTTTGTCAAAGCCCGCCGCGCCTTCAAAGGTGAAGCTGTGCAGGGTGTTCAGGCAGTAGCCGTATTCGCCGTAGAGCTGATTCAGCTTTTGCGTCAGGCTGACGCCGCGCTGCTTGTGCCAGGCGAACATTTCGCAGATCAGGAAGGCGGCGTCCACGGCGTCCTTGTCCCGCACATAGGTGCCGGACAGGTAGCCGTAGCTTTCCTCGAAACCGAAAATATAACGTTCCGGATGGCCTTCCGCTTCCAGGCGGCCGATGGTTTCGCCGATGAACTTGAAGCCCGTCAGCACGTTCCGAGTCTCCACGCCGTAATGGGAGGCGATGGCTTCGCCCATGTCGGTAGTCACGATGGTTTTTACCAGCACAGGGTTTTCCGGCATGGTGCCGAGGGCCAGGCGGCGGGAGCAGATGTAGTCCAGCAGCAGCAGTCCCGTTTCATTACCGGTGAGCAGCTCGTATTCGCCCCGGTTGTTCTTCACCGCGATGCCGCAGCGGTCGCAGTCCGGGTCGGTGGCGAGGAGCAGGTCGGCATCCAGCTTCGCGGCGTATTGCAGGCCCAGCTCCATGGCCTCCCGGATCTCGGGGTTCGGGTAGGGGCAAGTGGGGAAATGGCCGTCGGGTTGCTCCTGCTCCTTCACCACGGTCACGTTGGTGTAGCCGCTCTCCCGCAGGGTTCGCAAGACGGGCTTGAGCCCCGTGCCGTTCAGGGGCGAATACACGATGGCCACGTTCTTTTCGATTTGCTCGTCCCCCAGCAAGGACTGTTTTTTCACTTTCTCCACGAAATCCGTGTATACCTGGTCAGGGATGTACTCGATTGCGCCGCTTTGCAGACCGGCGTCAAAGTCCGTCCGCCTGATGTCCGCGAACATGTCCAGCTTGTCGATCTCGGCCAATATCTCTTTCGCAGCTTCAGTGGTGATCTGGCAGCCGTCCGCGCCGTAGACCTTATAGCCGTTGTACTTGGCGGGGTTGTGGCTGGCGGTGACCATCACGCCCGCGGCGCATTCCAATGCGCGCACGGCATAGGATAGGCAAGGCGTGGGCATGAGCTGTGGATAAATCATGGCTTTGATGCCGTTGGCTGCGAACACGCCGGAGGCGACCCTGGCGAATTCATCGCTCAGGATGCGGGAATCATAGCTGACCGCAATGCGGCGCTTGTCCACCGGGAAATGCTTCACCACGTAGTCCGCCAGGCCCTGGCTGGCTTTCGCCACGGTATGGATGTTCATGCGGTTGGTGCCCGCGCCGATCACACCGCGCAATCCACCGGTGCCAAAGGCCAGAGAGCGGTAAAAGGCGTCCTCCTTGGCCGCTTCGTCCATGGCTTTGAGTTCGTCTTGCAGGGAAGCGTCGGCTTCTTTCAGCCAGCGCTGGTAGGTCTGTTCGATGCTGCTCATACATGCTTCTCCTTATGGAATGAATTTGTCAGTTCATGTTCAGTCCCATGCGGTACAGAACTGCGGCAGTATGGGAGCCCCTGCCTTCACAGGCTTCAAAAAAGGATGCATACCGCTGCTGTTCATGAAAAAACCGCGTGCTGCCCATGACCTTTTTCAAGTAGTATTCCGCCAGTCCCTCTGTCACGGGCCAGGTTTCAAAGCGGTGAAACGCGTCCTCATCCTTTAAAGCGCGTTTCAGCAGATAGATGATGTATTCATGACCGATGAAATAGAAAGCGTCCTCCGGGCTGCGGGCAATGCCGAATACATCCTGATCCTCGGAAATGTCAATGGCCTCCGGGCCGTTTTCGACCGACGCGACCATGGTGGCATAAAAGCACTCTGACGGGAGCGCGCAGCCCACGGCGGCTTCCGCCCGGTCCGTAAAGCCGCTGCTTTCAAACAGGGGCATGACCTTCTCGATATAGGCTGCCAGCATTGCCTGATCCTGGGGCCAGATGCTTTGAACGTAATGATCATAGCAGGAAGCCATGGCCTCTGCGATTTCCCGGGCAGGCTTATCCAGGCCGTTGTCGATATAGTATGCCGGCGCTTCTCCCGCGTCTGCCTGCCGCACAATTTCCTGATAAAACGCTTTCGCGCTTTCCCTGCCCTCGGCAGGAAGGCAAATCAGCAGTCCATACAGCGCGCCGCAATGCGCCCCGCCGCGTACCGTGATCAGCCGTTCATGCCGCTTCAGGGTTTCCAACGTCCGCCCCGGGTAAGCCGCCCGGTGCTTTTGTCCATAAGCGTTGTCATAGCCGCACTGAGCGACGGAGAGCATATGGAAAATGAAATTCGCTTCCCGGTTGGCAATCAGCCTGATCCTGTTCATTTCCTTCTCCCGTTATCACTTTTCGGTTATTCCAGCTTCAGCAGTTTTTTCAGCGTATCCACAATCTCCCTGGCCGCCTGGCGGTGGGAGTCGCGGCTGGGGTGCATCCGGGCGCCGAGGGTCTTGGCGTCGGACAGGCTGAGGTAATAGGCGTTTTGATCACCGTTCGCCCGCACGTCCTCCACCGCGCCTTTGAGGATGTCTTCCACGGTATGGCCGCACAGGCCGTAGGCCCACAGGATGACCGCCTGGGGATACCGTGCGCGAACAGCTTCCATCAGTTCCACAGCACGGGTGCGCAGCTCGGCGCGGACAAGGGGCAGCTCGTTCGCTTCCACTCTGGTGAGTGCGGAGGAATCGTTGGTGCCCAGGTTGATCACCACCGCGTCGGCGGGGCGTTCGTCAGCGGGCGCGGGCACATCGCCGCCGGGAGTGACGCCGCAGAGCTGATTATAAATCCGTCCGATGCGGCTTTCAGGCTGGTTGTCCCAGCTGCGGGCCGCGCCCCAGCCGCCCAGAGCGACCACGCGCTTGTCGGCTTTCAGTTCTTCCGCCACCAGCGTGGGGAAGGCGGGCATGTGGGAAACGAACACCATGCGCCATTCCTGGCCCTCGCCATAAGGACCCATCGTGCCTTCGCCCACGGTCAGGCTGTCGCCGATGAATTCGATCATCTGGGACCGGGCCTCCGCCTCCTGCGGCTCGCCGTCGGTAATCACCGCGTTCAGGATCACTGGCCCCGCTTCGTCATAGCTGGGCTGGGTATCGCGGATGACGGTGATTTCATGGGGAAAATGGCTGTCCAGCCCCGCCAGAGCGGTGTAGGTATGCGTGCCCTCAAGGATCGGGAACCGAGCGACCGGCGCGCCATCCATCAGCACGCCCAGCCATTGGGCATGGTCGGCGGAGGTGCACGTCACTTCCACGTCCACCCGCGTACAGGCCAGCTTCACCCGCACGCCCGAACCGCTCCACCAAAGGTGCTGCCGCGTTTCATTGGGGTCACGCCGTCCGATGGGGAAAAATCGCGCGTCGGGAAGATCAAATCGCTGCATAATACGGACTCCTTTCGATGTTGGATTGTATCTATTCAGTCGATGTGAAATAATGAAAAGGAACGCTGGGGCGTAATGTTTATTGCGCACCACACGTTTGTTCACGCGCCGGGAGCCAGCGGGATGCTGGCCCGGCGCGATTTCGTTGCTTTCAAGGTTTCTCCGTCCTCGTTGCCAACTTTGCCGATGAAGCGGTAGTAGATGTCGACCCGCATCACGGTTTCTCCATCTATAACCTCCTTCTCATGCACGACCACCTTTTCAATCAGCGTGTGCAGGAGTTCTTCGGTCAGTTCGGTGATGTTCGTGTACTGCTCCACCAGATCGGCAAATTCCTTGGCGTCACGGCTTTGACGGGCATAGTTGGCAAGCAGGGATTGAATCTCATTGTACCTGTCTTTCAGCTTCCGGGATTCAGCCTCGTAATCAGCGGATAGACTGGCAAAGCGTTCGTCGGAGATGCATCCGAACACGTTATCTTCGTACAGCCGTTTCATCAGAATATCAAGTTCGGAGATGCGCCGCTGGCACTGGTCTGCTTCCTTAATATATGCCGCTTTTTCGCCAATCCATTCCTTTTCGGAAAGCTGCGTCAGATAAGCAATGTACTTTTCCTTATCTTCTGCCGCAAGGCTTGCGTGACGCTGAATGTCCTCCAGAAGCACGGCATTGATCTGCTTCACAGAAATGTAGTGGGTGGAACACTCGTTGCCGCCATAGCGCCGGTGTTTGCCACAGCAGTAATGTCCGCAGATTTTCCTGCCGGTGGCGGAGGAAAACTCCATGCGGCTGTTGCATCCTCCGCAGAACATCAGGCCCCGGAGCTTGTTTTCTGGATTTGCGGTAGGCGCTGGCTGTTTGACTTGGACACGTTGCTGAACGGTATAGAAGGTGTCCTCATCCACCAGCGCTTCGTGAGTGCCTTCTACCGTGATCCACTCTTCCTCCGGCCTTGCTACAATGCGCTTATCCTTGAAGGATTTTGTCTGCGTTTTCTGCCAGACCAGCTTGCCC
>JAFWQM010000016.1 GCA_017509065.1 Clostridia bacterium
GGGGCTTGTCGGCAAATTCTCCGATGAACGCCACCTTTTGATTTTCTTTCAGCGGCAGGAGACTGCCCTCGTTCTTCATCAGCACGGCGCATTCGCCTGCCAGCTTCCGGGCCAGTTTGCGGCAGGCGTCCCGGTCGATGGTCGCGCCGGGCCTGCGCTGCTCCACGCTGTCCTTCACGAATTGCAGCAGCCGCAAAACGACTTTGTCCAGATCTGCCTCATCCAGCGTGCCATTCTGTACCGCTTCCACGATTTCCTCGCCGGTGGCGTTGGGCCCGCCGGGCATTTCCAGATCCAGGCCCGCGGCCACGCCCTTGGCCTGATCCTTGATGGCGCCCCAATCGGTGACTACAAAGGCGTCGGATTTCCATTCATCCCGCAGGATGTTGGTGAGCAGCATTTTGTTTTCAGAGCAGAAGGTGCCATTGATGGCGTTGTAGGCGCACATAAGGCTGCGGGTCTTGCCCTTTTTGACCACCGTTTCAAAGGCGGGCAGGTAGATTTCCCGAAGCGTCCGCTCGTCCAGGTTGCTGGAGCCACTCATACGCAGGGTCTCCTGATCGTTGCAGGCAAAGTGTTTGGCGCAGGCGGCAATGCCCTTGCTTTGCAGTGCCTGCACGTAGGCCGCGCCCATTTCGCCAGCCAGATACGGGTCTTCGGAAAAGTATTCAAAGTTCCGGCCGCACAGGGGGCTGCGCTTGATATTGAGGCCGGGCCCCAGCAGCATGGCGACGTTCTCCGCCTGGCATTCCTGGCCCAGGGCTTCGCCCAGCTGCCGCATCACATCCCGGTCAAAGGAGGAAGCCAGAGCTGCTGCGGTGGGGTAGCAGACCGTTTCGATGCTCTTGTTGATGCCCAGGTGGTCGCCCTCGCCCTCCTGCTTGCGCAGCCCGTGGGGGCCGTCGCACATCATGACAGTGGGCACGCCCAGACGGTTGATTGCTTTTGTGTGCCAGAAGTCATGGCCGGAGCAGAAGGCGGCCTTTTCTTCCAATGTCATTTGCTGCATAATTTCCTGTACGTTCATGATGTTTGCTCCTTCCTTACCATTCCTTTATATCTTTCAGTTCCTTCCGGTAATCTTTATAGCAGAAGATCAGCGCGGCCATTGCTGACAAAACAGTGGTGACTGTGGCAGAGAAAACAATGCCGTACATTTTGAACAGCCAGTTCATCAGGAATACCAAAGGAATATAGATAATGCCCTTTTCCAGCAGGGATACGATAATGGCCTGCCTGGATTTTCCCGCTGCCTGGAGATAGGTCGTGCAGATCTGGTAAAATCCGAAAAAGGGTCCGATCACAATGGAGGCGAACAGGCACACGCGGCCAATTTCAAGAACGTCTGGGTTGTCCAGGAAGGCGTTCAGCAATTGATCCCGGAAGATCAGGCACAGAGCAGACAAGACTGTACCCGCCACCACGGCAAGGCCGGTAGTTTTCATCAGGATTTCCGTCAGCCGCTTATGATTTCTGGCACTGTAATTAAAGGAAATGGCGGGCTGCATGCCCATGCATACGCCCATGACCGTCATGGAGATCATCTGTCCGATGCGTCCGGCCACGCTCTGTCCGGCTACGGCAATGGAGCCGTACTGCATCATCAGGTTATTGACGACGGTGCTGGATATGCTGCCCAGCACCGTTGCGCAGCTCATGGGCAGGCCCAGGCTGATCACCGTCAAGACAATCGCCTTTTCAAATGAAATATCCCTGGGAGATACGGAGTAAATCTTGCCCTTGGTACGCAGGAAGTAAACGTAATAGCACAGACTGACCACGTTGGCCGCCACTGTGGCGATGGCTGCGCCGGACACGCCCATGTTCAAAACGGAAATCAGCAGCGGGTCCAGAGCGATGTTGAGTACCGTACCCAGCATGTTGCCGATCATGGAATCGGTGGTGGAGCCGTCAGCCCGGATCAGGGCGGGCACCACGTTGGTCAGCATGATCATCGGCGCGCCGATGGCAATGACGCGCAGGTACTCCGCGGTGAAGCCCCGGGTTTCATCGTTTGCCCCCAGCAGATTGCAGATGGGCCCCATGAGCGGCAGCACCACGGCGGCAAAAACGACGCCGATCACAATGGCGCCCCACACAGCAAAGGCGCTTATTTTTTTGATTTTGTCATATTCTCCCTTGCCAAGCGAAAGGGAGATGGCGGTGCAGCCGCCGTTGCCCAGCAGCACGCCCAGGCCGGATAAAATGGAAAACATGGGCGAGGCCAGCGTGACCGCCGCCACTTTGTTGGCGTCGCCGGTCTGGCCAATAAAGAACACATCCGCCATGTGATAGAGTACCATCACCAGCATGATCAGAATGGCGGGGATGCACAGTTTTCTTGCCAGCGTCCAAAAACTGCCGGAACGGAGCATTTCTTCATTGGCAGTCGCGCTGGAGGATGTCTGGTTGTGTTGCATCAGCGTTCCTCCCTGTTTCTGAGTGAAATACGGATTCTCAGTGGACAACTTCTATTTTAAATGATCAGTCTTTTCCTGTCTTTTTGTTTTCCGATGCTTTTTTTCACAAATCCGACATGCGCCGGCATCCGGATGCACAATGTCGGTTTTCTGTCATTTCGAGTCGGAAATCGGGAAGAAATCGCCGGAAGCGATTGATACAATACAAACAGCAACCCGAAAAGGAGGAAAGAGAAATGCAGCTTTTTAATCCGGACAGCAGGTTTTCACAGTTTATCTATTCACTGCTTGATTATATCAAGCTCGGGTTGGTATTCCTGCTTTTCTCCATTCCAGGCTTTACCGTCGGCGCTGCCGCAGCCGCTGTGATGACGGTGGGCATGCGGATTGAGCGAAAAGAAGCGCCGACCATCTTCCGACCCTTCTGGCAGGCCTTCAAGGATAATTTCCGCCAGGGTACTGTGCTGACGCTGCTGTTTATGCTGGTCGTCGGATTCCTGGCCGCGGACTGGTATATCCTGATGCAGATGGAAGGAACCCCGCTGATCCGCCTGTTGTGCGCAGTAATCTTTGTGCTGGCATTGCTGACGGCGGCGCTGATGCTCTGGACATTTCCCACGCTGGCCCGGTTTCAACTGACCAACCGGCAAATCATCCATAACGCCGTCATTCATATGCTGTCCCGCTTCCCCCAGACGCTGCTGGCTCTGGGCGCCGCGGTGGGAGGTTTCGTCCTGGCAACGCTGTTCCCGCAGGTTCTGCCGGTGATCACGTTCTTTGTGCCTGCCTTCGTGGTCTGGTATATGTCCAGAACCTGTGTGAAACGCTTCCGCAAATTTGACGGAAGCAAGGAAAACGAAACTGAATGCCAGGAGTCTGAGCCGAACCGACAGGCAGACCCGGCAGAGCCTCTCCAGCTTAACTGACAGCGTAGGAGGAAAAATAATGCGGTACTTTTGCAATCCTGTGAATGTGAACTATCGGTATCAGTTCAATCTGGATCAACGCCAGGGCGGAAATATGAAAATTTGTCGTGAAGCGGCAGACCCCTCCATGATCTGCTTTCAGGGCCGCTATTACATCTTTGCGTCCATGACCCTGGGCGTGTGGGTGTCGGATGACCTGGCGCATTGGCAAAACCATCGGCTTCCCCAAGAACTTCCGCTGTATGATTATGCCCCTGACGTGCGCGTGATGGGCGAGTGGGTATACTTCTGTGCTTCCCGCCGGGATGAAAGTTGCGATCGCTGGCGCACACGGGATATTCTGAACGGGCCTTATGAAAGAATAACGGGAAACTTTCCCTTTTGGGACCCCAATCTGTTTATCGATGACGACGGCAGGGTCTACTTTTACTGGGGCTGCTCCAACGCAACACCGATCTGGGGCGTGGAATTGAACGTGAAAACGATGCTTCCCAAGGGAGAAAGAAAAGTTCTGATCGAGGGGCATCCTTTTGAAATCGGGTTTGAACGCTTAGGGGAAGATCACAGTCTCCAACCCCTCCTGCAGGAGGAGGCGGAGGCGAAGATGCGGGCATTCCTGGCTGCCAGAGGCATGCGAGAGGATCAGATTCCAGATGACCGCAAGGCGATGATCCGAGGCATGTTCTCCAATGCGCCTTTCATCGAGGGCTCGTGGATGACAAAGCATGAAGGCAGGTACTATCTGCAATACGCATGCCCGGGCACGGAATATAACATCTATGCCGATGGGGTTTATGTCAGCGACGGTCCCTTGGGTCCGTTCACCCTGGCGAAAAACAATCCCTACTCCTACCATCCCGGTGGTTTTCTGCCCGGCGCGGGCCACGGCTCCACCATGCAGGACCGGCAAGGGCAATGGTGGCATACGTCAACGATGCGCATCAGTGTAAACCATAATTTTGAGCGCCGTGTCGGCCTGTGGCCTGCGGGCTTCGACACAGATGGTGAGCTCTTTTGCAACCAACGTTACGGCGACTGGCCTATGGCCACAAGTGGCGATCCCTGGCGGGACCCGGCCTGGATGCTTCTCAGCGCGGGGAAACCTGTTTCCGCCTCGTCCTGCGTAAAAGGGCATGAGCCGGCAAGAGCGACAGAAGAAGACGCGCGTACCTGGTGGCGGGCAGCAACAAACAGCCGTACAGAATGGCTGCAGGTTGATCTTGGAGCGGTATATGATGTTCATGCCATTCAGGTCAATTTCGCAGATGACGGAATCAGCGTTCCATGCCCTGTTCCAATGATAGAAGGCCAGGCTCGCCATATTGAAGAGAGGGATCTGCAAACCCAATGGCGGCTGGAGGGCAGCGCGGACGGGGCAAGCTGGTTTGTCATCGAGGACAAGTCTGACGCGCGGACCGACCTTTCCCACGATCTGGTTCTTCGGGAGGACGGCTTCAAAGCCCGGCTGATCCGCCTGACAAATATCGCCGTGCCCTATGCCCAAAGCCCCTGCGTATCTGGTCTTCGCGTGTTTGGCAGAGGTTACGGAGCAAAACCAGGGATTCCGTCTTTTAGCGCCGCGCAAACCGGTGAATTGGATATGGCTGTAACCATCCGCGAACAGGAAAACACGCTTGGCTATAACATTCTCTTTGGCTCTGCCCCCGATAAGCTGTATCACAGCTATATGGTCTTCTCCGCCGGTGAAAAACGCATCGGCGCACTGGTAAGAGGCTGTCATTATTTTGTTCGGGTCGATGCTTTCAATGAAAGCGGAATAACGGAAGGAAGGTGCATTTCCCTTGAAAAAAACGATCTATGACCCCAAACAGGATCCGCGTTTCCAGCATCCGGTTATCGATCAGGATGAATGGAGAGAACGCTATCTGCCCGGCAGCGAAACCATTCCCTTCCGGTTCATGCACGGCTATTTTGAGGGAACGGATGTGAAGTTCGCCTTCTGCTTCCCGCCCGCCGACCGGTATGAAGGCCGGTTTCAGCAGTATCTGTCTCCCTTCCCTGGGCCCGATGAAGAAGTGGCTTCCCTGGGTCACACCGGCACGGAGGACCGCATCGGCTTTGCCCTCAAATGCGGAGCGTATTATGTGGAAACAAACATGGGCTCCAAGCAGCCGTTTGGCGGCAGCGGCGACGCCACCATGACCTGGAAGTCCTCCGCCGCCGCAGCGGAATATTCCCGGGAAAAGGCCATGGAAATCTATGATACGAAGCAGCGGCCCTACGGCTACGTCTACGGCGGCAGCGGCGGCGGCTATAAAACCATGGCCTGCATCGAGAATACCTCCGCATGGGACGGGGCTGCGCCCTTTGTCATCGGCTCTCCCGTGAGCCTGCCCAACACCATCACCATGCACGTGCAGGGACAGCGGGTGCTGCGAGATGCTTTTCCCAAAATTCTGGACGCCCTGGACGCGGGCGGCAGCGGCGAC
>JAFWQM010000125.1 GCA_017509065.1 Clostridia bacterium
CCCATCCTTGTCCCGGAACCGCAGCATTTCATTCTGCCATGTCATGACGATCTGCGGCGTGATGGCGCACATTTTCAGTCTGCCAAAGTAAGGGATCAATTTCGTCCGGATGATATGATCCTTCGTGCTCCAGGTATTTTCTTTCAGCCTTGTCCTCAAATCCTCGTTATAACGCTCCACAAAGCTGGCAAAGGACATATCCAGATCCGCCGTCACCTTGTTCATTTGCTCCCGTTCCCAGGCCTGGGCTTCATGCTTGCTGGCAAAACCTCGCCGGGAACTCTGTTTCTGTTCTCCCGTCCAATCGGTGTAGCGATAGATCACCCGCCACGTGTTTGTCTTATTGTCTTTATAGACGCCCATACCGCTGCGCCTCCTCTTCCGATGCTTTTCCCATGGTGCGCTGAAGAAGATAATCCCGGCTGATCCGCCCGGCGATGGTGAGAAAGCCCTGGGCTTTCAGTTCCTGATTCAACCGGTGGATGACCTTGTAGGCATGGGAGGTTGAGATGTGCAGGAGCCGGGCCGCTTCCGGCGCAGTCAGAAAAGCGCTCCCATACCGCTTAATCTCACAATTTTCCGATTTCATATTGATTCTCCTAAACAAATCTGTTATACTAAGCATATCTCATTGAAAGGGGTCTTTCTCATGGCCACTGGCGAGCGTATTCATCATTTCCGCAAGCGCATAAAGATGACGCAGCGTTATTTGGGGCAGCTTCTGGGCTTCCCGGCCAATTCCGCCGACGTGCGCATGGCACAGTATGAATCCGAGGACCGGAATCCAAAGGCCGATCTGACAGCGCAGATGGCGCAGATTTTCGGCGTGTCGCCTCATGCTATCTCGGTACCGGATATTGATTCCTATGTTGGTCTCATGCACACCCTTTTCACCCTTGAAGACCGATATGGCCCGTATGTAGAGGAAGTTGAGGGTGATGTCTGCCTGCGGGTGAATCTTCGGGACAGCCAGCAGGCGGCTGAGCTGCACCGGATGCTGTACGAGTGGCAGGCAGCGGCCAACGCGCTGCGGAAGGGCGAAATCACCCAGGAAGCCTATGACCAGTGGCGTTATAATTTCCCCGATGGCGATACCACCCGGCGGTGGGTGAAAGTTCCGCCCCAAGGCTTGATGGATGATCTGGTTGCCGGCCTCCAGGAGAATCCAGACAGCGATCATAAATGACACCTCCATCCTTCTGAAAATGCATATAAATAGGGCTAACTGATCTACACAAAATCAGTTAGCCCTCATTTTCAGAATGATGGATTTTTGTTGCCAAATTGTTGCCACGCGGGACTTTGACCGCCCGAAAACCCTTATTTTACGCGGGTTTCCGGGTTTCAGCCTTTATTCCCACTCGATCGTCCCGGTAGGCTTGGGGGTGAGGTCGAAGAGGACGCGGTTGACGCCGGGGACTTCGGCGGTGATGCGGGCGGTGATTTTCTGGAGGAGGGCGAAGGGAACATCCTCGACGGTAGCGGTCATGGCGTCGCGGGTATTGACGGCACGGAGAACGACGGGCCACTCGAAGCAGCGGACGTTATTTTTGACGCCGACGGTTTTGAAATCGGGCACGATGGTAAAATACTGCCAGACCTTGCCTTCCAGACCGGCATTGGCGAATTCTTCGCGGAGGATAGCATCGCTCTCGCGGACGGCTTCGAGGCGGTCACGGGTGATCGCGCCGACGCAGCGCACGCCCAGGCCGGGGCCGGGGAAGGGCTGGCGGTACACCATATTGTCCGGCAGGCCCAGTTCATGTCCGACCACACGCACTTCGTCCTTAAACAGAAACTTCAGAGGTTCAACCAATTCAAACTGTAAATCCTCCGGCAGGCCGCCCACATTATGGTGCGCCTTGACCGGGCCGCTCTCCAGAATGTCGGGGTAAATGGTACCCTGGGCCAGGAATTGGATGCCTTCCTGCTTGCGGGCTTCTTCCTCGAACACGCGGATGAATTCCGCGCCGATGATCTTACGTTTCTGCTCGGGTTCAGCGATGCCAGCCAGCTTATCCAGGAAGCGGTCCACCGCGTCCACATAAATCAGATTCGCGTCCATTTCGTGGCGGAACACCTGAATCACCTGTTCAGGCTCGCCCTTGCGAAGCAGGCCGTGATTCACATGTACGCATACAAGATTCTTCCCGATAGCGCGGATGAGCAGCGCGGCGACGACGGAGGAATCCACCCCGCCGCTCAGCGCCAGCAATACCTTCTTGTCGCCCACCTGGGCTTTGATGGCGGCGATTTGCTCGGCGATAAATGACTGCGCTAATTCCGGCGTAGTGATGCGTTCCATGGTTTCTGGGCGCTTGTTGTTCTGCATGGCTGCTTCCTCCTCTTCGATCGTCCGTGATTTCCAACAGGTTCGTTGGAGTGATGCTATTATCGCATAGATCCGGGAAGGAAGCAACTGAAAATTTCAAATACAGAGCATTTTCTGTTCAAATTTCCGAACGAATTTATGAAAATGCTGAAAAAAGTTTGTTTATTGTAAGGTATCTCGCTTGACTGTAAATGTTCTTCTTTGGCAGTCTGCCAAATTATCACCGTCGGAACAGGCCATGCTGAAAGCTGATCCTGCTATCCGCAAGTCAGCCATGCGCTTATTTTTTCGCTTGGCACAAGTGGCAGGCGCAGTAATGATCGGGGCCGACCTGTTTCAGTTCCGGGCGTTCCTGGCTGCAGATGGGTTTCGCGTAAGGGCAGCGGGTATGGAAGCAGCAGCCGGAAGGCGGATTGGCGGGGCTGGGGATATCGCCGGCCAACTCGATTTTTTCATGCACGGTCTCCCCGGGCATCTTGGGGATGGCGGAAATCAGCGCCTGGGTGTAGGGATTCCGGGGATTGCGGTACAGGCTGGCCTTGTCGGCGATTTCCATCATGTGGCCCAGGTACATGACCCCCACGCGGTCGGAGATGTGCTTCACCACCGACAGGTCGTGGGAAATAAAAATGTAGCTCAGGCCCATCTTTTTTTGCAGTTCCTTGAGCAGGTTGATGATCTTGGCCTGAATGCTCACATCCAGCGCGGACACCGGCTCGTCGCAGATGATGAGGCGCGGCGGCAGCACGATGGCCCGGGCGATGCCGATGCGCTGTCGCTGGCCGCCTGAAAACTCATGGGGATAGCGGTCCATGAAATCCAGGTTCAGGCCGGACTGTTCCATCACCTCGCGGATGCGGTCGTCGCGCTCTGCTTTAGTGGCGTAGGTATGGTCAATGTCGATGTTTTCGCCGATGATGTCCTTCACCGTCATGCGGGGATTCAGGGAAGCGAAGGGATCCTGGAAAATCAGCTTCATTTTTCGCCTGGCGCGCTTCAAATCCGGACCGGAAAGGGTGGTGAAATCCTCGCCGTCCAGCGTGATTTTGCCCGAGGTGGGCTCGATCAAGCGGATGATAGCTTTGCCCATGGTGGATTTGCCGCAGCCGGATTCGCCCACGATGCCCAGGGTCTGGCCGGCTTCCAGGTCAAAGCTGATGCCGTCCACGGCCTTCACGGTGGTTTTTCCGCCCAGGAGCTTGCCGGTTTTCAGGCTGTAATACTTTTTTAAATCAGTGACGCGAAGCAACGGTTCCGGCATAATCATTCCCCCTCCCGGCCTGGCAAATAGCGGAAGCAGCGCACGTCGTGGCCGACGGAAGCCTGGCCGATGTCCGGGCGCTCCCGGCGGCATTTCTCAGTAGCGTAAGGGCAGCGGGGCGCGAACAGGCAGCCCTCCGGCAGCTCATACAGCATGGGAACGGAACCGGGAATCACGTTCAGTTCCTCCACCTCGCGGTCCAGCGGCGGGATGGACTGAATCAGGCCGATGGTGTAGGGGTGCGCGGGATGGGCGAACAGCTCTTCCGTTTCCGCCTGCTCCACGATCTGGCCCGCGTACATCACGATCACCGTGTCCGCCATTTCGTTGATGACGCCCATGTCATGGGTGATGAGCATGACGGACGTGCCAGTCTGGTCTTTCAGCCGGTTGATGAGGGACAGGATCTGGCTCTGCACGGTCACGTCCAGCGCGGTGGTGGGTTCGTCGCAGATGAGCAGGTCAGGATTGCAGGACAGCGCCATCGCGATCATGGCCCGCTGGCGCATGCCGCCGGACAACTGATGGGGACAGGAAGCGAAGATTTTTTCCGGCATCGGAATACCTACCAGCTCGATCATGTGCAGGGCGCGCTTTTTTGCTTCGGCCTTGCTGACTTTTTCGTGCAGCAGGATGGCTTCCGTGATCTGGTCGCCGATGGTCAGCACCGGGTTCAGGCTGGTCATGGGCTCCTGGAAGATCATCGAAATGCCTTTTCCGCGAATCTTGTGCATTTCCCTGGGTTTCAGCTTCGTCAGATCCCGGCCCTGAAAAAGGATGGAGCCGCCCACGATTTTTCCCGGCGGCTGGGGGAACAGGCCCATCACACACAGGCTGGTCATGGATTTGCCGCAGCCGGATTCGCCCACGATGCCCAGGGTCTTTCCCTTTTCCACGGTAAAGGTCACATGGTTGACCGCGGGCAGTTCCCCATGGCTGGTGAAGAAGCTCATGCTCAGGTCGCGCACTTCCAGAATATTCTCTTGCATGATCTTTCTCCTTTCAGCTGCGCAGCTTGGGATCAAGCGCGTCACGCAGGCCGTCGCCCAGCAGGTTGAAGGACAGAACGGTGATGATGATCGCCAGGCCGGGGAACAGGCTGTAATATGTGTAGCCGCGGATAAAGGGCTGGGCTTCAGAAATCATAGAGCCCCAGGAGGCGGTGGGCGGAGAAACGCCCAGGCCCAGATAGCTCAGCGACGCTTCGGACAGGATGGCGTTCGGGATGCCCAGGGTGATGGTGATGATCAGGATGGGCACGCAGTTAGGCAGCAGATGCTTCATGATAACGCGGAAGGGAGAACCGCCGCCCACGATGCAGGCTTGTATGTATTCGCTGTTCTTGATGCGCAGCACTTCGCCGCGGATGAGGCGGGCGGTGGAGGTCCAGCCCAGGAGGCCCAGAGCGATATACAGGTTCAGCAGCCCCGGTCCCAGGATGAACATCACCGCGATGGCGAACAGCAGGAAGGGGAACGAGGAGAACACCTGAATCAGGAAAGACAGCACGTTGTCCACCTTGCCCCCGAAATACCCCGCGCTGACGCCGATAAAGTAACCCAGCAAAGAAGCGATCAGCTGCGAGATCAGGCCAACGGAAAGGGAGATCCGGCAGCCGTAGAAGATGCGCGTCAGGATGTCGCGGCCGAACTGGTCCGTGCCGAAGGGATGGGCGGCGCTGGGACTCTGGAACCGGTCGCGGGCCTTGTTTACGTTGGGCTCGTAAGGCGTGAGCACCGGTGCGAATATGGCGATCAGGGTCAGCACCAGGATGACGAACAGACAAATCATCGCCAGGTAATTCTTCCGCAGCAAATCCCAGCTGACCTGGTAATAGGAGCGGTATTGGTTCTGCTTTCTGTCTTTCTTTTTCATCCCTCAGCGCCTCCTCCCAAGCGGATTCTGGGGTCGATGACCGCGTAGAGAATATCCACCAGCAGGTAAATGACCACGCACACGCAGGCGATGTACATGACCCCGCCCTGCACCAGCGGAAGATCGCGCTGGTTGATGGCGTCCACCATCAGCTTTCCGATGCCGTCGATGGTGAATACGGTTTCAATCAGCATGGAGCCGGTCAGGATGTTGCCAAGATCGGTGCCCGCCACGGTCACAACCGGGATGAGCGCATTGCGGAAGGCGTGCTTCATGACCAGCTTCCAGCCGAACACGCCTTTGGCTGAGGCGGTGCGCATATAGTCCTGCTTGGTCACCTCCAGCATGCTGGTTCGCGTGATGCGGGAAATGGACGCGGCGTAGCGCGTGCCCAGCGCGATGGCGGGCAGCACGTAATAGTTCCAGTCTCTTGCGCCGGAGATGGGGAACCATTTGAGTGTCAGGCCGAAATATATCTGTAAGATGATGGCTACCCAAAAGTTCGGCGCGGAGACGCCGGCGATGGACAGGGTCATGAGCACCCGATCCAGGAATTTATTGTGAAACACGGCGGCCAGTATGCCGAACGTCAGGCCGAACACAAGGGCCAGGATGTAGGCGAATACAGCCAGCCGCGCCGTATATCCGAAGGAATTGAGCAGCATATCCATCACTGGCTTATGCTGAAAATAGGATACGCCGAAATTGCCCTGAAGCATATTGCCCAGCCAGCTGAAATACTGGGTGGCCAGAGGCTTGTCCAGCCCCATCTGACGGCGCACCGCCGCGATGGAATCCGGTGTGGCAAACTCGCCCATCATCAGTTCCACCGGGTCGCCGGGAATGACGTTGAGAATGAAAAACGTGATGAGCGAAATTGCAAGCACCACGCCGATGGCCTGAAACACGCGGCCAACCAGATATCGGGACATCAGAGGCACCCCTTTTAGAAAATCAAAGACGAAGCGGCTCCGGCTTCCAATGGAAATCCGGAGCCGCCGTTTGCGTCGTTCAGATTACTTCGCGTTGTAGAGATCCATGTCGAAGTCCACGTCGTAGCAGATCTGATAAATCAGGTTGCCGACGGTGAAGTTCGTGATGTAGTCCTGCGCGGCAAACACGTAGTTCGGATAGTACAGGGGGATGCAGGCGTAGTCCTGACGGGACATGATTTCGTCGGCCTGCTCATACAGCTTGGCGCGTTCCGCGTCGTCGGTGGACAGGCGGGCAGCGTCCATCAGCGCGTCGAATTCCGGATTGTTATAGAACACGGACTTTCCTGGGGCGTTGGAGGAATGGAAGTAAGAATAGATGTTGTTGTCAGGGTCCGCGTACAGCGGGAACCAGCCCATCCATTCGCACTGAGCGTTTCCGGCGTTGCGCAGGGAAGTCCACGTGGCGGCGTCAACCAGTTCGATCTTCATGTCGATTCCGGCCAGGGCCAGGTCGCTCTGAATCTGCACCATGTCGGGCTGGTCGGTGGAACGGATCTGAGCGGTGAAGCTCACGCCGTCGGGATAGCCGGCTTCGGCAAGCAGGGCCTTGGCGGCTTCGGGATCAAAGGGATACGCTTCGCGCTCCACAAATCCCAGCTGCGCAGGGTTCACGGTGCCGGTGGCGACTTTGCCCAGACCGTTGTCGATGAATTCAACCAGGGTCTCGCGGTCGATGGCCATGGAGATGGCTTCGCGGACTTTCACGTTGGCCAGGGGGTTGGGCTGGCCGTTGTATTCATCGGACAGGTTGATGCTCAGGAACACGGTGCCCAGAGGATAATACTTGTGGAACTTTTCAGCGGTGGGCGTGCCCTGGTACTGCAGGTACAGGTCGGTGGGCACCTGGCAAAGGTCGAGGTCGCCGTTCTCAATGGCCATCAGCTTGGTGTTCTCATCGTCGAAAAGAGTCACGATGATTTCATCGAAGTGAGGTTCGCTGCCCCAGTAATTAGCGTTCTTGGTCAGGGTGACGGAGCTGTTGTCGTGATCGCCCAGCACATAGGGACCGGTGCCGATCAGGGTGCCGATGCCCCAGTCGCTGCCAGCGGCTTCGCAGGCGTCGGCGGGGAAGATGGCGGCGTAAATGATGCCCAGGTTCTTGGTGAAGCAGGAGAAGGGGGCGGTCAGGGTGATTTTGAAGGTGTAATCATCCACGATTTCAAAGCCGGCCAGTTCGGTGGCTTCGCCCGCCAGCATTTCCTTCGCGCCCAGAATCATGTTGTACATATAGGTGCTCAGAGCGCCGGTAGTGGGGGTGAACATACGCTCGAAGGTGTATTTCACGTCCTTGGAGGTAAGCTCTGTGCCGTTGGAGAAATACACGCCCTTGCGCAGGGTGAAGGTGTACACCAGGCCGTCGTCGGAGATGGCCGGGAAGTCTTCCGCCAGAACGGGGATTTCTTCGTTCTGGTCGTTCCAGAAATAAAGACCTTCGACCACGCACTCTTCGATGGTGGTGGCGCGGGAGTTGGTGTTGGTCTGGGGATCATAGCCCACCTTGGGGTTGATTTCGCCAAAGTGCAGCACTTTGGCCCCCTCCGCGTTCACGCTGACGGCGAAGGAAATCGCCATGACCAGCGCCAGCGCCAAAGCCAGCAGTTTCTTCATGTATAGGTTCCTCCTTTTGAAAGTTACGAACGCATAAAATGATTATGCGTGTGTGCCTATATTGAAGCACATCTTTCGTTTTCTGTCAATTCTATTTGTCGATTGACAGCCGATTATTTGAAAAATAAACAAAAAAGATACAAAACCCCGAACGATCGCATGACCGTTCGGGATAAACATTCGATAATTTATAGTCAATTTTATTTGCTAATGTACGCCATCGTCAGAGCGTAGGTGTTGCGAAGGCCGTCGATGTGGGTGCGCTCGTAGCCGTGGCTGTTGGAGGTGCCGGGGCCGATGGCGGCGTGGCGGATATCGTAGCCAGCGGTGACGGACGCGTCGCCGTCGGTGCCGTAATGCGGGGTGAACACGTCCATCACATAGTCGATGCCCGCCTTCTTCGCGCACGCCCGCAGCTCGGCGGTCATTTCATAGTGATAGGGGAAACGGCTGTCCTTGCAGAAAATGGACACCAGATGCTCTTCGGAGTTCTGGTCCGGCCCGGTGGGCGCGATGTCGAGGGCCAAATAGTCCTTCGTGTCGGCGGGCAGATACGTGGTGCCGTGGCCGATTTCCTCGTAGAAAGCGAAATAGGCGTACACCTTGCGGTTCGGCGTGATTTTCTGTTCCTTTAATGTCTTCATCACGTTCAGCAGTACGGCGACGCAAGCTTTGTCATCCACAAAGCGGCTCTTGATATAGCCGTTGCTCATCGTAAAGCGCGGGTCCAGGGCGATCATATCGCCGGTTTCGATGCCCAGCTTCCGTGTATCTTCCGCCGTTTTGACGGGCATATCCAGCACGACGCACACATTCTTGCGGAAATCGCCCAGGGCGGAGCGCAGTTCTTCCTCGGTGACGTGCACGGAGTTTGGCGTGCGGCAGACGGTGCCGGTATACACCTTGCTCTCGCCTGTGTATACGCGCACGTTTTCCGTCACGCAGTAGAAGGGATACAGCCCGCCCACGCTGCACACGTTCAGCGTGCCGTCGGCGTTGATTTTGCGCACCATCAGGCCGATGTCGTCCAGATGCGCGGAAATGACCAGCGGGTCGCCTTCGCCGCCCAGATCCACAATCACGCCGCCCTTATGCGTCACAGCCGCCTTGTAGCCCAGGCGTTCCGTTTCCGCAATCACCCAGTCCTGCGCTTCCCGAAACTGCCCGGTTGTGCTGTCGATCGCCAGCATATCCTGAAAAACTTTCAGGGTATAGTTTTCATCAAAGTGCTTCATTTTCAGCTTCCTCCATTCGTTCGCAGAATCATAAGAAATTTGCCGTCCTATTCTAACACTCCTTGTATAAAATTGCAACAAAAGAAACTGCCTCTTTATGAGACAGTCCCTGCTGTTAATGTGTTTATTGGTGCAAATTGTGTAAAGGCGCAAGACCCGAAACCGCCGATGGCGTCGAAAGTCAGCGTATCACCGCAGCGCGTTTTCCGCGTCCTCTGCGTTGGCGAAGGGGCCGGGCAGAGCGGTCAGGCCGCGGTGGGCGCCGAAGTAGTCGCGGTCGAAAATGATTTCCGTCCCATCGGTATTTTCGAAGCGCTGTTCCGGCTCGAATGCGCAACCCAGGATATCGCTGGTGATGATGCCGTCGCGGAAGTCGCGGATGAAATCGTAAATGTTGGTGCGCAGGCAGGGCTTGCCGTCCTTCTCCGTCAGCTCCACCTTCGCCTCCGCGAACTCGGGCTTCAGGAAATGCTTCTCATGCTTGCACACCGCCGCGCCGTTCAGGTAAACGTTGCCGTCCACCCATACCGGCAGATGGCCGAAATGGAACTGCGCCAGATGCCCCATGTTGGGTTCCTCGCCCATCATGAAATTGGCGATCCATTCTTCATAAGTCGGGAAAATATCAAAGGGCGAAGTGCCGACCACCTGATAGTCGCTGTTCTGAGGTGTCAGGTCGGGATTGGTGATGGGGTAATGCTGCACGAAAATGTTGTTGTAAATCCTGTCGTCGCCGTGGAGGATGGTCATGAAGCCCGCGACCTCCGTGCGGTGGCGGATGTGGTAGGGGGTGTAGCGGGGTTCACGCTGGCCGTTCACGATGCTGTCCACGCCGGAGTTGATCAGGCCGAAGTTGCCAAGCATCAGATTATGCACGCAGGCGATGCCCTCGCTGGGCATGACCACGGAGGTTTTCGACAGCAGCACGTTGTTGTCGATCAGCGTCGGGCCGTGGCCAACTTCGATGAATACGTCGCAGTTGAACATGGCGCCTTGCGCGTGCTGGATGCCTTCGGGCTTCATGTTGTCGTGCATCAGGTTCTGGGAGATGCGCGCGCCCTGGGCCTGCCAGTCGCACCACACGCCCATGATGCAGTTGTGGATGTGGTTGCGACGGATGGTCACGTCGATGGCCGCGTGCAGCTTGATGCCCGCGGTCTCCGCGCCGCCCAGCTGCTGGGAGTTGCAGATGTCGTGGATGTGGCAGTCCTCGATGGTGGAGAATACGCCGCCCATGCGGCCCACGATGCCGGTCTGCTCGCAGTGGTGCACGTCGCAGCGGCGGATAATGTGGCCGCCCACTTTCTCTTTCAGCCAGCCGTGGTACTGGCCCCGGCACACGGCGTCGCGCTCCATCTGCGTGGGGGACTTGACGTGCTTGGTGTAGAAATACATGTCGTTCTCCGGGTCAAGATACTTGCCCAGGGAAATGCCGCAGCACTTGCTGTTACAGATTTCGCAGTCCTCAATGATCCAGCCGCGGCTCCAGTGCGGGCCGATCATGCCGTCCTGGTACGCGGCGGGCGGGGCCCAGGTGGTGGCGGCTTTATCGATCTTGAAGCCAGATACGGTGATGTAGCCCACGCCGGTTTTGTCCGGCATGAAGCAGTTGCGGCGCACGGTGATTTCCACTTTTTCCTTGTTAGGGTCCTTCCCCTGGAAGTTGGCGTAAATCGCGGTCTTGCCGTCTTCCTGCCTGGTGAACCATTTATAGGTGGACTCCTCCTGCTTCCAAGCGCAGGGGTCGGCTTCGCCTGCGATGCACTCCTTCAGCGTGACGGTTTCGTACATCATCCGGTCATTGAGAAACACCGCGCCGGTATGGCGCACGGTGGGCGCGAAGTACCAATCGCCGCACACCATGGTGGTGTAGGGGTTGTACGCGCCGAACACGCCGTTGTCCACGATAGCTTTCCATACGTTGCCCTCGCCTTTGCAGTGCTCCCAGCCGGTCAGCTCCTCCGCGCCGGTGATGACAGCGCCCAGGGGCTGTTCCGAGCGGTACACGATGCGTTTGTCCTCCGTGCCCGCGTTCTGCGGATTCACGTATTCCCGGTATATACCGGGGGCCACCAGCACTTCGTCGCCTGCCACGGCGATTTTCGCGGCGTCGTTGATGCGGCGGAAGGGCATTTCTTTGCTGCCGTTCCCGTCGCGGGAAGCGGAAGCGTTCACATAATAAATCATCTGCGGTCTGCTCCTTTCCATTTGTGCGGACGTTATGGGCTTTTGTGCTTTCAACTGTATTATAACCTATTTTTGGAAAACCCGCAATGTTCTTTTCCCGGTTAATTCAGGTCATATTCGTCTTACCGGTTCTTTTTCTCCACAGCGTGGATCATCTCCAGCACTGGCAGCGTCCCGTCGGCGGGCGGGGCGGCTTTCAGACTGCGGATCAGATTGTCTTTATCCTTTTGCAGATCGAGAATTGCTTTGTACAGCGTATCTCCGGTCATGTTTTCCTGGGCCAGGACGTGGCACAAACCGCGCTTTCGGAAGGATTCTGCGTTCAGGATCTGGTCGCCGCGACTGGCACCTTTGGGATAGGGCACCAGCAGCATGGGCTTTTTTAACGCCTGGAACTCGCAGATGGCGTTGCTCCCAGCGCGGGACAGCACCAGGTCCGCGCAGGCCAGGGCATCCGGCAGCTCATCCGAAAGAAATTCAAACTGCTTATATCCCGGCAAAGTGTTCAGGCTTTCGTCCAGGTTTCCTTTTCCGGTCAGATGCAGCACGTCCATCGTTTCAAGCAATTTTGGCAGCGCTTCCCGCAGGGCCTCGTTCACCCGCTGCGCGCCGATGGAGCCGCCCATCATGATCAGAATGGGCCGCTTGCCGGAAAAGCCTGTCAGCTTTAATCCGCCTTCCCGGGTGCCGGAAAAAATTTGGGGCCGCATGGGCGTGCCGGTGCAGGTTGCTTTTTCACCCAGCGCTTTCGCGCATTCCGGGAACGTGGTGGCAATACGGCTGGCAAACTTCGAGCAGATTTTATTCGCCAAGCCGGGCGTCAGGTCGCTTTCGTGGCACACCACCGGCACGCCGTGCAGCCTGGCTCCGATGACAACAGGCACCGACACGAACCCGCCCTTGGAAAAGCATACGTCGGGTTTGAGCTTTCCCATCAGCCGCCCGGACTGGAACGCGCCGGCGATCACCCGGAAGGGATCGGTAAAGTTCTTCCAGTCGAAATACCGGCGCAGCTTGCCACTCTTGACCGCGTGGTACGTCACGCCGTCCATGGTCATCATCTGGCGCTCGATGCCGTCCGCAGTGCCGATGTAATGCACGTCATAACCCTCTTTCAGCAAATGCGGCAGAATCGCCAGATGCGGGGTCACATGCCCCGCCGTGCCGCCGCCGGTCAATACAATGCGTTTCAATGCTTCATTCCTCCCTAAAGCCTCTGGCTTGTTTTCCGAAGATCATGTTCCTATTATATCAAAATCGGCAGGGATATACAACAGCAAATAACGAGCTTTCCAGAGCTATCACTTACGAGTTATGATTACTGGAGGAAACCGCTCTTTGATGCCCAAAGAGCGGTTTCCCCCAGATCCCCTTCTGAGAAAGGCATAAAAGGCATATATTATTTGGGATAAGAAAAAACAATTCTCCTCTCCATGACAATGTACGTAAATTTTTTTCTTTTTTTGCTTGACAAAGCACGAAAATCTGGTATAATACCCATGTTTCAAGCAGAAGCCGCCCGCTTCTCTCCGACGCGAATCATGTTTTGCGCGGGTCATGGCAGCCTTATTCAGTAAGCGTTTGCATGGTTGGGTGGCTTCATCCAGCCATTTTTTATTGGCTCAATTGATTTGGGAGGTGTATCGACCATAGCCGCAGAATTGCTCATCAACGAAGAAATCCGGGACCGTGAAGTGCGCCTCATCGGCGCGGACGGAGCGCAGCTGGGCATCATGCCCACGCGGAAGGCGCTGGAGCTGGCCGAGGAAGCCGAGCTGGATTTGGTGAAGATCGTGCCCACCGCGCAGCCCCCTGTCTGCAAGCTGATGGATTATGACAAGCACCGCTACGAAACCGCCAAGCGCGAACGCGAGATGCGCAAGAACCAGAAGGAACGCATCGTGTCCCTCAAAGAAGTGCAATTGTCCGTCACCATCGAGGAAAACGACGTGGCTGTCAAGGCCAAGAACGCCGTCAAGTTCCTGGAAGGCGGCGACAAGGTGAAGGTGAGCATCCGTTTCCGCGGCCGCCAGATTGCCCACAGCGATATCGGCATGAAGGTGATGCAGGAATTCGCGGAGCGGGTCAAGGACATATGCACCGTCGAACGCCGTCCCATGATCGAAGGGCGCAACATGATCATGATCCTTGCGCCAAAAGCGGAAAAAGCCAGCAAGGCCGACAAGGCAGCGAAAGCCGCCAAGGAACAGGAAGCCACGCAGGCATAATCAAACTTTCCGGAAGGAGGAACTTATCCATGCCCAAGCAAAAGACCCACCGCGGCGCAGCCAAGCGTTTCAGCCTGACCAAGACCGGCAAGGTGAAGCACAAGAAAATGAACGCCAACCATATCCTGAACAAGAAAACCACCAAGCGCATCCGTCACCTGCGCATGGGCGGCCAGCTGATGAACAATGCCGAAGCCGCTACCATCCGCAAGCTGATTCCCTACAAGTAATCCATCGCCCATAAGGAGGACATAAACAATGGCACGCATTAAGAGGGCTGTCAACGCCCATAAAAAACGCCGCAAGGTGCTCAAGCTGGCGAAGGGTTACTGGGGAAGCAAATCCAAGCAGTACCGCACTGCCAGCGAACAGGTGCGCCGCTCCCTGCGCTACGCCTATGAAGGCCGCAAAATGCGCAAGCGCGACTTCCGCCGCCTGTGGATCATCCGCATCAACGCCGCCGCCCGTCTGAGCGGTATGAGCTATTCCACCTTTATCAACGGCCTGAAGAAAAAGAACATCGAAGTCAACCGCAAAATGCTGGCTGACCTGGCCGTGAACGACGCCGCCGCGTTCGCTCAGCTGGTGGAAATCGCCAAGCAGGCGTAAGCATCACATAGAAAAGCGCTTCTGTGAGGAGGCGCTTTTTGTTTTATCCGCAGGCGGACAGTCTGTCATTTTTCCATATGGACGCGGGCAGGATTTTTATATATGATAAATACAGCGAAACAGCTTATCGGGAGCCAAATAATTATTTTGAAAGAGGTGCGTTCTGGTGAAGAATCGGTATGAATGGCGGTCAGAGGATCACGGCTTGTTTACTTTGTATCTGGAGGATCGGCCATTGCTGTCCGCTTCCGCGTCGGCCAGGGACGCCGGCGCAGGAGAGGTGATCGACAGCAGGAATGCGGCGCTGGTAGAAACGCGGACGGACGAAAACGGCCTGACTCTCGTTTATGAAAACGTTGGCGGGCTTATCCTGGTGGAAGAGCTGACAGTGACGGAAGCGGGTGCCGTCGCCCGGTGCAGCCTGCGCCGGAAGAATGGCGCTCCTGTTCGCTCCAACAGCCTGACCCCGCTGATTGCCCATGGCAAAAACGATGAAACGCCTTACCTGTGGCGCGATCTGGGAGCAAAAATGCTGCTTGTTCCCTATGACAATGACATGTGGATGCGCTATGAGGCCGTGGCGCTGCGGGCAGGACGCAAAAGCTATGACGTTACCGTGCTGTTTATGGAAGACAGCCGGGAAGGGCTGCTCATCGGGGCGATGGATTTTGACGTATGGAAGAATGCCATTGCCTGTCCCGGTATGGACGCGCGCATTCTGGAAGCCCGCTGCGGCCAGGGAGCCAGCGACGAAGGCAGCCATGACTACGCGCCGCACGGGTGTATAGAGGGAACAGAGGTCTTTTCCTCCCGCTTTCTGATTTCCTACGGCTACGACTGGCGGAATCTGCTGGAGGATTACGCGGATACGCTGCGCCAGGAACGCGCGCCGCGGACCTGGACCCAGGGCGTACCCTTCGGCTTCAACAGTTATGCCGGCTTGGCCCGCACGCTGAACGCCGACAACTTTCAGGCCAGCGGGCAGTTCCTGCGGGAAGCGCTTACGCCCAGGGGCTTTGAAAACCATGGCGAAACCTATATCAATCTGGACGGAGGCTGGCAGCGCATAGCAGAAGAAGACAGGCTGAGAATCAAAGACGATCTCCATCGGAACGGACAGAAGGCCGGGATCTACGACGCGCCTTTCGCCTGCTTCTGGCCCCTTGACAAAGAGATTCCCCTGATGCCAGGGCATACCTTCTCCGAAATCGTGCTGCGGGACGGACAGGAAAATCCGCTGCCCCGGATCGACCGCTCCGTGCCTTACGACGTGACCCATCCGCTGTGGCTGGAATGGACGGAAAAAAAGGCAAATCAGTTCATCGACTGGGGCTATGACTATCTGAAAATCGATTTCCTCAGCCACGCCGGTATGGAAGGGAACCACTATGATCCCGCGATCCATACGGGCAGGCAGGCGCTTGCCTTCGGGTATCAGACGCTTGAACGCCTGTTTGACGAAAAGAAGATCGGCAGGCCGTTTTTCCTCAGCCTCTCCATCGCCCCGCTGTTCCCATATGGGTACGGCAACGCGCGGCGCTTTTCCTGCGATGCTTTCGGGCTTTCGGAGGATATCGAATACGTGCTCAACGCCCAGACCTATTCCTGGTGGACGGGCGGCAGGCTGTATCAGTTCAACGACCCCGACCACATCGTGCTGCAGCGCAGCTTCTGCATGCTCCGGGATTCCACCGAGGGAGAAGCGCGAGCGCGATACACGTCCGCGGCCGTTGCCGGTTCGGTGATGCTGCTATCCGAGGATTACGGACGGCCCGGCGCAAAGGAGCGCACTAAGAAAATCGCCGGGAATCCGGCTGTCAATGCTGTCGCAAGGAGCGGTATCGTGTTCCGCCCGGTGGACGCTGCCGGCGGCTCAGCCTGCCCCGTGTATACCGCTCGGATCAACGGCGAAACATACGCCGCCGTTTTCTCCTGGAAGGAACAGGGAGAAACAGTCACCGTTAATCTTGAAAGAGCAGGACTGCCGGAGGGCATTTATGAGGATATTTGGACGAATCAAACCGTCAGGACAAATGGCGGAAAGCTGAGCCTGACGTTTGAGCATACCGACGCCGTGCTGCTGAAAAAAATGAATATGGCATATTGAATGGAGTTATCCTTCATATTTTACAATTTATGGGATTATTCGCTTTGATTATGTCGCATATGTTGTTTCTGGCGTCAGATAATACATTAATTGATACGAATGGAAAAAATAAAACAGACATATTCCCATATAATAAAGTCATAATTCCATAGACGATGAAAACATAAAGCCATATAATAAAACCAACAATACAGCGTTGAGCTGATAAGGAGGAAAAAACATGAAAAAGCTGGTTGGCCTGTTGCTGGCCGTGATGATGGTTCTGACCATCATGGCGCCTGCCCTGGCGGACGAACCCGTGACCATCTCTTTCTTCGACAAGAACTCCGGCGTGCGCACCTTCGACGATCCCGTCGCCAAGGAACTGGAAGCCCGCACCGGCGTGAATATCGATCTGGTCAGCCCCTCGGGCAACCCTGCCGAAAAGCTGAGCCTGATGCTGGCCGGTCAGAACTATCCGGACATCGTGCTCATGGACCGCGGCAGCGACATCGTGAACCAGTACATTGAAGCCGGTGCGCTGGTCAATCTGAGCGAATACCTGGATCTGATGCCCAACGTGGTGGCCATGTACGGCGACACGCTGAACAAGACCCGCTATACCGACGGCAACAACTACTACCTCTCCAACTGGTACGGCTATGACCCCGATCCCGTGAACGGCTTCATCTGCCGCTATGACTACATGATCGAACTGGTTGGCCAGGAGCGCGCCGATTCCGCCGAACCCTTCAAGTGGAGCGAAATGGTGGATATCCTCAAGCGCTTTAAGGAAGCGCATCCCGAAAGCAGCAACATCATCGTGCTGGGCCAGCCCAGCAGCGGCACCATCAACGGCTTCTTCGCCGGCATGAACGGCATGTATCCCTTCTATGTGCATGACGGCAAGCTGGAGCTGGCCCCCCGCGACCCCCGCTTCATCGACGCCATCCACCAGATGAACGAACTGTACCGCGAAGGTCTGCTGGATCCCGAGTGGACCGGCAACTCCCAGGAGCTGCGCAACCAGAAGCTGTCCAACAACGGCGCGTTCGCCTATGTCGGCGCTTACTGGGACACCTGGACCCCCTCCGCCGCCCTGATGGCCAGCGAAAACAGCAACGCCGAATACCTGGCCTACAAGGTCGTGCGTGACGACGCCGAAACTTATGACCTGCCTCTGGCCGGCCGTTCCTCCCTGGGCTGGGACGCCATTGCCATCACCAAGAACTGCAAGAACGTGGAAGCCGCTGTGAAATTCATCGACTACTGCGCCAGCCAGGAAGGCCAGGACCTGCTCCTGTGGGGCATCCAGGGCCAGGATTGGGACTTTGTTGACGGCGTGCGCACCCCCATCGGCGACATCGTGGCCCGTTACCAGGCTGATCCCTCCAACACCAGGGACATCACCGGCATCACCAAGTGGACCTGGTTCGTCAAGAACGACGTGCATCCCGATGACGGCACCACCTGCCGCATCTGGTACAACGAAAAGGACCGCTGCGCCACCTTCGCTTATCAGAACCTGACCAACGGCTACTATGACAGCGCCGAATTCGCCGCCCTCGAGCCTGCCGGCAGCTCCATCGAAGCCCTCGAATTCCAGGGCGTGGTGGACGCGTTTGACCAGTACTATCCCCGCATGGTCAACGCCGCTACCGTGGAAGAATGCGATGCCCTCTATGCCGAAATGATGGCAGCGCTGGAGAACGCCGGTGCCGCTGACGTGGAAGCATACATGAGCGAATTGTACTTCGCCCGCCTCGCGCTGTGGGGACTGAAGCCCGTTTCCGAAAAATAAAATGAACCGTTGATTCCTTCGTTTCTTCGGAGGAAATTCGCAGGAAATAAGTGAAAAAAGCAGGATTGGATTATGTTGCTTCATAAAAGTGACTTATCTGATCCTGCTTATTTAATAGGAGGGCTTATGACAAATAAAACAGCGTTGGCCGTGAAATCCAGAAAGCCCCTGAAAGCCAGGCTGTGGGACCAGCGGTATTTATTCCTCCTGATGATTCCCGGGGTGATTTGGGTCCTGGTGATCTGCTACGCGCCCATGACGGGCCTATATATGGCCTTCACCAACTATCGCCCCAGCCAGAACGGGTATTTTTACGACCTGTTCAACGGCAAATTCGTGGGCCTCCAGTGGTTTCAGTATTTCTTTACCAAGGATTTCAGCATGATCATGCGGAATACCCTGGCCACCAGCTTTCTGACCCTGCTGTTTTCCTTCCCTGCACCAATCATTTTAGCGCTGATGCTGAATGAACTGCGCAGCCTGAAACTGAAAAAATTCATCCAGACCGCGTCCTATCTGCCTTATTTTATTTCCTGGGTTATCGCCTCGAACATTTTCCTTACCTTCCTGTCCGGCAACGGCCTGGTGAACGATATTCTGATCGGTCTGGGGCTGATCGACCAGCGCATTCTGTTTTTCCAGAACGGCCCCTATTTCTGGTGGATCATCGCTATCGCCAACACCTGGAAGGCCATGGGCTATAACGCCATCATTTACCTGTCCGCCATTTCCGGCATCGACCAGCAGCTGTATGAAGCGGCTGAGGTGGACGGCGCGAACCGCGTGAAGCGCATCTGGCATATCACCCTGCCCACCATCCGGCCGACCATTTCCATCCTGCTCATCCTGGCGATTGGCGGCATCCTATCCACCGGCTTTGAACAGCAGCTGCTGATGGGCAACAACGCCATCCTGAACTACTCCGACGTGCTGGATACCTACTCTTACCGCTACGGCCTGGCAAAGGGCATGTATTCATACGGTACCGCCGTGGGCCTGTTCAAGTCCGTTGTGTCCTTCATCCTGGTGATGAGCGCCAACCGCATCACCGCGAAGCTGAACGACAGCGCGCTGTTCTGAGAAAGGAGGGAAAAGCCATGACAGCAATCACCAAAAAGCCTGTTTCCAACAGGATCAAGCAGACAAGAACGGCCAGCGAATGGGTGCTGGACGTGTTCAAAGTGGTTTTTCTTTTCATCGTTACCGTGATCACGGTGTATCCCTTCTGGAACATCTTCGTCGTCTCCATCAACGACGCCACCGACGCTGTGCGCGGCGGGATCTACTTCTATCCCCGTGTGTTCTCCCTGTACAGCTACAAGGAGATCCTGGGCCGCTCCGCCTTCCAGCATTCGATCCTGGTCACCCTGGCCCGCACCCTGATCGGCACGCCCCTGGCGGTGATGTGCACCTCCATGCTGGCCTATCCGCTCAGCCGCAAGGATTTGGTGGGCCACAAGTTCTGGAGCCTGCTGTTCGTGTTCACGATGTACTTTGGCGGCGGCCAGGTGCCCTATTATATGGTGCTGAAAAATCTGGGCCTGCTGGACAACTTCTGGGTGTTCATCCTGCCGCTGGTCATGAACGTGTACAACATGATCCTGATTCGTTCCTACATCGACTCCATGCCCGAATCGCTGTTCGAGGCCGTCAGGATCGACGGCGGCAACGATCTGGTGATTTTCTTCCGGATCGTGCTGCCCCTGGCCAAGCCCATCCTGATGACCGTGGCCCTGTTCGTTGCCATCCATCAGTGGAACAGCTGGTTCGACGCCTATCTTTACACCTCCTCCCAGAACTTGAAGCCCATGCAGTCCATCCTGGTGGAGATTCTCAACCAATACCAGACCGGCGCTTCCACCGCCCAGCAGATGGCTCAGGGCAAGACCGGCGTCACCGTCACGCCGGACTCCATCCGCATGGCCGCCACCATGGTAGCCACCATTCCTATCATCCTGGTGTATCCTTTCATCCAGAAATACTTCGTCAAGGGTATCATGCTGGGCGCGGTCAAAGGCTGACCATACCCCAATCCCGGCACAGCGCGGTGGCTCACGCGTTCCGCGCTGTGCCGGTTTTCAGGACAGGAGATTTGCGATGATGGACGATAAGCAGAAAATGAATTACGACGCGCCAGCGGTGAACAAGTCCCCAAGCTATCATATCATCGAGTATTCCCGGAACAGGAACTATTCCCTGTATATGATTTCCTGCGGCAGTCAGCGCTGCCTGCCCGGCTATACCTATCCCCACAACGCGCGCGAGGGGTATCATCTGCATGTGGTGCTGTCCGGTAAAGGCTTTCTGCGCTGCAACGGAGGCGAGTTTCACATCCACGAGCGGCAGATGTTTCTGCTCAAGGACAGGGAAGAAGCATTTTACCAGGCCGACCATGAGGACCCCTGGCGTTATGTGTGGATCACCTACAGCGGGGCCGAAGCCAGGCGGTATATGGAATTCGCGGGTTTCACCGACGGCGTGTATGTGGTGGACTGCAGCCTGGATGTCACCCTGTTCCAAGCCGTGGTCAACGGGATTCTGGAAAGGCCGCATCTGAATCTGTCCAGCGCTATGTTCCGGATGAGCCAGGCGTACCGCTTTCTGTCGCTGGCGATTGAATCCAATGAGAAAAACACGGAAACCATGCGCCCCCGCGACGGGCTGAGCGCCAATGACTATGTGGATTATGCCGTGCGCTTTATCCAGGCGAATTACGCCCGCATCCGCATCAACGACGTAGCAAACTATATCAGCATCAACCGAACCTATTTCAGCGCCATATTCAAAAAGAAAATGCTCATGTCGCCCCAGGAATACCTGATGCAGGTGCGGATGGATAAAAGCAGGGAACTGCTGCTCAGCACCGACGTTCCGATTTATGTGGTGGCGCAGGAGGTGGGTTACAGCGATCAGCTGGCTTTCTCCAAAATCTTTAAAAAACGGTACGGCCTCAGTCCGGAGCAGTACAGAAAAAAACACCTGGAGGACTATTCCGTTTTATAACGCGGCTGGCCGAAATTCCTCACATTTAGCCACGCATTTCCACAGCTACTTATAAAGCAGAACCGTCAGCATTTCTGCTTTTTTTGTTCACGTCCGGTATTTGTACAAAATAAACAGTTTTCAATTCCAAAAAAATATAGTATAATAGCGCAAAGCATGTTTTTCGTCGAACGCCGTGGAACGGTGGCCGAAGAATTGCACCGCGATGATTTGGAGGAATGACCTGATGTTTGGAAAGATGATGAACAATTATTATTACGGTAAAAGCGGCAAGGGCGATTTCAGAAAAGAAGATCTGCCCAGAAACCGCTGGCAGCTGTTCTGGGAAATGCTGCGCGTTAGGTTTTCAGCGCTTTGCCGCATTAACCTGATGACCGTGGCGGCCTGGCTGCCGTTGATCATTCTGATCGGCTACTGCGTTTCCACGCTGATGAACGTGCTGATGATCAGCAGCGAATACGCGGCTTATGTAGAAACCGGTGATATTGGACAGCTGACGGAGGAGCAGGTCAAGCTGCTGGCGGGAATGGATCTGGATGAATGGATGGTGGAAATGGCGCGGAGCATGCTGTCCACCTTCTGCCTGTGGTGCATTCCCTGCATCGCCATCACCGGCCCGGTGCAGGCGGGCCTGGCATATGTGACCCGCAACTGGAGCCGCGACGAGCACGCTTTCATCTGGGCGGACTTCAAGGATGCCCTGAAGGAAAACTGGAAACAGGGCCTGCTGGTGAGCGCCATTACCTCCGTCGTGCCACTGGTTCTGTATGTAGGCTACCAGTTCTACGGCCAGCAGGCGGCGAACAGCGTGCTTTTCATGGTGCCGCAAATGCTGATCGTGGTGGTGGGCATCGTGTGGATGCTGGGCGTTACGTTCATGTATCCCATGATGGTGTCCTATAAAGTCACCTTCCCTCAGCTCATCCGCAACAGCCTCATCATGGCCGTCGGCCGCCTGCCCCAGACCGTGGGCATCCGGCTCATTATGCTGGTGCCGACCGCCATCTGCCTGATTGTGTTTATGTTCACCGGCTCGCTGCTGGCGCTGCTGGCCCTTGGCGCGTATTATATCCTGATCGGCTATGCCTTGGCCCGGTTCGTTTATGCCAGCTACACCAACGGCGTGTTCGATAAATACATCAACTCCCATATGGAGGGCGTGCAGATCAACCGCGGCCTGGCCTCCGAAGAAGACCTGGACGACGAAGGCGACGAGGACGAAGAAAACGAAAACGCGCAGCAATAATCCGGACATTGACGATAGAATCAGAGCCGCCTCACAGGATTTTGCGGGGCGGCTCTTCTGTTTTAAAACTCTTCCGAAAAAAACAATTCCGTTTCTTCTCACCAGTCACGGTAATACGCCATGATCTGATTTCCGTCCGCGTCCACGAAAAACAGTTGGTCTGTTTCATCGTTATAGTCAATATGCATCTCTACATCGGAAGAACCAAAATACGCTGTGGCGGAAGCAAAGCACACTGCCCAGCCCTCGACTTCCGGGTACCATACCAGGGAAACGCTGCTTTGCTCCGGCAATTGCAGCAGTTCACCGGTACCGTCATTCTTCAGGATCAGTAGCGAATAGGCTTCCGCACCGATTTCTTCTTCGTTTCTCCACGCGCCGACGATCACTTCACCCATGGCGTAAGGCTCCTCGCCGACAAAGCCGGTTTCCTCCTGCGGGTCATAAAGGCCGTAATTGGGCAATTCTTTCACATCCTCGCCAAGCTCATACAGATGCGCCCACATGAGGAAACCTTCCGGAAGTTTTTCCACCGGTGTGCCCGGCTGATACAGCAGCATATCATTTCCCGCCTGTATGCCGTATGGCGCGCTGGTCACAAACCGCATACCATCTTCAATCACTTCCGGCACCTGGCCCTCATCCAGTTCCAGTTCATCCACGTGGATCTTCCAGGTGTATTCGTCCACCTGTTCGCCCATCGTCATCCTGCCATGGAACAGGCAGCCATACACCGTGCCGTCGGGATATCCCTCTCCGGTCTCCCCCATTTCGCTATCATGGAATTCGCCGGTGAACGCGCCGTCCTCCTCAATCCATATGCAGGTATACCACGCGCCGACGCCGCTGCTGAACGTCCATTCCAGGTTGGAAAGGTCAGCGAACGACAGAGCGGGCTTCGCTTCCGCCCCTGCCAGGGTCAAGGCAAAGAGCATCGAAAACGCCAGCAGCATACAAATCCATTTCTTCATGTTTCTCCTTCTTTCCGGCTGAACAATGATTCGTTCCGCTCCTTTAGATAACGTTCTTTGCGTATCGTTTATTCCTTGCCGGCCGAACATTTTTTATGGAAAAATTGCTAACGGCAGGCAGGAAAAAAGAAAAACAGGGAGAATTATATAGCATCATTCCCATCATCCCCATCGTGCTGAACCTGTGGAACCATCATCTCTTTACGATCGACGATTCGCTCAGATACCAGCGCGGGATGCTGTATCACGCGCTTATGGTGTATCTGTTTCTCCTTACTGCTTTTTTCGCTGTCCGGCTGCTCATTCGCTCCTTCCGGGAATTTGGCCCGAACCGCAAAGCTCACTTGCAGACGACGGCATCCTTCTCCCTGTGCAATCTGGCCGCGTGGCTGTTCTCCTTCGCAGGGGAATCCTTGCCCGTCATCTGTGTGTGCGTGATGGTGAACCTGCTGTGCATCTATGTTGGCACCAACCGGCAGCAGATTTCCATTGACAAGCTGACCCAGGTGAACAACCGCCAGCACCTGATCGGATTTATCAATTACAAACTGATCAACCACGAAAGCCGCCTGTATGTGCTGATGATCGACGTGGACTTTTTCAAACCCATCAACGACACCTGCGGCCACCTGGAAGGCACCCAGGAGGAAGCCGACCGCCTGTGCGACAACATCCGGGAGACCCTGCGCGAGAGCCAGAAAAAAGAGCAGTCGCCTTATGATTTGACCGTGAGCATCGGCGTTGCGGGTTATCGCAGCGGCATGCTGAGCAAGGATTTGATTTCCGCCGCGGATGACGACCTGTACAAGGTCAAACAGAACCGGGACAAGAACAGGATCGCGCCGCAGCACCATTGACGCAGCATTTACATTCGGGAGTTGGGAGATTGGTTTATCAGGGGATGAAACGCGCAGGCAAGCGCGAAAAGCATCCCATGTGTAATCTTCCCGGCTCCTCTTTATTCATCCTGAAAGCGAGGAAAACACATGCCCCTGCAAATCGTCAGGAATGACATCACAAAAATGACTGTCGACGCCATCGTGAACGCGGCGAATAACAGCCTGCTGGGCGGCGGCGGCGTGGACGGAGCCATCCATCGCGCCGCCGGGCCGCGTCTGCTGGAGGAATGCCGCAAGCTCGGCGGATGCGAAACGGGTCAGGCCAAGGCCACGAAAGGCTACAACCTGCCCGCCAAATTCGTGATCCATACCGTTGGCCCCGTCTGGCACGGCGGCGATCACGGCGAACCGGGGCTGCTGGCCTCCTGCTACCGGAATTCCCTGCGCATCGCGCGAAAGCTGGGCTGCGAAAGCGTGGCCTTCCCGATGATTTCCACCGGCGTGTACGGCTATCCCAAAGAGCTGGCCCTCCCCGTTGCCACACAGACGATCACCGAATTCCTGATGGAAAACGAAATGCAGGTCTATCTGGTGGTGTTCGGCGCTGAGGCGCTCGCGGTGAGCATGAAGCTGTTCTCCGACGTGCGGCAGTACATCGACCAGCATTATGTGGACGAGCATACAGACCGCCGCAGGGAAAACATTCGTCAGAATCTTTGGCGGGAGGACGCGGAAAAAGCGCTGAAATACGACCAGATGCTCGGCGAAAGCCTCTTTCCCCGTAATACCGGCGTTTCTTCGTTTGCCAACGCGGCTCCTTCTTCAAAACCCAAACGGCCCCGGGAAAGATTAATAGAAAAACCTCGGCCAAAGGCTGAAACGCCGGATTGGGAAAAAATGCTTCGCCAGACCGACGAAGGATTTTCCCGGATGCTCCTGCGCAAGATCGATGAAAAAGGCATGACCGACGCGCAGTGTTATAAAAAAGCCAATGTGGACAGGAAGCTTTTCAACAAAATCAAAAACAATCCGGGCTACCGCCCCGGCAAGCCCACCGTGTTTGCCTTCGCGGTAGCGCTGGAGCTGAACCTGGCCGAAACGAAGGAGATGCTGGAAAAGGCGGGCTTTGCTCTCAGCCACAGCAGCAAAATGGACATCGTGCTGGAGTACTTTATTAAAAACAGCATGTATGATCTGCTGGAAATCAATGAAGTGCTGTTCCAGTTCGACCTGCCGTTGCTGGGCTCCGCGGCGTAACGCTTCATTTGTCGCCTTTCAGGCGACCAAATTCCCTCCGGTTTGCTGTACAATGTGCATGCAAGGTTGAACAAGACCTGCGGATTACAGCGAACGGGAGGTTTTTTTTGATGAAAAAGGATTTAACAGAACTGGTCTTTATCCTGGACGCCAGCGGGTCTATGGCCGGACTGGAAAAAGACACGATCGGCGGCTTCAACGGCATGATCGAAAAGCAGAAGAAGGAGCCGGGCGAGGCGTATGTTTCCACCGTGATTTTTGCCAATAACAGCCGGGTGATCCATGATCGCGCGCCGCTGGCCCGGGTCGAGCCGCTGACCGACCGGCAGTACTATGTCGGCGGCTGCACCGCGCTGCTGGACGCCATCGGCGGAGCCATCCGCCACATCGGCAACGTGCACAAGTACGCCCGGGAAGAGGACGTGCCCGAGCACACCGTGTTCGTCATCACCACCGACGGCATGGAGAACGCCAGCCGGATGTTCGGCGCGGACGAAGTGAAGCAAATGATCCAGCGCCAGAAAGAAAAGTATGGCTGGGAATTCCTGTTCCTCGCCGCGAACATCGACGCCGTGGAGACTGCCGGCCGCTTCGGTATCAGCGCCGACCGCGCCGTGGATTACCACGCCGATTCCGTGGGGACCGCACTGAATTACCGCACGCTGGACAAAGCCCTCCGCTGCATGCGCAGCGCTGCGCCCCTGTCTGCCGACTGGAAGAAAGATATTGAGGAAGACTACAAGCGCAGGAAATAATAGGAAAACCGCCCGGACAAACTGCCTGGGCGGCGTTTCATTGTTATCAGGCTTTCACCCACGCGCCAAGCGCCTTGTCATGCGCGGTGACGGTGAGCATGTCGCCGGTTTTCCAGTCTGGGCGCGGCAGGTTGGCATCATAATAGAACAGCCGGTCGTCTTCCGGGTCGTCCATATTGCCGACGCTCAGCATCATGGGATAATACTTCACCCCATCCCGATCCACGGCGACCTCTTCCATTTCCTTGAATGCGCCGGTGGTCTGCCGCGTCCTGCCGTGCAGCACGTTGTGCAGGTGCTTCCGGTAAGCAGTTACCGGGGAAATCAGCAGACCGTAACAAAAAATCAGTCCGGCGCCCAGCACCAGCGATAGCCCCACGGTGAGCCACTTGATGCGGAACACGAATGTCACAATGATTCCCGCCAGCAGCACCGCCGACGGAATGATCAGCAACAGCTTGCGCTGCTTCTCCTGGGCGCAAATATCAGCATAATCCTGCTCTGTATACACGGTATGATCCCTCGCTTTGGCAAAATGGGGAAGCTTTTCCCGCCTCTTTATCATACCGCAAAACGCGCCAAAAGTACAGCCTCAAACGGTGGCGATAATGTGACAAGAACCGGCAAAATCAGCAAAAAGTATAAACCTCCGTCATGCCTTTTTCCGTCTGATCAGACGGATCACGCCGCGAACCAGGCGTCTTAAACCCAAGGCGTATACCGATGCGCCGCAGATCAGGCCGAAAAAAGCATACAGCCTGACCTTCTGTTCGCCGCCCAATGCCAGCGCCAGCGCGATTCCGCCGCCCGTCAGCAGGCACCAGAGCGCGTCCAGCGCGGGCGAACAAAAGCGCGGCAGAAACCGACGCGGCAGGGCCAGCAGGTCATAGAGCAGCCCCGCACCAAACCCTGCGTACAGAAGCAGCAGAAACGTGCGGGCCTGCCCCGCTGTTTCAAAAAAGATCATTTTTCCCCCCGGCGAAACAGCCCGCCGCGCCGACCCCGCTGAGCGGAATAAACCACGCCGTCGATTTTCCCCTCCACCGCCAGCTGCCCATCCTCCAGCATCAGCTTCGTCACGTGCAGCCCTTCCCCGGCGATCGTCACTTCCCCGTTTTCCGTGCGCAGATTCACCTGGTTTTCGTCAAAGCCCAGCACCTCGCTCACGCCCGTCAGCGACGCCCGCCGCCGATTGTCCAGCGTCAGCATGTGGTTTTTCACGATACCGGATTGATTGTTTGTCTTTTCCATCCCGCTCACCTCTTTCAGAAAAAGGTATGCGAACGTGAAAGACGATATGATATAAAAAGGAGCGGGAATAATCCTGCTCTCTGACTTATTGTTTTTTTATCCGGCAACATGATATTTGCGGATGTTTTGAACAGAATGCATAATGACTGACCACCACTATTTGGCTTTCTTGGAAGGGAGGCTGGGGGGAACCATTCTTTGGCCTCCAAAGAATGGTTCCCCCCAGTATATCTTCGTTTTATCCCGTTTACGTCCTTGCCATCCTGCGCTGGAGCATATTGTAAATCCACAGCAGGATGCACGCGCCGCCAACGGCCACCAGCAGGCTGTACAGGTTGAAGCCGTCCACACCGCCCCAGCCCAGCAGCGAGGCCGCGAAGCCGCCGACGCCCGCGCCCAGGATGCCCACCAGGATGTTCCCGGCCCAGCCGCGCCGCTCGCCCATGATCAGCCCGGCAATCCAGCCCGCCACAGCGCCCAGCACCAGCCACAAAAGAATGTTCATTCGCTCTCCCTCCTTCACATGATTTGATGACTCCCATCATCCGTTTTATCATATGCCGGAGAGTCGAAAACGAAACAGCTTCTTTTTTCCTTGATTATATAAATTTAGCAAAACAGTCAGCCTACTAAACAACTCTACTATGTTTACATATTCGCGCGAGTTGCAACGTCATCGAAGTTTCGGCTGACAACATCAGACAGCCTTCAAGCCACGTATTCGCGCGAGTTGCAACTACGGTTCCACGTACACCACCACGGCGATGCACACCTTCAAGCCACGTATTCGCGCGAGTTGCAACGAACTGACGGATGTAAAAGCCGTGGAAGATTGGTTTCCTTCAAGCCACGTATTCGCGCGAGTTGCAACCAACACCGAGCTGAAATCCATCAAGCATATCCTCCTTCAAGCCACGTATTCGCGCGAGTTGCAACGCCGGCGGCGTCCTTATAGCGAAGCTCCACCTGCCTTCAAGCCACGTATTCGCGCGAGTTGCAACGTTTTGCACCATGCTGTACGACGCCGATGTGGACGTCCTTCAAGCCACGTATTCGCGCGAGTTGCAACCAAGCTGGCTGATAAGGTGTTTGAAAACGAGATTGTCCTTCAAGCCACGTATTCGCGCGAGTTGCAACAGGAAATCTGCACAAATATGGTGGCCCATGCACGGATTACTTTGTGCATCTTAACCTTTTCGAGTGTATTGTCTGCTTTTCAAGAAAAGACTGACGACCACTTTCTCGATTTTGGGACGGGAAGTCGCCCCTAAAAAAGTGCGAACGATCTGCGCGATTTATGTTTTCTTCTCTTTCGCACTCAATGATTTTTGAATCAGCTTGTCAATATCCTTGATCGCAAGATTCTGCGATGCGTTGAAATCTGCGTTTGCGGAGAATCCGCATTGCGTGCATTTGAAGTTTGCCTGCGTCTTTCGGTTTTCTTTGTCGATATTCCCGCATTTGCTGCATCGTTGAGAAGTATACTGCGGATTTACCTTTTTCACAGAAATACCGTATTCTTTCGCCTTTGCCTCTATCTTCTGTTGTAGGTCATAGTACGTCCAGTGACGAAGAAATTTAGGGAACTCTGAATCATCTTTTATTCCTGTCAATTCTTCCATTTGGATGACTCCGCAGTTTTTCTTCACAGCGTATTCTATCAGCGCTTTACTGTACCGGTGGTTGATTGTGTCACGAAAGTTGGCGATATGTTCTTTTGCCTGATAGACATTTGAAACCCTTGTCTTTGTTCCATGTCCTACTCTTCCATCTCCACAATACGCCGCCTGCTTTTGCAGAGAATGCCTCCTTGCCTCCCATTTTTTAGCAAATTCAGTCACTTCACCTCCTTCAATCTTAAAACTCCCGTACTCATCCCAGACACTGGCGTATACCGCATTCGTTTCTCCAAGGTCTACCCCCAGTATCCTGTTCTCATCCAATGTATGTTTTTCCGGGACAAATGAATAGGTGAGCAAAAGGAACCATTTGGGACGATCATAAACCAATTGACATTGTCCATATCCATATTGCCTGTTAACTACACGCGTAAAAATGGATCGCTGTGTGCCATCATTGATTTTTACAGCAAATCGAACACGGGTTGGAAATCCTGTTCTTTGTTTGAATTTTGTAGAGAATAAGGACATTTCTACTTCTGGGCCACTTTCTTTATCAAAGAAAGTAATACTCTGTTTGTGAATCAATAAGGGCTGATCTTTTTTGTAAGATGGAACTGACATATTCCCACGAAGTAAATCCGCTTTTGAAGAAGTATATTTACTCCATGCTTTTTGAATGGTTGTGTTAATATTCGATGCCGCCATATCTTCACAATTGCCTTTTATGCAATCGTAAATATATCCATCCAACCTTTTATAGCCAGTTTCCTTATATACATCCAAATATTCACCAGTTTTCTTATATTGTTCCTGATTCAGATAATCCCAGTGATAACAGATTTGTATGGTGCGGTTGAGCAATTCTCTTGTTTTGCGTTGTATGGCCCATACGTTTTCCTGCATTCCCTGGAAACTTCCGCATCCTTCAAGGTATCGCAGTTCATATTTCATTACCTTGGTAACAGTTTCCTTACTCATGCAATACCTTCCTTTATGATTGATTATAGCAGGAACAAATATGTCCCTGCTAAAAACCGTGTTATTGTATGATCACCATTTCCGTTTCCCCGTCGAACATGTACACGCTGTCATAGGGGATGGAGAAGGTGATGTCCGCGTCGGTTTCGGGGGTGTCGTGGCTGTCGACTTTCAGGATGGCCTGGTCGCTGCCCGCGGTGATATACACGTTGGTGTTGTCGCCCAGCATTTCGGTCAGCTCCACGTTGGCGGTGATTTGGTAAGCGTTCTCATGTTTTCCCAGTTTGATGCCTTCGGGACGGAAGCCGAACACGATTTCCCTGCCCTCATATTTTTCGATGGCGGGCAGCTTCTTTTTCAGGTCAATCAGGTTATCGCCGAAGCGGAGCGCGCCGTTCGTCACCGTGCCCTTGAGGAAGTTCATGGGCGGCTCGCCGATGAAGCCCGCCACGAATACGTTCTGCGGCTCAAAGTACAGCTGGTACGGCGTGCCGACCTGCTGGATGTAGCCGTCCTTCATCACCACGATACGGTCGGCCAAAGTCATGGCCTCGGTCTGGTCGTGGGTCACGTAGATGGTGGTTGCGCCGGTACTCTGGTGGATCTGGGCGATTTCGTAGCGCATGGTCACGCGCTGCTTGGCGTCCAGGTTGGACAGCGGCTCGTCCATCAGGAACACGCCCACCTTGCGGATGATGGCGCGGCCGATGGCCACGCGCTGGCGCTGGCCGCCGGACAGGGCGCGGGGCAGGCGGTCCAGGTAATCCGTCAGGCCCAGGATGCCCGCGATCTTCTTCACCCGCTCCTCGATGATGTCCTCGTCCACGCCTTGCAGGGTCAGGCCGAAAGCGATATTGTCATAGACCGTCATTTGTGGATAGAGCGCGTAGCTCTGAAACACCATGGCAATCTCCCGCTCGCGGGGACCCATCTCATTGGCCCGTTTGCCATTGATCAGGAACTCGCCGTTGGAAATGTCCTCCAGGCCCGCTATCATGCGCAGGGTGGTGGATTTTCCGCAGCCGGAGGGGCCGACGAAAACAACAAATTCCCCCTTCTCAATTTCCAGGTTGAAATTGTGCACGGCGTGGAAGCCGTTGGGGTATATTTTATTGATGTTTTTCAGCGTCAGGTAGGCCATGGTATTACCTCCTCAAGTTCTTTGGTCATGGACAAAACGGATGTTTTTTGCTATAATAGCCTTGAAAGCACACTTCAGAAAAAGGAGCGCCGGACATGAATGAAATCATTTATGCGGGGCGGCATGAGATGATGCTGGCCGTGAAGCGCCACGCGCACGAAAGCTGGGAATTCGTTTACTGCACAGAGGGCGGCGGTTCGTTTTCGTTTGACAGCGGCACACTGAACTATCGGAAAGGGGACATCGTGATCATCCCGCCGCTTCTCCCCCACGCCAACGCCAGCGTACAGGGCTTTGAAAACATCCACTTGAACATCAGCCTGCCGACCCTGTCGGACATGGGGCCTTCCATCATTCAGGACGACGGCAACCATTTCCTTTTGGACGCGTTTCGGGCGTCGCTGTACCACTACCAGTCCTCCAGCCCGGAGAAAGCGATTTTCCTTTCAGCCTACGGAAACCTGATCTGCTGCTACCTGGCCGCTTACAATAAAGAGAAGCGGCGGTCTCCCGTGGTGGAGGAAATCGAGCGGGATATTCTCGAGCACTTCGACGATCCCGCCTACGAGCTCGATGAACACCTGCGCTCGCTGCCGTTCAACTACGATTATCTGCGCAAGCTGTTCCAGAAGGAAATGCTGGTGACGCCCCACCAGTACCTGAACAACAAGCGCCTACAGGTCGCGGCGGAGGCATTGGTAGGAGCGGAGATGAGCGGCGTTTCCGTCACCGACGTTGCGCGGATGTGCGGCTTCCGGGAACCGCTATACTTTTCCCGGATGTTCAAGAAAAAATACGGCGTCGCGCCAAGCTTTTACGTGGAATCCCGGCAGGGAAGCAACAATGCGCCGCTGCTGAATTCCGACCTGATGAAGGTGCCGCCGAAGGAAAAATGATCTCCCCTACCCCAGCCGCTTGACCTCCGTATAGCACAGCAGGAAGGGGGCCACGCCTTTGGCGTCGTTCTTCACTACCGGCTCGGAAATGTAGTATTCGTATGTCCCGTCGCGCCGGCGGTTGTCTTCGGGGCCAAGGCCCGCCACCAGGCAGATATGGTCCAGACAGAGATTTCCGTCCTGGAAGGTAAGGCAGGTTTTGACCAGGCCTTCAAACGTTTTCCTGCCTTTCGCGGCGAACTCCGCGGGCAGGACGCCCAGGCGCGCGCCTTTCAGCATGGCGTAGGCCACCATGGCGCTGCCGCTGCTCTCCAGATAATTGCCCTCGCGGCCCGCCTGATCCACCACCTGCCAGTACATGCCGGTTTCAGGGTCGGCAAATTTTGAAATATCCTCCATGAGCCGGCGGAAGATACCGGCAAGTCCGTTTTTCCCTTCGCTCTCTGGCAGGATCTCCAGCAGGTCGGCCAGCGCCACGGAGAACCAGCCGATGGCCCGAAGCCAGAAATTTTTGCTGAGGCCCGTTTCCTTGTCGCACCAGAACGCTTTCCTGCTGGCGTCGTACCCGTGATAATACAAGCCGGTCCTTTTGTCGCGCATATGCTCGCGGACGATGCTGATCTGGCGGAAAATGTCGCTGTAATCCCCGCTGCCGAAAGCCTGCTCATACAACGCGGCGAAGGGCATGGCCATATAAATGCCGTCCAGCCACACCTGATTGGGATAAATCTGCTTGTGCCAGAAGCTGCCCTCCGCTGTGCGGGGCTGCGCGTCCAGATGCCGCCGCAGGAAATCGGCGGCTTTTTTGTATTTTTCATTGCTCGTTTTCGCGTACAGGGGGATCAGCACCCGGCCTTCGTTGATATCGTCCAAGGTATGGCCTTCCGTTTTAAATGTGCGGACAGAACCGTCCTCGTTAATGAAAGCGTCAATGAAGGATTCCGCGAAATCAAAATACCTTTGGTCGCCGGTGATGTCCGTCATGGACAGGAGCGCCGTCATCATGCAGCCGTCGATATAATTCCAGTTGGCCGGTAATCCCGCCCGCATTCTTTCCACATTCCAGGCGGTGCGCTCGGGGGAAGACTGCTCGATCAGTTGCAGCACGTAGCGGTCGATTTCTTCATACATAGGCGGCTATATTCCCCCTTCTGTTTCTTATTTTATCTGCCCGGCTTTGGCCTTGGCGTCGTCCAGTATCCGGCGTCCAAGACGCTTTATCGCCAGGAACAGCATGTCCCATCCCATGGTGAACGCGCCGAACAGGATGGGCTCCACGCCAAGCGGAACGGTGTCCTTTGCGCCGGATAAGCCAACGAACAGGGTATTCACGGCATTATACGTTCCCGCCACGCAGAGCAAAAGAATCAGCGCGTACCCAACATTCAGCGGCAGGAACAGATAATTCTTTTTCGGGAACATCATCCAGCGATCGTTGGCCCCCGGCGTCAGCGCGATAAAGCGGAACAGGGGATTGACGATCAGATCCGTCACAAAGCCAAGGCCCAGGCCGGTGACGACGATCAGGTCAAGCTGGTCGGGCAGATACGCGCCGAGGCCCCACACGAAGAAAAAGCATATTACGCCCGCAAACCACGTTTTCAGGAGCACCGCTTTCAGCCAGTCCGCCATTTTCAGGCGGGTGCCCGCGCGGTACTTTCTCAGCTCCTGCTTGCTGACCGGCGGAGAGTTTTCCTCCGTGGCGTTCACCAGATCGTCCACAGCGCGGGTGTTCAGCTTGTAATAATCGGCCGCGGAGCGCTCTTCCTTTTGTGGCTGCCCCTGATCTTTCCTTTTTGCCATGGAGCGTCAGGCGTCCTCGCTGATGTCGATCTTGCCCATACCGCCGTTATCCGCCACGTCGATGTTAGTGTTGATCTTCCTGAGCGCTTTGGAATACACCGGCAGCAGCGCCAGCAGCGCCACGCCGATATACAGAATCACCTGATGAACGATCAGCACGCTGGCCGCGGCGCTGATAAAGGAATTCGTGCCGGTCGGGTCAATGCGGTTTTCTTCGCGGGTGATGGCAGAGGTGATGCGCCCGCCATAGTAAATATCACAGCAGATCACGATGCCCACCATCAGGAGCATCAGCACGAGCATGGGGATATTAACTTTTTTGCGGTGAGGAAACGCGTTTAAGAAGCACACCAGCGACAGCATGGAAAACAGCATGGTGGCAAAGCCGGCCAGGCCCATGCCCTGGCCCTGGATGCGGGCCGTGGTGTCGGAAATGTGCGTCAGATTCAGGGAGTAATACAGGAACGCGACGGCCATCACCACCAGAGGGATCATGTGAGGCTTGCGTTTCAGCGTAACCAGGCGCTTGCGCCAGAATTCCTTCAGTCCGCTCGGGTTTTTCGCCATGGTCATTTCGCCTCCTTCCGGATGGCATTGGTGGTATCTTTGTCGAAGAAGTGCATCCGGGTGAACCGCATGGCGGTCTGGTCGCCGTTCTTATGCTCGGCCCAGCCCCGCAGCTTGGCGGAAATACGGTTGCCGCTCCGGTCACCGATGTAGCCGTGCACCAGGGTGTTCATGCCCAGGTTTTCATTGGCCGTCACCAGCACGGGAAGGTTCCCGCCCTCGGCGATATCCTCCGGCCGCACGCCCAGCACGATCTGCTTGCGAGCGTACCCGGACAGGGTATCCTGCTGTTCAGGCGTGAGTTCCGCTTCAAAGCCCTTGCCCTTGAGCACGCCGTCCTCAAACACAACGTCAAAAAAGTTCATGGGCGGCAGGCCGATGAAACTCGCCACGAAAATATTGTCGGGCGAATCATACAGTTCCAGCGGCGTGCCCACCTGCTGCACATGGCCCATGGACATGCACACGATGCGGTCCGCGAGCGTCAGGGCTTCGGTCTGGTCGTGGGTCACGTAGAGCATGGTGGCTTTCAACCGCTTATGCAGCAAAAGAATCTCCCGCCGCGTTGCCCCGCGCAGTTTCGCGTCCAGGTTGGAAAGCGGTTCGTCGAACAGGAATACCTTGGGATTGCGCACGATGGAACGGCCCATGGCCACGCGCTGCCGCTGGCCGCCGGAAAGCTGCGCGGGCTTTTTGTTCAGCTGGCTGGTCAGGCCCAGAATTTCCGCTGCTGCCAGCACCTTTTTATGGATCACATTGGGGTTTTCCTTGCGCAGCGTCAGGGAAAAAGCCATGTTTTCATAGATGGTCATGTGGCCGTACAGGGCGTAGTTCTGGAACACCATGGCCATATCGCGGTCCTTGGCGGGGGCGGCGGTAATGTCCTTGCCGTCCAGGAACAGCTTGCCCTTGGAAATGTCCTCCAGCCCGGCCACCATCCGCAGGGTGGTGGATTTGCCACAGCCGGAGGGGCCGACCAGCACGATCAATTCCCCATCGTTCACATGGAGGTTGAAATCAAACACGGCCTGGACGTTGTTGTCGTATATCTTGTCGATATGCTGTAAGCTCAATTCTGCCATGCTTTCCCCTCCTTACGCCTGCCCGGCGTTCCCGGCGGCGATGTGCGCTGCCAGGGCGCGGCTCTTTTTCAGGTTGATGACTGCGGCGGCGATCAGGCACGCGGCGGAACCGGCCAGATAAATCACTACGCGGATGAACTGGGGATTCTGCATCACCGTGACCTCCGCCCCGCTGATCTTTACAACCGCCTGATGCGCCTGCAGCGGCAGGATGAAAATGCGAATCAGCTGCCCGGCGCCGAGGCCGAAAAGCAGGGTGGAATATTTCGTCTGATAGTTCTTGACCCCCTCTGAAGCCAGGAACACCATCAGCATAAACAGCAGGTTATAGACGATGGAGCCTCCCACCAGGATCTGGTAATACCAGGAAGCCACATCGGATTTATATATGGAAACGAAATAAAGAACGTTCAGCAGGATGCCCAGATAGCACAGCCGTGAGGAACTCGTGTTCTTCACGTACTGCATCCTGTCCAGCCGGATGTCGCGATCCTCGATGGCCTGCGTCATGCGACCGCCTCCTTCCCCTGTTTGATCAGGGCTTGTTCTTCTTTCATGAGCACGCATTTCCAGATGACATTTGCGATCAGCAGCAGGATGCCCAGCAGCAGCACGCCAAAGACCACGTAATGCACGTCGAACCAGAAGGTGGATTCGGTATAAAGGCTTTTCTTTTTCACCGCATTGGCCGCCAGCTCCTCAAAGTTGATCTGCAGGAACTGGGCTTTATAGATTTCGATCTGCTGGTGGGCCCACGCGGCAAAGCCCACGCCCCCGGCTGTCACCAGGGCCACGGCACAGTAATTGCCGATGTAGTATTTCCTGCGGGAGTGGGTGTTGGTCAGGAACAGCACCACGCACAGCAGGATCATGCCAATGGAAGCATGCAGGAAATCCCGGTTGAACCCCTGCATGTCATAATATATCCTCGACCCGGTCACGGTGGTTTTTTCCAGTTTTTCCGGGTTTCGGATCGTATTGTACAGCGCGTCATAGAGGTCCGTCATAATGCCTAAGGAATAGAGGAAGATCACCGCGCAGACGATCAGCAGTCCCACGCACAGGATCTTCTGTGCCGTCATTTGTTTCTTATACATAATTGACTAACCTCCTGAGCTTGAAAACTTTACGCTGGCATCCGCCCGGGGGCGTGGCCCCCGGGCGGACGGCGAGGGGGGAGTCGAGGGATTAGGGATTAGGGAGCAGTGATGTCCATTAATCCCTCACCGCTCAGAACTAAGAACTCAGGACTAAAAACTAATCCCTAATCCCTATTCTCTAATCCCTAACAATCACTCCGTAATTTCCGCATAGTAATCCAGCAGCGCTTCCCAGGCGCCTTCCTTGATATCCAGGTACTGCGCGCCCATCATAGCGTCGGCCACGTAAGCGGCGGCTTCTTCAGCATCGCCCATGCCTTCGGCAGTGAAGCCCTTGGCGATGATGTCCACCAGGATATTTTCCTGATCCTTGCCGCCCTGGAACTTGCTGTTCAGCTCGGTGTATTCACCCAGCTGCTGGTTCTCGTTCTTGGTGGTGGGCAGCACGGTGGGCACGGAGGTGTACCAGGGATTCTCGGCGACGGCCAGCAGGGGATGCTTGATGGTGCCCAGGGCGATGGCCACAGAAATCTTGCCCGCGCCTTCCTTGCCGGCGTCGCAGGTGCACTGGTATTCAAACGCCTGGCTCTTCATGAAGCTCAGCGTGGAGCCCAGGAACTGGCGGGCATAGTTGGTGTAGTTGCCGTTGGCCTTGGCCCACAGTTCTTCCCAGGTCGCGTCCGCAATCACGGGCATTTCTTTGCCGTTGAAGCTAAAGTTCACATAAGTGCCGTCTTCATTGGTCTTGATGAATTCGTCGGGACCATAGCTCATGCGGATGGTGCCGGCGGGAGAGTAAGCGTAGTCGATCAGGGCCAGAGCGGCGTTCAGCTTGTTGATGTCGTCGCCAACGCCGGCCTTGGAAATGCCCCAGCCGTCCGTCTTGACAGAGCGCCAGGATTCTGTGAAGCGCATGTAGACGCCATCCTCATTGGTGCCGTCGTACCAGCGGGCCACAGGCACCATGACCGCCATGTAAGCTTCGCCTTCGCCCATCACGGTCACGTTGTACAGGGTCTGGGTCTGGTTGTAGTCATAGTGCATGAAGCCAAGATCCTGCTCCAGATAGTTCTGGGTCTTCACATCTTCGTTATTGATGAACGCCTGGGAGATCAGGCCTTCCTCAGCCAGAGCGTGCATCCGGGCCATGGCTTCGTAAGTAGCCACTTCCTGACGGGCGTCGACCAGTTCATTGTCCGCATTCACATACAGGTAATCCTGACGGGATTCCAGACCGCGCACGCCGAACAAATGACCGGCCAGGCGCATCATGTCCACACGGCGCTGGTTGTTGGCGTCCTCGCGGGAGAATAGGCCCTGCACGGTATCGGTGCCGTTGAGGGTGAAGGGATTGGCGACCACGCAGCGCAGCAGCGCTACCAGTTCGTCAGCGTCCCAGGCAGCGTTCTGGCCGATGAACAGATTGCTGCGTTCGGTACCGTAGTAGCCGTTGTACGCCTTGTCGATATATTCTCGCAGCATGTTCACAGCTTCGACACCAGTCATGACACCCTTTTCGTTCATCTTGGCGATAATATTGCCGGCGGCGTCATAGTCCTTGGTCACAATTTCAGTAGCGGTGCCATCCAGGGTGGGAGTTTCAATTTCGATCTTGCCTTCGGTGGGCATGTAGGGGGTATACACGGCAGCCGCGGTATCCTTGCAGGCCTCGGCGGTGAATTCGCCTTCGCCGTCCAGCAGCTTGACCACCCAGTCCACGCGCATCAGCGGCATCCGCTCGATATCGTCCACGCCGTCAAAGTAGGGGCTGAAGTAGATGGCGCCGGTATCGGTGTTGCCGGTGATGGACAGCTTGACGATGGGGTTCTCGTCCAGATATGCCTTGAAGTTCGGCATCTGATCCAGGTATTCGCCGATGTTCACGATCAGGCCCGCTTCACCGGCTTCAGTCAGCTTGGCTGCGGTGCCGGACAGCACGTCAACCTGATCGAGCTGTTCCTTCCAATAGTCGAATTCCTTGGCAGCACCGTTGCCCTGGTACTTGTCCTCGAACACGACTTTCAGCGTGTCCTGAACCGCCACCCAGGTGGGCTTCAGATCGCCGGAGTTGTAGGTCTTGCCGTCGGCCAGGGTAATGCCTTCGCCCGCGATGGAGGGATCGAAGGACAGGCCGGTCTTGGCGTTGTTGTAACCGGTAGCCATGCGAAGCACGGTGCCTTCCGCGTAGGGAAGCGCACTGTCAGCGCCAGCGATGCTGACACAGCTCAGCAGCAGAACCAGTGCCAGCGCCAGAGAAAGGATTTTTTTCATGAGATTTACCTCCTATATTATTACGGCCCAGACCGTCGGGCCAGGGGGGACGGGGGGAGAACAGGGATTAGGGACGAGGGATTAGGGATCAGGCAATAGAGATTAGACAATAAAACCGTTGATTGTCAGCTTTACCGCGTGAGGTTTCTCATATAAAACTAATCCCTATTCCCTAATCCCTAAATCACTCCTTCACGCCTCCGGCGTTCGCGCCTTTGGCGAAGTACTTTTGGATGAAGGGGTAAATAATGAGGATGGGCACGATGGAGCAGACAATCAGGGCATAGATCATGGAGTCGGGCGCGTAAATCTCCGCCCAGCCGGTCATCTGGTCAGGGTCAGTGTAGGTTTCCAATTGCAGGCGGATGAACACCTGCAGCGGATGCTCATGGGAGTTGGAAATCATCTGGCGCGCCCAGAAATAGCCGTTCCATCGGGAGATGGCGAAGAACAGCGCTACGGTGGCGATGGTGGATTTGCTCATGGGGATGTAGACTTTGCTGAGCACCTGGAACTCTGTCGCGCCGTCCACCACGGCGGCTTCCTCGATTTCGCTCGGCACGTTCTCAAAGGCATTGCGCAGCAGGATGATGTTCATGGCTGCCATGCCCATGGCAATGACCACCAGCCATTTATCGTCCATAATGCCCACGGCGCGGAACACCTTCTGCGTGTCCAGATAGTTCAGGTACTGGGGCACGATACCGGCTGAGAACCACATGGTGAACACCAGGAAGAAATTGAACGTCTTACGGAACAAAAGCCGCTTTTTGCTCAGGGCATACGCGCCCAGGATGGCCACGCCCAGGGACCACACCGTGCCGTAGAAGGTGAGGAACAGGGTGTTGGAATAGGAATTCCAGAACATGTTGTCGTTGAACATGCGGCCAAAAGCCTGGAATTGCACATCCTTGGGGAACAGCACGACCTCTCCGTACTCCACCGCGTGCCGTCCGCTCAGGGACGCGGACACGGCGTATACAAAGGGATACAGGCAGGCCAGAGCGAACACCGTCAGCAGGGTATAGCTGATGATTTTAAAAATCAGTTCGGAGATTTCAAGCTTTCTTTTCATGCCCGGCCCTCCTCAGTACAGCGACGTGTTTGCCGCCTTGCGGGCGATGGTGTTCGCGCCGATGACCAGCAGCATGCCCACCACGTTGTTCATCATTTCCGCCGCGCTGGCGATTCCGGTGCCCGCGCCGCCGGAAAGGCCGGTACGGTAAGCCAGAGTAGAAATCACGTCGGCGGTCACATAGGTCTTCGTGTTGTAGAGCAGCAATACCTTTTCATAGCCAATGTTCAGCAGGGAACCGATACGAGTAATGAGCATGATCACAATGGTCGACAGGATGCTTGGCAGCACCACGTAGCGCATCTGGGCCCACTTGTTCGCGCCGTCAATCTGGGCGGCCTCGTAGCTGGTAGGCGAAATGGCGATAATCGCGGCAAAGTACACGATGCTGTCATAGCCCGCGCCCTCCCAGATGCCGCTGATCTGGTAAATGGCGCGGAAGAAGTTGAAGTTATTGAGCAGGCCCGCGTTGCCAACCTCCTGGGAAATCAGTCCGAGCTTCACCAGCCCCTGGCTCACGATGCCCATCTGGCCGATCAGGGAGCCCTGCTTCACCAGCATCGTGACCAAAGAAGTCATGACGACGGTGGACATGAACTTGGGCAGGTAGGTCATTACCTGATACACGCTGCGGGCCGCGTTGGAGCGGATTTCGTTGAAGAACAGCGCCAGAATGATGGGCATGGGGAAGCCGAAGCACAGGCCGTAAAAGCTGAGCAGGAAGGTGTTGCGCATGGCCATCCAGAAATTCTGGCTCAGGCTGTCCCCGCCGATCAGCAGGCGCTTGAAATAGCTGAAGCCCGAAAAGAGCTGCTCGCTGACCGGAAGCACCGTGTCGGACACCTTGAAGCAGCCCAGCAGCTCGTACATGGGGAAGTACCGCCAGAACAGGAACACCAGCAGCATCGGCACCAGCATCAGGTACAGCCGCCAGTCCTTGAGGATGGTGCGGCCGACATGGAGCCAGTAATGCTTTTCCACATCGTCCCGGACAACCTGTTCAGGATTCTCCCGGTACGTGCCGGTGGCTTTGTCGAGGATCAAAAAATCCCCCGCCTGACTCTTCATCGATATCCTCCTCTTTCTTCTTCCTGTTCGGCCCGCAGCCGGAGCAGGTAGTGATATTGATCTTCAAACACTCCGTCCAGCCGCCGCACGATCCACAGGATCACCAGCGTGAACAGGAGAGACACAACGTCGGTAGCAAAGAACCCGGCCGCGCTTGCTGCGCCGATGCCCAGGACAAGGGACAGCAGGAACCGGCCCGCCCACATCAGCAGCATGACGCACAGGCCGTACAGCAGCGTTTTGAGCGCGTCGAGGCGCACTTTCTCTTCCCCGCCCAGCGCTTTCACCAGCGGCAGCGCGGCGAGGGAAAGCAGATTGCCCAGGCAGTAAATCAGGTATTGCTTCCATCCGCCGCCGGACATATAACAGAACACCGCGCCGCCGATTACGGCATGGATGGCTGCCCACGGACCCCAGCGGATCATCACGATCGCGACGACCACCGGAACGACGGACACGGTGAAGGGCTGGCCGGGAAACCATTTGCGCGCAGCGAGCACGACGACAGACTCAAACAGGATCACCATGAGTGCGAAAATGCTCAGATCAATATTCCTGTAGCGCTGCGCCGCTCTGGATCCCCTCACGCCTTCACCTCCCGGCCCAAAATGACCGTTTTGTCCATATTTATATATTATTATACAGAGAATCAATATACCCGTAAATACCATAAACATCCCGGCTTATGCACAAAACAGATATTATTTGACTCCAGCGGAGACAAAATGGGCCTTTCAATTCGTCTGAACAGCCGCGCTGGAAAGATTCAAAACAGTCCGATGAAGGCTTGCTGCGCTCATCCAACCGTGATGACGTGACGCTTTTTGATGGTCTGGCCTTTTTCAATGCGCATGAACCCGGGCTTCCGGTCGATTTCGGCGGGCGCGTCGATGAAGTCCGGGCCGTTGCACCAGGGCTCGATGCAGATGTACGGCGCGCCGGGCTTCGTCCACAGCAGCAGGAAGGGGCAGTCCGGGAAGTCTACGCGGATGGTGCGGTCGTTTTTGTCAGTCCGCAGGGTCACGCCGCGGCTTTTCGGGGAACGGAACACCAGCGCGTCCTCCTGGAAATATGCATATTTCAGGGGCAGCGTCTTCGTGTTTTCGGCAATGGTCACAGTGTTGTGGCTGTTCAGGCTGCCGATGAGCTCCGTATGCTGAAGCGTTTCCATTTTGTCGAACACGATCTCGTAGCCCTCGATGCCTCCGGGTGTAGCGTAAGCCTCATGGGAACCGATGGAAAAGCAAAAAGGACGTTCATCCCGGCTGGTGACAGCGTAGGTCACGTCCAGTTGGTTTCCGTCCACGGCGAAGATGGCCCGGAGGTCATACTCGAAAGGGAAGCCCTCGTCCTTTTCCTGGAGCAGGAAGGTGGCCTGGCTGTCCTTCACGTCCTCCACCTGCCATTCAAGCGGGCGGATGAAGCCGTGTTTTTGCATGGGATACCATTTGCCCTGCCATTCATAGCCGTCATCCTTCATCCCGCCTGCAACCGGGAACAGGATCGGCGCGCGGTTAGGCCAAAACTTCGGGTCGCCGTCGAACATGCGCTCGATGCCGTTCTGATCCAGAATAGATTGAATCTCCGCGCCGACGGAGGAAATGGTTACGGTGATCTGGCTGCTCCTGATGGTGACCAGCTGCATGGTTCATCGCCCGCTTTCTTTCAGTTTTTGTAAAGAGAGTACAGGGTTCAGGTTTGAACTGTTTCAAGCTAAACGATCTGTCGCGTACAGACTATCTAAACTGTACTCTGAACTCTGTACTCTGCTTATTATTCTTCTTCCTCTTCCTCTGTTTCTTCTTCGGTTTCCGCGGCGTCTTCCGTTTCCTCCTCCTCGCTGTTCTGGGCGAAGAAGGCGTCGGTCAGTTCTTTCGCCTCGCCATAGCGGTCGAAGCTGACGTAATAATCAAAGGTTTCTGTGAGCAGACCGGTCAGCATCGCCATCGCCGCGCCTTTGCTGCTTTTCTGCTCGAAGGGGATCTCGTTCTGTTTCAGCAGGTCAGCCACCATTTCCTGCCATATCGAGCTGACAGAAATGAGGAAGCAAGGGTCATCCGCCTGCGGTTCCCGGCCTTTGCGCTTCCCGCACACCGGGCATTTTTCCGCTTCGTCGTAAAGCCGTTTGCAATCAGGACAATAAAGCAGCATCTTCATTTCCTCCTTTTTCATGAAAAATGAAAGCATTGTAAGATGATGGGAATAAAGTGTACAGAGTACAGAGTTCAGAGTACAGATTATCATGCTTTTGCAAAATGGTACGGTGGTAAAGTGAAAAAACCGTCTCTTCTGTACTCTGCACTGTGTACGTTAAAAACTTACCCCTTCTGAATCCACGCTTCCCAGGTTTTTTCGTCAGCTCCCAACGTGACTTGTTCGCCGTTCCGCACGATGGGCGTGCGTAAAAAGCGGGGGTTCTCCGCCAGCGTTTCCAGGATATATTGAGCGTCGTCGTTATAGCAGATGGGATGGCTGAGCGCTTCGGGATTCTTCCTGTCCACCAGGTTCTCCGCACCCAGACGCCGGGCAAACAATTGCAGCTCCCGCGCGCCCAGCTTATGTTTTTTCAGGTCCAGCAGCTGATAAGGAACGCGGCGCTCCTTAAAGAACCGCTCCGCTTTCTGCGTGTCGAAATTCTTTTTCAGGGCATAGATCTGGATGTTCATTCTTTCGGCTGCTCCGCTTTCTCATCCTCATCGATGAACGTGAGGGGCACCTTGTTTTCCCCGTCCGCCCAGAGGCGTTCCAGATGATAGAACTTCCGGGCCTCGGGATGGAAGATGTGCACAAGAACCGTTCCGTAGTCCAGCACGATCCACTGCCCTTCCTGCTGTCCTTCCTTCGCCCGCAGCGCCACGCCTTCCATCGCCAGCGCGTCGTCCACGTCGTCAGCCAGGGATTTTACCTGCAGGGATGAGCGGCCCGTGGCGATGACCATGTAATCCGTGATCACGGTCAGGTGCGACACGCGCAGCACGGTGATGTCCGACGCCTTTTTCTCATACAGGATCCGGGCGATACGCAGAGCCAATCCGTTGTTTTCCATTCGTTTTCCTCCTTTTTTATCTTGATAGATACGTTTCTATTTTTTCAGCGACGAGAGCAATGCTCGCTCCTCGTCGGTCAAAACACTTTCCAGATACGCTTTCGTTGCCAAAGAAGCGGGGTCAAAAGCATGGCCGTTTCCCTGGACGTATTCCTGCGTCAGCTCCAGCGAACGGTACACCGCCGCCGCCAATGAATGGTTGCACAGCATACGGAGTTCTTTCAGGCCAGGATAATCCTCCCGCCCTTCCTCCGTAGCGTCGGCCACGAAGATACACATCTCCATTTTTGACATACCCGGGCGACCCACCGTGTGGCTGCGAATAGCGTTCAATACTTCTTCATCGCAGATATGAAACTCCTTTTTCGCCAGGTACGCCCCCACCGGCGCATGGAGCAGGGCGCCGGAGGAAAGCACGGTTTCATTGTTCGTCAAATGCTGTTCCCGAGCGATTTTGACCATTTCTTTTAGGCTCATGCCTTTTGCGCAGTCGTGCAGCATCGCGGCCAAAGCAGTCCGCTGCACGGGCAGGCCGTGCAGCGCGGCAAGCCGGACGGCTTCCTTCCGGACGCCTAACGTATGCTGGAAGCGCTTGGGGCTCATCATATTTCTGAGGCGCGGGGAAAAATCCTGCTGATACAGCCCACGCTCCGCCATATAGCACAGCACCTTTTTGTTCAGGCCCGGCGCGTCCTGATACTGAGCGGTCTGGCTGCGGATCATGGTCGCGGAAAACGGCGTGGAAAAATTCGGCAGCAGTTCAATTTTCGCCCCGGCCTTCCGCGCTTTTTCCAACGCTTCTTCCGTATTAACGCCGCTGCGTGGAAAAATCAGGAAGCTGCATTGGGAGAACAGCTTTTCTTTTTCTTTCCAGTAAGGCAGGCTGGGCAGTTTATCCGCGCCGAGGATCAGGGTGAACGCGGCGTGGGGATACTCTTTTTTCAGCGGGGCGATCGTATCCGCGGTGAAAGCGACGTCAGGCTTCGCGCCGGTCTTTGTCAGATAAAAACGCGAATATCCTCCGATGGCCAAGGCGCACATATTCATACGGTCAGCGGCGGAAGCGTCGGCTTCGCGGTGTGCGGGCTTTGCCATGGGCAAGAAAATCACGCCGTCCAGGCCGCCGCGCATCAGCGCTTCCTTCGCCAGGGCGATGTGTCCCTCGTGAATTGGATCAAATGTTCCGCCCAACACGCCCATTTTCTGCAAATTCGATCATCTCCTGTCCATATTATACAACAAAATGGGCATTCTGAAAAGAGGGAGGAGGCCAAAATGCAAGATTATTTCCAACGTTCCCGCCTGGGAAACGCGATGGACAGCCTGGGATTTCACTTTTTCACGCTGATCCTGAGCAACTTTTGGTTCATTCTGCTTTGGGGCCTGCGCCTGCCGGCGCTGACCGCGGGCGCGGCGCTGTACGTCATGATTGTGATTTTGCGAAAAAAAGTGCGGGACGACCATGTGACCCGCAGGGAAGCGCAGCTAAGGGCAGCTATCGGTGGTGAACTCGCTCTGAACCGGCTGCTGCTCACAGCGCCTGAAAAAGCGAATTTTGAAATCGCCATGCTTTTATCGCTCCGTGAACCGCTGACGCTGATCCAGGCGGGGGAAGGCGGGGTGCTTTGCGCCGCAAAAGGGAAAAAATGGGTGATATCGTTTTTGCAGTCGCCAGCGGAAACGAGCGTCGGGCCGGGAGACGTGCTGCGTCTCCAGCGGGAAATCCGATCTCTGAACGCCGATAGAGGGTTGCTCTGCGTTTGCGGAAAGATTTCCCCGGAAGCCGCGCGGCAGGCGGAGGGTGAACCGTTCGTTTCTTTCCTGGGACGGGACAGGCTGATTTCCATGCTGGGCAGCGCAAATCCCGCCACTGACAGTCAGCTCGTGGCCCTGGGCAAGCGCAGAAAAAAAGCCGCGCCAACCTATTGGCTGCGGCTGATTCTGAATCCCTCCCGGGCCAAGCGTTACGCCTGCTACGGCGCGCTGCTGCTTGGCATGTACCAGTTCACCCACCTGATTTATTACGCGCTTCCCGGCCTCGTCTGCGTCTCCCTCGCCGCCGCCTGCCGCTGCGTCAGAAGGGAGAAAAGCGTTTTCCCGGACGACACGGCAGGGTGATGCAGAACGCAAGCAAGTACATTTTACATCACTATACAAAAGCCTTCCCCTCGCAGGGGAAGGTGTCAGGCGCGGAACCAAGACAGCCCAAAGTATCTGAGATACTTCGCGCCTGACGGATGAGGTGCTATTCTAAGCAACAAGTCCACTTTGCAAATAGGAGAGTTCACCTCATCCGAGCCGCGCGAATTGGCTTGGATACTCTCTCCAGCTTGGTTCCGCGCGGCCCACCTTCCCCTCCAAGGGGAAGGCTTTTGGCTGGTTCTCAGTTCCATACACGAAATCATCTGTACTCTCGTTCCCCTAATCCCTGTCTCGTGAATTCAAGCGCCCGCCAAGGAGTCCACCGGTCATCTCCTGGAAGGAGCGTTTCATTTTCTGTCCGGCGGTTTTCAGATTGCCGGAGGCGGCGAAGGCGTAGAGGAACAGCCCGCCCAGGGCAATCACTGCCAGCCAGCCGATGCCCGTCCAGCCGCCGCTGTTCTCCTTCGTCGGGCTTTTTCCCTTGCCCGCCGCGCCGGACACACCGCCGTACAGCGCGCGGTTCAGCACGTCGGCCATGTACGCGGTGGAAGCAAGCACCTCGTTTTTATCGCTTTTATGCGTGCCGAATTCCAGCAGCACGGCCTGGGACATCAGGTCCTGATTGTAGCTGCCCTTGCCCATGTAAATATCCTTCAGCAGGCCGGGATAAAGCTTGTCCGCAACAGCCTTGATCTGGGCGGCGAACTGCTTGTTGGCGTCGGCGTTCTGGTTCTGCCGTCCCACCAAGAGGCGCACCTTGGTCACTTCCTCACCCTTGACCTCGCTCTCGTACTGCGTGGCGTCGGGAATACCGTCCCGATGCACGTCAAAGATTGCGTCCACGCCTTCTTCGGCAAGCGACGCCGCCGTAGCGCGGCTTCGACGGTAGGCCCCCGCATCATGCGGATAATGGTTTTCATCGCTGTAATAAACGGTGATCCCCTTCTTTTCCAGCGCTGCTTTCAGACGTTCCGCCACATCGTAGATGCCGCCGCGTTTTTCTTTGCTGCTTGTGCCGTCGCCCGGCTCATAGCTTTCATCGCTGTGGGTGCAGTAAATCGCCACCGCCTTTTTCACGGCGCTGACAGGCTGGGTCTCTTCGTCCAGCCAGCTCACGTCCGGCAGGGAGAAAGAGCCCAGGCTTTCCATTCTCGCCTTTCCGCTTTCTTCATCCACCTGCGCGATCCGATAATAGCGGTTATCCCCGGCAACGTATTCATCGCCCGCTTCCGGTTCGCCCGCGTAATAGGTCACGGTTTCGCCATTTTCATCCAGCAGCTGATATACTCTCTCTTCCTCCGTGTCGTCCGCGAGCGCGCAAAACGGATGCGCCAGCAGAGCAACCAGGCAAAGCAACTCAACCACTTTTTTCATTCAGTTTCCGCCTCCTCGTCGCACTGTCACGCGCGCTGCTTCCCGTTTGCCGTCTCCTGCCGGACGAGCCATGCGCTCGATCAATTCGCCCATCAGCTCCGCCAGCAGCACCGCCAGCAAACCGGATATCACTACCGTATCCATCATACCCGCGCTGCCCAGTCGCAGCGTGGAATCGACGCCGTTTCCCCAATTGAACGCCGCCACAGCGATGTCCGCCAGGATCACGCCCAGCACCCCGCAGATGAACGCCGCGCGCCGCGAGCGGCCCAGCAAATAGGCGATAATGCCTCCGGCGATGCCATAGGTGTAATTCGGGTCAAGCACCATGTTTTCCGGTTCGGCAGGCAAAAACCGCCCAAGCGCGTATACCACCACTGCTGTCACCGCGCTGCCAAGCAGCGCCCGCGCGACCTCTTTTCGGGTGTCCGTTTTGATGAGGAGCCACACACATACTCCCAGCGGAATCACTGCCCCGCCCAGGTTGACCGACAACCGGCCCACGCGAATGTCCGGAATGAACCCGCCGATAAAAATCAGTGCCGCGATCACCAGCGCGGCCCGGTCGCTGAGCTGCATCCTGTCCAGCACCCGCTGCGCAGCGCCGAACAGCACCAGCGCCGTCACAATCGAAAGCAATATCAATCCTACCGCCATTCTGCTTTCCTCCTCCCGCGGCAGGCATTTTCTGCCGCTGTTGTCTGAGTTAGCGTGTCCATGGCTTATGTGAAATATGCGGACATAAAAAAGAACACGCCCCAAGCAGAGCGTGCTCCATGGTATGTTCAATTATCCGAAATACTTCTTCGCGCTGCGGAACAGGCCCATATCGTAATTGCCGGGAACATTCCGATAGAGTCCGTCCCCCACGCGCTCACTGTGGCCCATCTTTCCTAAGATGCGGCCATCCGGGGAAAGAATGCCTTCAATGGCAGCCACGGAGCCATTTGGATTGAACAGGATATCGTCGGTGGGATTTCCATCCAGATCCACGTACTGGGTGGCGACCTGGCCGTTTTCGATCAGCGTTTTCAGCACATCCTCACTGCACAGGAAGCGGCCCTCGCCATGGCTGATGGGCACGGTGAACACGTCGCCGACATTCGTTTCCAGCAGCCAGGGAGAATTGGCGGACGCGACCCGTGTGCGCACCAGGCGGCTCTGGTGGCGGCCGATGGTGTTGTAGGTCAGGGTCGGCGCGTCGGCGCTGGGCTCGGTAATTTTTCCGTAAGGGACAAGCCCCAGTTTAATGAGCGCTTGGAAGCCGTTGCAGATACCCAGCATCAGGCCGTCCCGCCTGTCCAGCAAGTCATGGACGCCCTCCGCCACGGCGGCGCTGCGGAAGAAGGCGGTGATGAACTTGCCGCTGCCGTCCGGCTCGTCGCCGCCGGAGAAGCCGCCGGGGATGAACACGATCTGGGCGTTTTTCAGCGCTTTGGCGAAGCGCTCCACGGAATCGGAAACGCCCGAGGCGGTGAGATTGTTCAGCACCAGGATTTCACCTTTCAAGCCGGCGCTTTCAACCGCTTTCAGGGAGTCGTATTCGCAGTTGGTGCCGGGGAACACGGGAATCAGCACGCGGGGTACGGCAATAGACTTTGCCGGGCGAACCACGGGCTTGCTTTCCGCGCTGATAACGGGAATGTCCTGTTTTCCCGGCACCGTGGCAGGATAGACGCTTTCCAGCCTGCTTTCGTAAATGCCGGAAAGCTCCTCCAGAGAAACGCTTTCGTTTTGCCAGGTAAAGCGTTTTTCTTCTGTTGTGCGGCCCAGGGTAATACCGATTTCATCGTCCTCCGCCAGTTCCAGGATGAAAGCGCCATACTGCTTGCGGGTAAGCGTTTCCAAAGCTATTCCATCCCCAAAGGCAAAGCCGAACCCGTTGCCGATAGCCATTTTCAAAATGCCCTCGGCGATACCGCCCTGATCGACGGCCCAGGCGGACAGGACTTTCTTGCTTTGCAGCAAATCATGCACCCGGTTCAGAACCGCCTTGAAGCTGTCCTTCTTGGGTAAGCCGTTTTGATCGTATTCGGGAGCCAGCAGAACCACTTTGTTTCCCGCGCCTTTGAATTCGGGGGAGCGCACGTCGCTGAGATTTCCGGTGGTGACGGCGAAAGAAACGAGGGTCGGCGGCACGTCCAGTTTTTCAAAGGTGCCGCTCATACTGTCCTTGCCTCCGATGGCGCCGCAGCCCAGATCCCACTGAGCCTGCAAAGCGCCCAGCAGTGCGGCTAAAGGTTTCCCCCAGCGGTCAGGCTGACCTTGGGGCTTTTCAAAGTATTCCTGGAAGGTGAGGTAAGTATCCTCCAGGGACGCGCCGGAAGCAGCCAGTTTAGCGATGGATTGGGCAACCGCCAGATACGCGCCGCGATAGGGGCTGGCAGACGTGGTATAGGGGTCGTAGCCCCAGGCCATGAGGGACACGGTGTCGGTGTCGCCGGTTTCCCTGGAAATCTTGTGGGCCATGGCCTGGATGGGGGTCAGTTGGTTCCTGCCGCCGAAAGGCATCAGTACCGTGCCCGCGCCGATGGTGGAGTCAAAGCGCTCGGAAAGGCCCCGCTGGGAGCAGGTATTCAGGTTACCCGCCACGGCTTTCATACAATCCGTAAAGGATTCGGCAATTGTCTGATGATCACAGGTTGGGGCATTCACATGCGCCGCTGTCTGCTTCGGCGCGCCGTTGGAATTGAGGAAAGCACGGGAGATGTTCACGATGGTTTCCCCGCGCCATTGCATGGTGAGCCGGGGGTCGGTCTGCACCTTCGCCACGACTGTGGCTTCCAGGTTTTCCGCGTCCGCCAAGGCGATAAACTTTTCCGCGTCCTCCGGGGCCACCACCACCGCCATGCGCTCCTGGGATTCGGAAATAGCCAATTCCGTTCCGTCCAGCCCCTCATACTTCTTGGGCACTTTGTCCAGATCGATGGCGATGCCGTCCGCAAGTTCGCCGATGGCGACGCTCACGCCGCCCGCGCCGAAGTCGTTGCAGCGCTTGATGAGCAGGGAGGCTTCTTTATTGCAGAAAAGGCGCTGCAATTTCCGCTCTTCCGGAGCGTTGCCCTTCTGCACTTCCGCGCCGCAGGTGTCGATGGATTGGAGGGTATGGGCTTTGGAGGAGCCGGTGGCCCCGCCGCAGCCGTCGCGTCCCGTGCGCCCGCCTAAAAGAATGATTACGTCGCCAGGCGCTGGGCATTCCCGCCGCACATTTTCCGCAGGAGCGGTGGCGATGACCGCGCCGATTTCCATGCGCTTGGCCGCATAGCCGGGATGGTAGATTTCATGCACCTCGCCGGTGGCCAGGCCGATCTGGTTGCCGTAGGATGAATAGCCCGCTGCCGCCGTGGTGACGATCTTCCGCTGGGGCAGTTTGCCGGGGAGGGTTTCGGAAAGCGGCGCAGTGGGATCGGCGGCCCCGGTCACGCGCATAGCGGCGTACACGTAAGCCCGCCCGGACAAAGGGTCGCGGATGGCCCCGCCAATGCAGGTCGCCGCGCCGCCAAATGGCTCGATTTCCGTGGGATGGTTGTGGGTTTCGTTCTTGAACAGCAACAGCCAGTCTTCCGGGCCGTTTTCCGTGTTCACCTGAATCTTGACCGTACAGGCGTTGATTTCCTCGGATTCGTCCAGCTTGTTCAGCAAGCCCTGCTTTTTCAGATACTTCGCCCCGATGGTGGCGATGTCCATGAGGCATACGGGCTTTTTGACCTTCAATTCTTCCCGTACCCGCAGATATTCCTCATAGGTCTTTTGCGCGGCGGGGTCGTCAAACCGTACGTCCGTCAAATGGGTGAGGAAAGTGGTGTGGCGGCAATGGTCGCTCCAGTAGGTGTCCAGCATCCGAATCTCGGTGAGGGTGGGTTCCCGATGTTCAGACTTGAAATAATCCTGGCAGAATTTCAGGTCGTCGTCATCCATGGCCAGGCCGTACTGTTTCACGAAGCTGTTAAGCCCCACGGCGTCCAGGTTCAGGAAGCCCGTCATGGTTTTCACCATGGGCGGCTGGTCGTAGGCGGTTTTCAGGGTGTCAAATGTCGCCAGGCTGGCTTCCCGGCTTTCCACAGGGTTAATGACATATTTCTTGATAGCGGCAATATCGGAATCCAATAAATCACCGAACAGATAATACACCTTTGCGGAACGCACCAGGGGGCGTTCGCCCTTGGAAATGAGCTGGATGCACTGGCTGGCGCTGTCCGCCCGCTGGTCGAACTGGCCGGGCAGATATTCCACGGCGAACACCGCGGCCCCGGCAGGGTCGGGCAGGTCTTCCGTCACATTGTCCAACTGCGGCTCGCCGAACACGGTGGTTTTCAGGTGCTCGAACAGAGCGGCGTCGATGTCCTCCACGTCGTAGCGGTTCAGCAGGCGGACGTCCTTGAGCCCCTCGATGCCCAGCAGGGTAATCAAATCATTTTTCAAAGACTGGGCCTCGTGGGCCAGGCCGGGCTTTTTCTCCACGTACACGCGATAAACCATGATTTCTTACCCCTCCATGCTCAGCGCACGCTTGCCGATGTCCCGGCGGTAGAAAGCGTTTTCAAAATGGGTTTGCTCTACGGCGGCATAGGCTTTCGTAATGGCTTCTTTCAGGCTGTCCGCCGTTGCTGTTACGCCTAATACCCGGCCCCCATTGGTGAGCAGTTCGCCGTTTTCACCGAGCTTCGCCCCGGCGATATACGTGGTGATTTCGTCGGTATCCGGGGTCAGGGTGATGGGAAAGCCCTTTTCATATTTCTGAGGATAACCCTGGCTGGCCATGATGACGCAGCAGGCGGAACCGTCGGAGAATTCCACCGGGCAGTCGGCCAATGTACCGTTGCGGGTGGCCTGCATGATCGCCAGCAAATCGCTTTTCAGCAGGGGCAGCACCACCTGGGTTTCCGGGTCGCCGAAGCGGCAGTTGTATTCGATCACCTTGGGGCCGTCCTTGGTGACCATGAGGCCGAAGTACAGGCAGCCCTTGAAGGGGCAGCCCTCTTTTTCCATGGCCCGGATCGTGAGCAGGAAGATTTCCTTCATGCAGCGCTCGGCTACATCTTTTGTGTAATACGGATTCGGGGCAATGGTGCCCATGCCGCCGGTGTTCAGGCCCTTGTCCCCGTCCAGGGCCCGCTTGTGATCCATGGAGGACACCATGGGCTTGACGGTTTTGCCATCGGTGAAAGCGAGCACCGAAACCTCTGGGCCTTCCAGGAATTCTTCAATCACGACGCGGGAGCCGCTCTCCCCGAACACTTTATTTTCCATCATGTCGTAAATGGCCTGCTCCGCTTCTTCCAAGGTTTGGGCGATGATAACGCCTTTGCCTAACGCTAAGCCGTCCGCCTTAATGACCGTGGGCAGAGGCGCGGTTTTGACATAGGCTTTCGCCGCCGCGGGGTCGGAAAACACCCGGCACTTTGCTGTGGGGATGCCGTACTTTTCCATCAATTCCTTGGCGAACACTTTGCTGGCCTCGATGCGGGCGGCGGCTTTCGTGGGGCCGAAGGAGGGCACCCCCGCCGCCTCCAGCGCGTCCACCGCGCCCAGGGCCAGCGGGTCGTCCGGGGCTACCACGGCAAAGTCGATCTTCTTTTCCGTGGCAAATTTCACAATACCGTCAATGTCCTTCGCCCCAATATTCACGCAGACCGCGTCCTTGGCGATCCCGCCGTTCCCCGGCAGGGCGTAAATCACTTCCGCCTCCGGGCTCTTTTTCAGCGCCTTGATGATGGCGTGCTCCCGCCCGCCGGAACCGATGACCAGAATGTTCATAATAATGGATACCCGTCCTTCCTTTATAGTTCAGTCCTCTGTTCCCACATAATTTCCTCTAAGGCTTCCTGGGCAGGCTGTACCCGGCCCAGCTTCACGTCATCGGCAGCCTGGGCCAAATGGGCATATACAGCTGCGCGGCTTTGCGTCTCTTCCATCTGGCGTTTCTGCTCCATGTATTGGTCATGGGTTATATTCATGAAGTCCCCAATCTTTCCCAGCATTTTTCCCAGGCTGTGATACCGGCCAGAGTAAATCACCGGGTCCAGCACGGTCAAATCCACGTCGAATGGATCAGCGCACTGGAAGCGCTCGTCCATCTGGATATTGCGGATGGCGCAGAAAAACGTGGCGGAGTCGCCGGTCTGCACCGTCCGCGTCACTTCGCATTCATACACCCACCGGCTGGCCTCCAGCACAGGAACGTCCAGCGCTTCGCCCCGGCTGACGGCATAGGGGATTTCGTCCTTTTTTCCGTCTCTGGCGTGGCGGGAGCCGAAGTAATCCATGAGGGGCAGCATGTCCACGCTCACAAGGTTGGCGCTGAAAATGCCCGTCCGCATCACGTTTTTCCTGGTTGTTTTCGTGCCGAACATGCTGACGACCAGAAGGTACCCGTCGCCCTCCTCATGGGTGACACTGATCCAGGTGATGGGGGCAAAGTTGGCCGAGCCGTCCGCATTGTTCGTGCCGATGATAAAGGCGGGCTGCACGCACATCGAATAAACAGGGGAAACTGATTTTCTCTTTGGGTTATTCATTTACGGCTTCCTCAGTTCAATACAGTACAGATCCTTCGACTTCATTCTGTTCTCGCTCCATTTCGCTCAGGATGACAGCGAGGCTTTGTGATAAAAAGCTGATAGTTCAACGAACACATAGTCCATTGTATATATCTTTTTACAGCTTTCTTCGGAAGGGGGGCTGGGGGAAACCCATTCTTTGGCTTCAAAGAATGGATTTCCCCCAGGAATTCTTCGTATCCTCAATGATGGAACAGTCTCATCCCGGTAAAGGCCATGACCATGCCGAACCTGTCGCAGGTTTCAATCACCTGGTCGTCGCGGATGGAGCCGCCGGGCTGGGCCACATAGGAAACGCCGGAGCGGCGGGCGCGCTCGATGTTGTCGCCGAAGGGGAAGAAGGCGTCGCTGCCCAGGGACACGCCGGTGATGGCGTCCAGGAAAGCGCGCTTTTCCTCCCGGGTGAAGGGCGCGGGACGGACGGTGAAGAACTTCTGCCAGTTGCCGTCGGCCAGCACGTCCTCATCCTGGTCGGAGAGGTACACGTCGATCACGTTGTCCCGGTCGGCGCGGCCCAGGGTGGGCAGGAAGGGCAGGTTCAGCACCTTGTCGCTCTGGCGCAGATGCCACTTGTCGGCCTTGTCGCCGGCAAGGCGGGTGCAGTGAATGCGGCTCTGCTGGCCCGCGCCGACGCCGATGGCCTGGCCGTTGTAAGCGTAGCAGACGGAGTTGCTCTGGGTGTATTTCAGCGTAATGAGGGAAATAATCAAATCCCGCTTTGCTTCATCGGGCAGGTCTTTCTTCGCGGTGGGGATGTTTTGCAGCAGCCCTTCGTTGATTTCAAAGTTATTGCGTCCCTGCTCAAAGGTCACGCCGAACACGTCCTTAGTTTCCACGGGATTGGGGACATAGGCAGGGTCGATCTTCACGATGTTGTAATTGCCCTTGCGCTTGGATTTGAGAATTTCCAGAGCTTCGTCCGTGTAGCCGGGAGCGATGATGCCGTCGCTGACTTCCCGTTTGATGATGAGGGCGGTGATCTTGTCGCACACGTCGGAGAGGGCGATCCAGTCGCCGAAGGAGCTCATGCGGTCGGTACCGCGGGCGCGGGCGTAGGCGCAGGCCAGGGGGGATTCGTCCAGGCCGGGAATGTCGTCCACGAAGCAGGCTTTCTTGAGCTTATCGGAAAGAGGCAGGCCCACGGCAGCGCAGGTGGGCGACACATGCTTGAAGGACGCGGCGGCGGGCATATTCAGCGCCGCCTTCAGCTCCTTCACCAGCTGCCAGGAATTGAGCGCGTCCAGGAAGTTGATATAGCCGGGACGGCCGCAGAGGATTTCAAAGGGCAGGTCTCCCCCATCCTTCATATACACCTTCGCGGGCTTCTGGTTGGGATTGCAGCCGTATTTCAGTTCAAATTCTTTCATTGCGCTTTCCTCCTTCTTACTGGTACTTATTGACGATACGGGTCTCGGCGTCGCCGGTCTTGAGGGCGATGTAGCGCACGAACAGAGAAATCTTGTTGGCTTCGTTCAGATTGTCCCAGATGGCGGCGGTGAACGCGTCGATGTCGTTCATGGTTTCGATCTGCTCCGGCTCACCTTCAAAAGAGGGCAGGGGCTTGCCGTCGCCCTGGTAGGTGTGGAGGAAATGGCCCAGGCCGGGGATGGAAGCTAGGTCAAAGGTATAACGATTGCACTTCTTGCCTTCGCCATCAGCACACTTTAAAATGCTCATCTGATACCAGTAGCAGGCGTTGAAGTGCAGCAGGGCGCTGATGCGGGGGGTGTAGTTGGGCTTGTCCGGCTCAAAGCCCCGGGTGCGCAGGGCGTTTTCAAAGGAATCGTGCTTGTTCAGGAAGTCCCGGATGGTGTCGGTCTGGTCGCCGTTGGTGACGATCAGCTTGTTTTTCAGGGCGCGGACCGGGGCGTAGATGATGAGCGATGGGTCTTCCACCTTGCTTTCGTCGTAAGGGTAGATCATCACGTCGCTGCCCTCGGCGCGGAACACGCGGTTGCGGCTGTTGACGCTGCGGCCCATGATAAAGTACGCAGTCACGGCGCGGGTGCCGTCCGGCGTGGTACCCACGATGATGCCCCGGCCGGGGTAGACATTGGAGGAAAGGAGGGAGCAAATGGAGGATTTCTGCATAGGTACATACCTCTTTCATTAAATAATTAGTACAAAAAATCGAGGTGCGCAGGTTTATGAAATACCTTGCCAAAGCCTTCCCCTTGAGGGGAAGGTGGGCCGCGAAGCGGCTCGGATGAGGTGATTCGTTGGACTTGTACGAAGCAGCTTTGATAAAATCCAGCTAATCACCTCATCAGTCAGGCGCGAATTGGCTTCCTCACTCTCGCCAAGTTGGTTTCGCGCCTGACAACCTCCGGGGCTGCCGCCCGGCCTACGCTGAAAATGATCCAGTGGATCATTTTCCGGGCGCTTCGGCCCCCCTCAAGGGGAAGCCTTTTGGCTGTCGTCCAAAGCAAACGAAAAAATCATACAAGGTTTAAAATGCTACTTGCCGCCAGTTCCGCCGCCTGGGGCAGGATGATCCATTCGGCCTGCTCCATGACCCGGCGCTGAAGGGTTTCGGGGGTGTCGGCGGGCAGCACGTCCACGGCTTTTTGGAGGATGATTTCCCCGCCATCGGGGATTTCGTTCACGTAATGCACCGTGGCGCCGGTGACTTTAACGCCTCGCGCCAAGGCGGCTTCATGGACGTGGAGGCCGTAGAATCCCTTGCCGCCGAAGGCGGGAAGGAGGGCGGGGTGCACGTTCAGGATGCGGCGTGGATAGCGCTTCACAAAGTCTTCGGAGAGGATGCTCATGAACCCGGCCAAAATGATCAGCTGTGCCTGGCATTTTTCCAGGCAGGAGAGAAGCTCCTGTTCAAATTCCTCCTGCGTGTGGCCCTTGCGCTCCGCCACAAACACGGGGATACCCGCCTTCTCGCCGCGTTCCAAGGCGTAAGCGTCCGGGCGGGAAGAAATGACCGCGGCAAATTCCACGTGCGGCAGCTTGCCCGCGTTTTTCGCGTCGATCAGCGCTTGCAGGTTGGTGCCACCGCCAGAGACGAGCACGGCAGTTCTGACCGTGTTCACGCCAGAATCACTCCTTCGCTTCCTTCCACGATCTCGCCCAGCACATAACTGCCGGGGCACAGGGACAGCACTTTTTCTACATTCTCCGGGTCGGTGGTGATCGCCATGCCCACGCCCATGTTGAAGGTGTTAAACATATCCCGCTCGGGAATGCTGCCCTTCTCTTGCAGGAAACGGAAGATTTCGGGCGTTGTCACAGCGGCTTTGTCTACCTTTGCGGACAGGCCGTCGGGCAGAGCGCGGGGAATATTCTCGAAGAAGCCCCCACCGGTGATGTGCGCGGCGGACTTGATCAAGCCCTCGTCGATCAGTGGCAGCAGCTCCTTCACATAAATCTTCGTGGGCGTCAGGAGAGTTTCGCCCAGGGTGGAATTACCAAAAGGCATATTCAAATCCAAACCGGCAATGATTTTCCGAATCAAAGAAAAGCCGTTGGAGTGAACGCCAGTGGAAGGCAGGGCAATCAGTGCGTCGCTGGGCTTCACGCTGGTTTTGTCCAGAATCTTTTTCTTGTCCACAACGCCCACGCAGAAACCCGCCAGGTCGTATTCGTCCTCGGGATAAAAGCCCGGCATTTCGGCGGTTTCTCCGCCAATCAGCGCGGCCCCGCTCTGCACGCAGCCCTCGCAAACGCCGCTGACGATGGAAGCGATTTTCTCCGGATAGTTCTTCCCGCAGGCGATATAGTCCAGGAAAAACAGTGGCTTCGCCCCGCAGACGATCACGTCGTTGACGCACATGGCCACGCAGTCGATGCCCACGGTGTCATGCTTGTCCAATTCAAAAACCAGCTTTAATTTCGTGCCGACGCCGTCCGTGCCGCTGACAAGCACAGGCTGTTCCATGCCCTTCACGTCCAGCTCGAACAGCCCGCCGAAGCCGCCAACGCCACCGAGGGCTCCGGCTGTCAGCGTGCGGGCGATATGGGTTTTCATCAGCTCCACGGCCTTGTAACCCGCGGTGATGTCCACCCCGGAGGCTTTATAGGATTCGGAATAGCTCTTCATTCTTCGTCCCGCCTTTCGCTCTTTTTGTATTCAAACCGGGACTTGGCGCGGTTCTCTGGGACTTCGGTGGTGTAATTCCCGGAGAAGCAGGCGTCGCAGTAACCGCACAGAGAGCCGCCGTCCGCCAGGCAATGCACGTCGCCAAGATCGAGATAGCCCAGGGTATCCACGCCGATGATCTGCGCGATTTCCTCCACGGAATGGCGGCAGGCGATCAGATGGTCGCGGGAGTCGATGTCTGTACCGTAATAGCAGGGATTCAGGAAGGGCGGCGCGGTGACGCGGAAATGCACCTCCGTCGCGCCAGCTTCCCGAAGCAGATTCACGATGCGCTTGCTGGTGGTGCCGCGCACGATGGAATCGTCGATCAGCACCACGCGCTTGCCCCGCACCACGGCGGCGATGGGGTTCAGCTTGATACGCACTTTATCTTCGCGGGATTTCTGGCCGGGAGAAATGAATGTCCTGCCGATATAGCGGTTCTTGATGAAACCCATGCCGTAGGGGATGCCGCTTTCCCGGGCGTAACCGATGGCCGCGTCCAGGCCGGAGTCCGGTACACCCACCACGATGTCCGCTTCAACGGGATGCTTTTTCGCCAGGAACGCGCCAGCACGGACGCGGGCTTCATGCACGCTGGCTCCGTCCACCACGGAATCGGGCCGGGCGAAATAAATGTACTCGAACACACAGAGGGAGGGCTTGCATTTGCCGCAGTGCTCGCGGATGGAACGCATGCCTTCTTTTTCAAACACGATGATTTCACCAGGCTCCACGTCCCGCACCAGCGTTGCGCCGACAGCGTCCAGGGCGCAGCTTTCACTGGCCACCACAAAGCTGCCATCCGGCCGGGTGCCGAAGCAGAGCGGGCGGAACCCGTGCGGATCACGGGCTGCGATCAGCTTGCTCGGGGACATGACCACAAGAGAAAACGCGCCATGAATTCTGCGCATGGCGCGGCAAAGCGCTTCCTCGATGGAGGGAGCGGTCAGGCGTTCCTTGGTGATGAGGTAGGAGATCACTTCGGTATCGGAAGTGGTATGGAAAATCGAACCGCCAAGCTCCAGCTGTTCCCGCAGTTCGGAGGAGTTCACCAGATTGCCGTTGTGGCACAGCGCCATGGGGCCTTTGACGTGGTTCACCACGATGGGCTGGGCGTTCATCCGGGAGGATGAGCCCGTGGTGCCGTAGCGCACGTGTCCCACCGCCATGTCGCCCAGACCCAGCTTCACCATTTCGTCCGGGGTGAACACGTCGTTCACCAAGCCATTGTCCTTGTGCGCGGTGAACAGTCCGTCGTCGTTCACCACGATGCCGCAGCTTTCCTGGCCCCGGTGCTGCAAAGCGAACAGACCGTAATACGCCGTGGACGCCACGTCGCTCTTTTCCTTCGCCAGCACCCCGAACACGCCGCATTCCTCATGTAAGTTACTCATACGTTTTCTCCCAGCAGACGCCGCATAATCTCCTGATAAGCGTCTTCCACGCCGCCCAGGTCGCGGCGGAAGCGGTCTTTGTCCAGCTTTTCGTGGGTGGTGGAGTCCCAGAAACGGCAGGTATCGGGGGAGATTTCATCCGCCAGCACGATCTGGCCGTCGCGGGTCTTGCCGAATTCCAGTTTAAAGTCGATCAGTTCAATGTTCGCTCCCCGGAGGTATTCGGATAAAACCTGATTTACCTTCAAGGAATAAGACGCGATCAGGTCAAGTTCTTCCTTGGTTGCCCATTCCATGGCCAGGATGTGGTATTCGTTTACCATGGGGTCGCCCAGGTCGTCGTTTTTGTAGCAGTATTCCAGCACGGTGCGCTTCATCTTTACGCCCTCCGGCAGACCCAGGCGTTTGCTCAGGCTGCCCGCCGCGATGTTGCGCACGATCACTTCGAGGGGCACGATGGAAACTTTCTTCACCAGCGTTTCCCGGTCGTTCAGCTCTTCCACGTAGTGAGTGGGCACGCCGTTCTTTTCCAGCAGGCGCATGAGGTGGTTGGTGACGCGGTTGTTGATGACGCCCTTGCCGATGATGGTACCCTTTTTCAGGCCGTTGAAGGCGGTGGCGTCGTCCTTGTAGGACACGATACAGTAATCGGGATCGTCGGTAGCAAAAACCTTCTTGGCTTTTCCTTCGTACATCTGGACGGTCTTATTCATGGTGAAACCTCCTCTATTCACATCGTCAAAAATGCAGTTTTTCCGAAACAGCTTGATCCTTCTCCAGAACCTTATCTTTGGCTTCCTTCCGCAAAGCTTTGAGCTTTTCCGACAGTTCCTTGTCCTCCACGGCGATGATCTGCGCGGCGAGCAGCGCGGCGTTGATGGCCCCGTCAATAGCGACAGTCGCCACCGGAATGCCGGAGGGCAACTGCACGGTGGAGAGCAGTGCGTCCAGCCCGTCGAGGGTGGAGGATTTGATGGGAATGCCGATCACGGGCAGCACCGTGTTCGCGGCAATGGCCCCCGCCAGGTGCGCCGCCTTGCCCGCCGCGGCGATGAGGACGCCGAAATCGTTGTCCGCGGCGCTGACTGCAAAAGCCCGCGCTTTCTCCGGCGTGCGGTGGGCGGAGTATACGTGGGCTTCAAAGGGTACGCCCAGGGAACGCAGCGTGTCCGCCGCTTTTTCCACAACGGGCAGGTCACTGTCGCTGCCCATGATAATGCCAACCTTCTTCATGAATCATGGCTCCTTCATTCGGTTTGACCGGGCAGGCCACGCGATCATTCCATCACGTCAGGCCCGCGCATGGCATATTATAACATGGCGCGCATGGATGCGCAAGATAATTTCTGAATTATTTTTTATCAAATTTAATGAATGTTCGTGTTTTTAACAATGAAAGCGGTAACAAAATTACCATATAATACAGCAATTCGTTATTTGGCATGAAAATACGAACGTTATACATTGCGATAATCTACCTCATTTTTTCCTGATTCTCCATGCGCCGCCAAATCGCCGGAGCTTTTCCAGCATATTTGCGGAAAAACCAGGCATATTGAAAGGAGAAACTTGCAAAGCGAGGGAAAACCATGACAAAAAGAATCGGATGGTTTCGCAAAATCGCGGGAGCGTTCATGTCGGTGCTGGCGGCATGGATGATTTTCTCCCCCACCTCCCAGGCCCTGCGCGCCCTGCCGGCCACTTTCCGGATACACGTTGGCGAATCCTGCGCGCTGAATATTGGCGCGGCGGTGCTGAGCAGCGCGGATGAGCGGCTGAACCTGGACAATAACACGCTCACGGCAAAGGAAAAAGGAGAGGCGGAGGTGTCGGTGAACCTGTTTGGCCTCTTCCCCATCGGGAGGATGCGGGTGCAGGCCGGGGACGAGCAGCACCTCATGCCCGGCGGCGCAGCGGTCGGCGTGGCTTTAGCGACGCAGGGCGTGCTGGTGATCGGAGTATCGGACGTATCCGGAAAAAGCCCCGCGCAGAGCGCCGGGCTTCGGGCCGGGGATATCATCGAGATGGTAAACGGCGAACCGGTGAACAGCAGTCAGCATTTAGTGGAACTGGTTTCCTCCTCCAAAGGCCTGCCGCTTTCGCTGACCTTTGAGCGTAACGGCAGCAAGCGTACCGTATCGCTCCAGCCCATGCTCGACACCGCTTCGGGCGTGTACCGCATGGGCGCGTGGGTGCGGGACAGCACAGCGGGCGTGGGCACCTTATCTTATTACAATCCCCAGAACGGCACCTATGGCGCGCTGGGCCACGCCATCAACGACGGTGACACCGGCAAGCTGCTGCCCGTACGGGAAGGCTCTTTGCTCAAAGCGGACATTGTGGACGTGAAGAAAGGGCAGAAAGGCGCGCCCGGCGAACTGCGCGGCAGCTTCCTGCGCGATCAGGTGGTGCTGGGCAGCATCGAGGAAAACACGAACCTTGGCGTCTTCGGCGAACTGGACGCGCCTTACGTGAACCCGCTCTATCCCGACGGCCTGCCCATCGGCTTCCAGGAGACAGTGAAAACCGGGCCGGCGACGATCCTCTCCACCATTGACGGCGAAGGCATCAAGGAATATACCGTCGAGATCGTCCAGGCCAGCCGCCAGATGGCGCCCTCCCAGAAGAGCATGATCCTGAAAGTCACCGATCCCCGCCTGCTGCAGAGCACCGGCGGCATTGTCCAGGGTATGTCCGGCAGCCCGATCATCCAGGACGGACGCATCATCGGCGCAGTGACCCACGTGCAGGTCATCCTCATGATGCCCACGAATCGCTGAAACCCTTAGAACACAAAGGGTTTTGCGGGGTCATATACACACGGTATATCACTCGCGAAAAGCCCACGAGCAATCATCTATCAGTGTTTCCTCCACTGAAAGCGCATAAGATTTTGCGAACAATGAACCAAAGGCGCGCCGAACAAGCGCGTCTTTTTGAATTATAAACCGTTCTATCTGTACAGATAAAACGATTGATGGTATAATTCTCGCATAGTAAACGTTTTCCAATGTGGAAGTGACTGCAGCCGGGAGGAATGGAACGGTGAACATTATCTTTGAACAATTGAAAACACCTGTTGGCTCCGTTCATGAGATCAAAGAGATTGCTCGTTCCATGCTGAAAAAAGCATAAGCGGTATGATTTATGAAACGTAGAATGATCGTGAGCACATTGCTCAATATTATTCCGACATATTTGCTTTCCGGTCTCGCGGCCGTTTTACTGATAGCTGTTTCCTTTCCCGGGTCACAGGCGCGGGCGGAGACATCCGCCTGGCAAGCGCTGCAGGAAGCGATTGATCAGGCGGAAGAGGGTGATGTGATCACCCTCTCGGAAGATGTGACTGCGCTTGATGGAGAGGCCATGATTACGATTGCTCCAGGCAAGAGAATCACGCTGGATCTGAACGGCTATACGCTGGATCGAAATCTGAAAGAGCGCAGGAAAGATAACGGATGCGTTCTTTTCATCCAGGAAGGCGCGATTTTCACTCTCATGGACAGCGGCGAAGCCATGGGCACTGTCACTGGCGGATACCATAACAACGGCGGGGGCATTCAGAATCATGGTACACTGATCATGGAAGGCGGATGCGTGACGGGCAACACCGCCCTGCATTCCGGTGGGGGCATTGCCAACTATGGCGTGATGGTCCTGACGGGCGGGAGCGTGACGGGCAATACGGCTCTGGGCGAAGGCGGCGGAATCTATAACCACCCGAAGGCATATCTGACGATTCACGGCGATCCTGTATTTGGCAACAGCGCTCCCGATAGCCCTGACATCGCCAACGAAGGCACGCTGTCATCTGCAAGCGAACAGGCCGATGAAGCATACAAGGAAGATATGCCGGTTCTAAAACGCTTCATGAATCAGCTTTCAGTGCTTCCCACTGCGGTGATCCTTTTTGCTCTGCTGCTGGTGGTGTGGCTGGACAGCTATATGAGCCGTGAGCGTAAACGGGCTATGATCGTCATACTTGTCCTTGTCTTTGGGCTGATGATTCAAAATTATGTGGAATGCAAGATCGCGCCTATGAAAGGAAGCAATGCGCTGAGACTGCCGCTCAGCGTATTCGCCTATGCCGTGCGTCCGGCCATACTGGCGATGTTTCTTTCGATTGTGAAGCCGGGCGGGAAGTATCGCCTTGCCTGGGCGATGGTCGGCGTGAACGCCGCTGTTTATATGTCAGCGTTCTTCTCGGACGTCACATTCAAATATTCGCCGGATATTCTATCGGGCGGCCATTTTATCGACGGTCCTTTGCACCATACCTGTACGGTTGTCAGCGCCTTGCTGTTTGCCTGGCTGCTGATCCTGACGATCCGGCAGTTTCAGCTGCGAACGATGCGGGAATCCTGGATTCCTTTCTTTGTGACGGCGCTGGTCGCGGGGGCTGTTCTCATGGATTTTACCGTGATATTCGATGAACAGCCCGTTTCCTTCCTGACCATGGCCATTGTCATCAGCTGTGTTTTCTACTATATATGGCTTCATCTGCAGTTTGTGCGGGAGCATGAAGACGGGCTGCGGGCCGAGCAGCGGATTCAGATGATGAAAACGCAGATCCAGCCGCATTTCCTGTTCAATACCCTGAATACGATCCGCGCTGTGTACACGATGAATCCGCCGCTGGCGGATCAGACGCTGGAGAAATTCAGCAAGTATCTACGGCAGAATCTGGACGCCATGGAGCAGCCGGACCTGATCCCGTTTCCCAAGGAAATGGAGCACACCCGACTGTACGCGGATATTGAAATGCTGCGCTTCCCGCATATTCGTATGGAATACAGGATCGATGATGAAGATTTCGTCATTCCCGCGCTGTCCGTCCAGCCGCTGGTGGAAAACGCCATCCGCCACGGCGTCCGTGGCCGTGAGGAAGGCATTGTGACCGTTTCCGCCTGGATGGATGAAACCTGCCACGTCGTTGAGATTCGGGACAACGGGGTTGGTTTTGACCCGGATGCGCGGAAAACGCCGGGAGAAACGCATATCGGCATTGAAAATGTGCGAAGCCGTCTGGAGCAATTGTGCGGCGGAACACTGAAAGTTGAGAGCGAAATCGGAAAGGGCACGATCGTTACGATTCGCATTCCGATGAACACCCATGAAAGCGGAAAGGAGCAAACGACATGAAAGCAATCTGCGTGGATGATGAATTGTTCGCAATGAAATACACGGTCATGCAATGTAAGCAGCTGCCTCAAATCGATGACGCACAAGGCTTTACCCGTTCCCGGGAAGCGCTGGATTATGTGAAAAACCATCCGGTGGATTTAGCGATTCTGGATATCAATATGCCGGAGATCGACGGCATCGCACTGGCTATCCGGATCAAGCAGATGCAACCGCAGACCGCTGTTTTGTTTCTGACCGCCTATAAGGGATACGCCTTCGACGCGTTTTCCGTCCATCCTTCCGGATACCTGCTGAAACCGGTGTCGCTGGAAGAATTGGCGAAGGAAGTCAGCTATGCTTTCGCAGATGCAAAGACCGCGCCGCAAGCACGGCTCCAGGTCCGTACGTTCGGGGAATTTGACCTGCTGGTGGATGGAAAGCCCGTCTCGTTTCCACGGGCAAAATCAAAAGAGCTTCTGGCTTATCTCATCGATCGACAGGGCGGAACGATCACGAGAGCCGCTGCTTTTGCCATTCTGTTCGAGGATGAACTCTACACACGGCAGCGGCAGAAATACATGGATGTGATCATCCGCAGCCTGAGGACGACCCTGGATGAATGCGGCGCTGGAGATATTCTGGAAATGAACCGGGGCGGCCTTCGTATACGTCCGGAAAAACTGGACTGCGATGCGTACCGTTTCTTCTCCGGGGATGAAGAAACTGTGAAAAGCTACCGGGGCGAATATATGAACGCCTATTCCTGGGCAAGCATGGTGGAAGCTTATTTGGATTGGATGGCGCATAAGAAAAGCTGAACCGACCGCAGCAGGCTGTGATGCACGCCTTCTTATATTGAAAGACAGAGATATTTTATTTTGTAGTTGTTTTTTGATGGACAAAAGTGGACCACCTGCGGAAGGAGTTTTCCCCGGATGTGATTCCGGTTCGGGATTTCAACTGCGAAATTGAGCAGGGGGATGTAATATCCATCATCGGCCCTTCCGGAACGGGGAAAAGCACCTTCCTGAATCTGCTGAACCGGCTGGAGGAACCTACGGCGGGAAAAATCTGGTTTGACGGCGAGGACACTACCGCGCCAGGATATGACCTGAATGAAATGCGGAAAAAGATGGGGATGGTGTTTCAGTCCTTTAACCTGTTCAGCCATTTAACCTTAGCGGAAAACATCATGCTGGGGCCGGTCAAGCTGCTGGGCAGAAGCCGCCAGCAGGCGTATGACACAGCCATCAGACTGCTGAAGACTGTGGGCTTAGGGGATCGGGTTCTGAGCCTTCCGCATGAATTGTCCGGCGGGCAGCAGCAGCGGGCGGCCATTGCCCGGGCGATGGCCATGGAGCCCAAGGTGCTTTTGTTCGACGAACCCACCTCCGCCCTGGACCCCACCATGGTAGGTGAGGTGCTGGCCGTGATCCGCAACCTGGCCAAGGGCGGGGTGACCATGCTGATCGTGACCCACGAAATGAACTTTGCCAGAGAGGTGTCCAACAGGGTTTTCTATTTGGACGAGGGCGTCGTTTACGAAGAAGGAAGTCCTTCCCGGATATTTGAAAATCCGCAGCGGGAAAAAACCAGGCTGTTTGTGAAAAACGTGAAGGTTTTCCGCTGGAACGCCCGGGAATCCGGAAAGGATTTTATCGGCTTAAGTACAGAATTGGAAAATTTTGCTTATCGAAACATGATGTCTCCGGACATCACCCGGAAAACGCGGCTGCTGATCGAGGAAATATTCGCTCAAATTGCCAGAACCGAAGATATCAACGCGGCGGAATTGAGCGTTTCCATGGAATACGCAGATCGAAAACGGGAGGCAGTGGCAGTGGTCGAATGGCTGGGATCGGCGTTCAACCCGATAGCGGAAGGAGACGAATACAGTAGGATACTGATCCGCCATATCAGCCCCGACGCCGCATGGACAGGGGATGGCAGCCATAACTGCGTGCGCGGCACGATCTGCGTTCAATGAACCGTGACATGAAAAGACGGGTGCTGCAGACAATGCGGCATGACGATCCGGGGAGAAAAACGGTAAGCAGCAGAGGGGTGAAGAAATGATTTCTTTGGTGATCTCTTTCGCGGTGCTGATCGCGGGCTATCTCGTTTACGGCGGGCTGGTGGATAAAGTGTTCGCTCCAGATGAGCGGAAGACCCCGGCCTATACGAAGCAGGACGGGGTGGACTTTATTCCGCTGCCTACCTGGAAAGCGTTTTTAGTGCAGCTGCTCAACATCGCGGGCACCGGGCCGATCTTCGGCGCGCTGATGGGGGCCTGCTTCGGGCCGGTGGTGTTCCTTTGGATCATCTTCGGTTCCGTGCTGGCGGGCGGTGTCCATGATTACATGTGCGGCATGATCTCCGAGCGGCACGACGGCGCGTCCATCGCCGAGCTCAGCGGCATCTATCTGGGCAAAGGCGCGAAATGGGTCATGCGCGTGTTTTCTGTTCTGCTCCTGCTGCTGACTGGCACGGTATTTGTGAACTCCCCCGCCGCGCTGCTGGCAAGGCTGACGCCGGATGCCCTGAACGTCACCTTCTGGATCGTCGTGATCCTCATTTATTATCTCTTAGCGACGCTTTTGCCCATTGATAAGATCATTGGCAAACTGTACCCGGTATTCGGCGCTGTACTCATCATCATGGCGGCAGGCATCCTGGGCGGCGTCATTTTCGGCGGCTACACCGTGCCGGAAATCACGCTGCAAAGCCTGCATCCCGAGGGGCTCCCCGTCTGGCCGTTCATGTTCATCACCGTTGCCTGCGGGGCCATTTCCGGTTTCCATGCCACCCAGTCGCCCATGGTGGCGAAGTGCATCAAGACCGAAAAAGTGGGCCGCACGGTGTTCTATGGCGCGATGATCTCCGAATCCGTGATTGCCCTGGTGTGGGCCGCGGGCGGCGTGGCGTTCTTCGGAGCCACCGGCGGTCTGCAAAACGCGCTTTCCGAGCTGGGCCAGTCTGGCGCGGTCTATGATATTTCCACCGGGATGCTGGGGCCGGTGGGCGGTATCCTTGCCATCGTAGGCGTGATCGCCTGCCCAATTACCTCCGGGGACACGGCGTTCCGTTCCGCTCGCCTGATTCTGGCAGAAATCACCGGACTGAATCAAAAGCAGATCCGTAACCGTCTCATTATCACCCTGCCGTTGCTGAGCGCAGGCGCAGTGTTGACGCAGCTGGATTTCAACGTGCTCTGGCGTTACTTCTCCTGGAGCAACCAGACGCTGGCGATGGTGTCTCTTTGGGTCGCCACGGCCTATCTGCTGAAAACCCATGCAGGCAAAGGAACGAGCTTGCTCACAGCCCTTCCCGCGGCCTTTATGACTGCGGTGAGCACGACCTACATCCTCATGGCGTCCGAGGGCTTCCGCCTGAGCGCCGGTATCAGCTATCCAATCGGCGCAGGATGCGCGGTCTTGGCTTTCGCTGCTTATCTCTTTGCGAGCCGAAAGATGAATACGCAAAAGTTGGTTTGGAAATAAAAGCATCCTCTTCCGGGCGGCTGCAGCGTCCATCAGCCAGAACAAATAAAAAGAAAGAAGAAATCACCATGAAGAAAAACGGAACGATCATCGCCATCATGAAAAAGATGCTGAAACATAGCTTTATCCTTGCGCTTTGTCTGACTCTCCTCTTTTGTGCCGTCTGCAAGGCGGAGGTTTCCGAAAACAGCCAGTCTCTTTTACTCACCGGCGTAGGTAACGCCCGTGAATTGGGCGGATACAAAACGGAAGACGGCAAAACGGTAAAGCGTGGCATACTGCTGCGCACTGCCAAGCTGGCAAAAGCCACGGAGGAGGATATGGAAAGACTGCTCTCGGTCTATCATTTGGCTGTGGATGTGGATTTCCGGGGCGATAATGAGGTAGAGAGCGCGCCTGATCCGGAGATGGAGGGCGTGGAATACCTGAATATCCATATCCTGGATGAAAGCACGGGCCTTTCGGAAGAACTGGAAGCCGAAATCGCGGTCCTGGAGGAGCAAGGCATTGAAATAGATAAGATCACCCAGCTCCGCCTGTTCCAGAAATACGGTGGATTCACCGATCAGATGTATGTGGACTTCCTTTCCTCCGACGTAGGCAAGGCCGGGTACAGCCGCTTTTTCCAGGCGCTGCTGACCCTGCCCGAAGACCGGGCTCTCCTGTTTCACTGCTCCCAAGGCAAGGATCGAACGGGCTGCGGGTCTATGCTGATTCTGTTTGCCTTAGGTGCGGATGAGGAAACCGTCATGCAGGATTTCCTTTTGACCAATGAATACAACGCGGCCCTGATCGCCGAGGAACGGGAATACCTGATCGAAAACGGCATCGGGGAAGATGAACTGGATGCGTACATGAAGGCCATGGATCAGGTTTTTCCCGAGTTCATGGAAAACGCCATCCAATGGATGACTGAAACCTACGGTTCGCCTTTGGGCTATATCACCCAAGCGTTAGGCGTGACGGAAGTGGAAATTCAAGCGCTTCGGGATAAGTTCCTGGAATAATTCATTTTGATTCCTTCCGGCAGGAAAACCATGATGGTTTGTCGAAAACAGTGTTCAGAGAGTCCGTTGAACAGACGATCACAACAATCAATGCAATATCGTCGAATAAGTGCGCGAAACAGTATGCCGGAAAAAAGGAGCGATGATCTGCCATGAACAGAAAATCTCTGACAGCCAAAACCATACAGTCAACGGTGCTTTTCTCCGTTGCGCTGGGGTTGGTCGCGCTCATCATCGGCTTGGGCTTCTACGGCTATACCCTCGTCCATCAGTACATCACACGGGCATATGAAACCGCGAAGCTGGCGTCTGTTTCCGCGCAGAAAGGCGCGGATTCCATCAGCCTCTCCAAAGAGATCATGGGCATCTACAGGGGGCTGACGGAAGAAGAGAGAAACCAGGTTGGCACGGAGGAATACCGTCAGCATTTTTCCGGCCTGGAGAGCGTGACGAAAAAGGGCGGAGCTTACGATGTGCTGGTGCACATGCTGCGCAATTTCGTGAACGAAGTGGATTATGTGTATCTCGGCATGTATGACCGAGACACCCAGGCGCTGGTTTACATTGTAGATTCCGATCAAGATGATCCCCTGTTTCCCGGCGAATGGGAGAGCGTGACAAAGCATGGATTGGAAAAATTCCTGAACTGGAACGGCGAAGGCATGCTCTATGACATTGATAATGCCCCGAATTATGGCTGGCTGTGCACCGCTGGATATCCGATCCGGGACGAAGCGGGCGAAATCTGCGAATTTTTGCTGGTGGACGTATCTATCAACAGCGTCATTCGGAATATGCTGAAATACGCACTGCAGATCAGCTTCGGCCTGACGCTTGCCACCGCGCTGATCGCCTGGCTGGTATCAAGGCGCATGAAAAAAACGGTGGTACAGCCCATTCACGCCATCGCCAACGCTGCCGTCACGTATGTTCAGGACAAGCGGAGCGGAAGCGCCTGCCAGGATCACTTTTCCACGCTGAACATTCATACCGGGGATGAACTGCAAAACCTTGGCCAAATCATGGCGGACATGGAACGGGACCTGACGGAACACGAGAATCAGCTCACCCGGATCACCGCGGAAAAAGAACGCATCGGAACGGAATTGGCCCTTGCCACACAAATTCAGGCCGCCATGCTGCCGCATATCTTTCCGCCTTTCCCGGACCGCACGGACTTTGATCTCTATGCCAGCATGGACCCCGCCAAGGAAGTGGGCGGCGATTTCTACGATTATTTCCTCATCGACGACGACCATCTGGGCCTGGTAATAGCGGACGTATCGGGCAAAGGCGTCCCGGCTGCATTGTTCATGATGGCTTCAAAAATCATCCTGCAAAGCGTGGCTATGCTGGGCGGGTCGCCAGCGGAAATCCTGACCAAAACCAACGAGGCCATCTGCTCCAACAATGAAGCGCGGATGTTTGTGACGGTGTGGGTCGGCATCCTGGAACTGTCAACCGGCAGGCTCACCTGCGCCAACGCGGGCCATGAATACCCCGTCCTCAAGCGAAAGGACGGCTGCTTTGCGCTGTATAAGGACAAACACGGATTCGTCCTGGGTGGGTTGGAAGGGTTTACGTACAAGGAATATGAGATTCAGCTGGAGCCGGGAGACAAACTGTTTGTCTATACGGACGGCGTGCCGGAGGCGATCAACCCTGAACAAGAGATGTTCGGCACGGAGCGGATGCTTGCGGCGCTGAATGAACGACCGGACGCCGCCCCGCAGGACTTGCTGAAAAACATGCGCCGGGCGGTGGATGCTTTCGTCCGCGGAGCCGAGCAATTCGACGACCTGACCATGCTGTGCCTGGAATATAAGGGAGTACAAGCAAAGGAAGGCGACGTGTCTTGAAGGAAATGACGCTGCCTGCAACGTTGAAAGTATCTCCCAGGTGACAGCCATCGCGGATGAAACAAGCATATGAACTGAACTTACACAGAAAAAAAAGGAGGTATACACATGATCCAAACAGCACATATCTTCATCAGTAAAGCTTTGATCCGCTGCGCGATGTGCGGCGTCTGCGCCGCATTGCTGCTGATTTTCGCTTGCGTGACCGGATTGGCGGAGGAGAAGGCTCGCTCCCAGGCGCTTATCGAGCGGCTGGTGATTTCCTGGGCAGCTTACGCGGAACGGGACGCGCAGGCAATGGAGGAGCTTGCAACAGCCGATCCCGCACTGGGGGAAAAATGGAACCGTATCCTGGATCTCTGGGAAGCGCCTGTTTCGGTGAACGAAGCACTCCCGGACAATCTGCCTATTGATGATACGCTCTGTCTGGTTGCGCTGGGCTTTCAGCTGAATCCGGACGGGACCATGCGGGACGAACTGATCGAACGGCTGAAGGTGCTGCTGGCGGCTTCGGAAAAGTACCCTCAGGCCCGCATCGTCTGTACAGGCGGGGGCACCGCGGCGAACAATCCCACCGCCACGGAGGCGGGGAAAATGGCGGAATGGCTCCAGGAAAACGGCGTTGATCCTTCCCGCATCCTGGTGGAGGATCAATCTATCACCACAGCGCAGAACGCCATCTTCACCTTTGATTTGCTGGAAGAGCACTGGCCTCAGGTGACTCAGGTCGCGATCATTTCCAGCGATTATCATATCGCTACCGGCACGCTGCTCTTTGGCGCGGAGGCCATTCTCCGGGACAGCCCGGTCACAGTCGTCAGCAACGCCGCCTGGCACGCTCCCAGCGGTACGCTGTCCGCCATGTTCCAGGCCGGCGCGCTGATCGAGCTGTCCGGCGATGTGGAAACGGCGTTTGAAATCTATTATGAGACCTATGATATTCACGAGCTCCCGCCGCTGCACGGGGATGAAAAGGAGTGAGCGTATGATTCCCATTGAACCGAGCATTCTCAGAACAGATATGATCCGCTGCGCCCTGTGTCAGAACGCGCCCTGCGACGCGGTTTGCGAAAAACTGAAACCCGCCGGTTTGCTGCGCAGCGTGTGGTTTCAGAACGAGCAATGTGCCGCCCAGAGGCTGCCGGATGTGAATCCTTGCATCACCTGCCCTGCGCCCTGCGAACGGGCCTGCGTCCGGGCGGGAGAGGTGCCCATCCGGGATGTGATTAACCGCCTGTATTACCAGGTGAAGCCGGAATGCGAAACGCCGATTCCAGAAAATGAAGAAAGGCTCAAATGCGACCTGTGCGGCATCCCGATGGAAAATCCCTTCCTGCTTTCCTCCTCCGTGATCGCCAGCACCTACGATATGTGCGCCCGCGCCTTTGAAGCGGGCTGGGCGGGGGCGTGCTTCAAGACCATCTGCACCCTGGACATCCACGAAGCCTCGCCCCGGTTTTCCGCCATTTCAGGCAGTGACGGCAGCATCATCGGCTTCAAGAACATTGAACAGCTATCCGACCACAGCGCGGCGGAAAACATGGAAACTTTCCGCAAACTGAAAGCCAACTATCCCACCAAATTCATCCTGGCCTCCATTATGGGCCAAAACGAAGCGGAGTGGGGCGAGCTGGCAAAACTGTGCGAGGAAAACGGTGCGGACGCTATCGAACTCAATTTCTCCTGCCCCAACATGGCGGAAGGGGGCCTTGGCAGCGACATCGGCCAGGTGCCTGAATTGGTGGAGCGCTTCACCCGCGCGGCGAAGCAAGCCTGCCATATCCCCGTGCTGGCGAAGCTGACCCCCAACGTGGCGAATATGTCCCCGGCGGCGGAAGCGGCTAAGCGAGGCGGCGCGGACGGCCTCGCCGCCATCAACACCATCAAATCTATCGTGGGCGTGAACCCGCACACCTATGTTTCAGCCCCCGCCGTGCGCGGCCAGAGCGCCGTGGGCGGGTACAGCGGCAACGCGGTCAAGCCCATTGCCCTGCATTTCATCGCGGAGCTGGCCCAGAACCCGCATTTGAAGGGAATGCACCTCTCCGCCATGGGCGGCGTGGAAACCTGGATGGATGCCCTGGAATTCATCCTGCTGGGCGGCGGTTCCATTCAGGTGACGACCGCCGTGATGCAGTACGGTTACCGGATCATCGACGATCTGAAAGCGGGCCTGAACCTGTATCTGGCTGAAAAGGGTTTTTCCAGCGTGAAAGAGGCCATGGGCCTGGGTCTGGATAGCCTGAGCGGTACCACCGACGTGCTGGAGCGGGATACCGTGGTTTTCCCGCATTTCATCCGGGAACGCTGCATTGGCTGCGGGCGCTGTGAAATCTCCTGCGCGGATGGCGGGCATCAGGCGATCAAGCTGGATGAAAAACGCCGTCCGGTGTTAAACGGCAAAAATTGCGTGGGCTGCCACCTGTGCATCCTTGTCTGTCCTCAGCGGGCAATCAAGCCGGGAGCAAAACGGATCACGCGGAAGTAAACGAGAAAAACAACGTAACGCACGAAAGATATGATTGCCTTTTCATGCATTGGATAGACAAATGATACCATAGTACCGGAAACGCTGATCACATCTCCCCTCTTCACCTGCCATTTAGCGATGAAATGGCAGGTTTTTTCTGCCTTATTACGAATTAGAGCAAAGCCGAACGGCCTGAATCAAGCCGCTGTTGGCATTACATTTATAGAATCCGTAAAGGAAAGCAGATAAAAAAGTATATAAACGCTTTCTTCGCAAACAATAGAATCAAATCTATCGTGAGAAGGTGAATGTATGGTGATTGCGGAAGTAAAAAACGAAATAGCGACCGTTCGGATTCGTGATGAATTATATAGAAAAGAAACGCGGCAGGCCATGGCGGAAGTCAGCCGGATCGTATCTGAGGCTTATCAGCGCCGCATTTTCGCTGAGGTTCCTGTATTATCTGAAAATGCTTCCATTCACTGGGTAAATCATTGACAATATTGAGGATATTTCTTATGATATAGCCGGAAAGGAGGTTCTGCATGGAGCAATATGCGAAGTATCTTCGCAAATCGCGCTTCGACCGTGACTATACGGAACTGAGTGTGGAGGAAACACTGAAGCGTCACGAAGCCATCCTGGACAGGCTGGCGAAGGAAAGAGGATACCATATTGCGAAAACCTATCACGAAGTCGTTTCCGGCGAATCCATCGCAGCCCGGCCTATGGTACAGCAACTGCTGGCTGAGGTGAACGCGGGTCTGTACACAGGCGTTCTGGTGGTGGATCTGGAGCGTCTCGCGCGCGGCAACAGCGCCGATCAGGCGTATATCAGCCAGGTATTTCAATTTTCGGAAACAAAGATCATCACACCCGCCAAGGTGTACGACCCGAGCAACGAATTCGACGAGGAGTATTTTGAGTTCGGCCTGTTCATGAGCAGGCGCGAATACAAAACCATCAACCGCCGCCTGATACGCGGCCGGGAAAGCAGCGCATCCGAAGGAAAATACCTGGGCAGTATCGCGCCATACGGATACCGGCGCGTGAAGCTGAAAAATGAAAAAGGCTACACCCTGGAGCCTGACCCGGAGGAAGGACCGGTCGTGCAGAAAATCTTCGATCTGTTTCTTCAACAGGAAGGCACCAAAAAAATCGCCAATATCCTGAACGATGCTTCGATTCCCACGCGTCACGGCGATCTGTGGACCTACGCCACCATTTCCAATATCCTCACCAATCCGGTCTACATTGGAAAGATCAAGCGCGGGTATTGCAGGCAGCTGAAAAGCGTGGAGAACGGCCAGGTGGTCAAGCGGGTGAAGCACCTGAAAAACATGGCGGAATATACGGTGTTTGAGGGACTCCACCCGGCGCTGATTGACGAAGAAACCTACGAACGCGCCCAGGAAATCCGATTTGGAAAACAGCCTGCTGTCCGGGTGAAAGACAACCACGAACTGCAAAACGCTTTCGCAGGACTCATATACTGTGCCTGCTGCGGCAAGCGGGTAGCGCGCACGACGATGGCGGCGTCACAAAAAGGCCGCGTCAGAATACGATGCGTAAACATGCGCGTCTGCCATAATGCCTCGGCGGATTATGCCCTTGTGGAAAAGGTGATCATCGAAGCGCTCCGGCAATGGCTGGACGGCTACCGGGTGAAAATCGAAACCGCAGGCTTTGCCGAAGATATTGCAAACGGAAAGGCGCAGATAGAAAAGCTGGACCAGGAGATAAAAAGAATACAATCACAATTGGACAACGCCTGTGATCTGGTGGAACAGGGACTGTACACGCTGGATTTCTTTAAAGCCCGGCGGGAAAAGCTGAACGAAGCGCTTTCCGAAACGGAAAGCAAAAAAGAGGCCATCAGAAGAAGCATTGCCCAGCTTGAACAGAACAACGCTTCCCAGTCCGCCCTGATTCCCAATACGGAAGCGCTGCTGGAAAGCTACGGAGAGATGACGGCGGCGGAACGGAATAAACTGCTGAAAGTCATCCTGCGCAGGATCGAGTATCAGAAAGGCCCGGATGGGAAAATCGTCATCGACTTGTTTCCCCAGCTTCCCCGGTTTGAGCAGCAGACTCAAGCCATATAGCTTAGTTAGAACGAGTAATGCACAAAAGCCATTTACAGTTTTCTCGGAAGGGGGCCTGGGGGAAACTGCTCTTTGGCTCCAAAGAGCAGTTTCCCCCAGAATTTCTCGTCCTTCCGTGTTGGTATCATCAGAGTGACCCACGTGTTTGTAGACGACCCCACGCACGGATACGGGCTGTACATCGAATGGATGCTGGACGCCGCGGAAGCGCTGGATGAAGCCGCGTGAGCGGAGCGCATCTTTCAGGCTCAGATTTCAAAAGTTTCCAGTAATAAAGCAGCTTGCGGTTCTCTGCACTTGGCGGCAGCCGCCCGCGACAGAGCTTTCATCTGCAAGCATTGTGTTATATCGGCTCACTAACACAGCGCCGCCCGCGGGCAGCGCTGTTTGCTATATATGATTCGTTAATTCACGGTCAGGGTACTTCAATTAGTGCCTTTTTTCAAATAATACCATCTTCCTCCGAAAATAGCAAGCAAAAAGACTGCCTCGCGCGGAGACAGTCTTGATTGTATGAAGCAATTACTTGACTTCGACCTTGGCGCCGACTTCGGCGAACATGGCCTTGACCTTTTCGGCTTCTTCCTTCGGAACGCCTTCCTTGATGGTCTTGGGCAGGTTCTCGACGAATTCCTTGGCTTCCTTCAGGCCCAGGCCGCTGACGATTTCGCGGACAGCCTTGATGACCTTGATCTTTTCGGAGCCGGCATCCACCAGCACGGCGTCGAATTCGGTCTGCTGAGCGGCAGCGGCGGCAGCGGCATCACCAGCGGGAGCACCGCCGGCCACGGCGATAGCGCCGGTCACGCCGAATTTTTCTTTCAGAGCTTCAACCAGTTCGTTGACTTCCATGAGAGACATTTTCTCAATGGCTTCGATGATTTCCTGAGCGGACATTTTTTCTTCCTCCATTTATTTTGCGGTCGATTGGTATTGTTGATTTTTTACGCGGCGCTCAGGCCGCTTTGCCTGTTAGGCGGCTTCCTTCTTTTCGGCGATTTCGCTGAGGACGGCCACCAGGGAAGACATGGGGCTCATCAGGCAGCCAACCAGGGTCGCCATGAGCTCGTCCCTGCCGGGCATCTTGGACAGCTTGGTCATCGTCGCTTCGTCGGCAGCCTTGTTCTCGAAGATACCGCCGGTGATCTTGAGGGATTCCAGCTTGTTCTTCTCGATGAACTGCGCCACGGCCTTGGGGCCGGACACGGGATCCTTCTTGCTGAATACGAAGGCGTTGGGCCCGTTCAGCAGGTCGTCCAGACCTTCGATGCCCAGCTGCTGCACCGCCAGCTTGAACAGACGGTTCTTCAGCACGCAGTAGTCCACGTCGTTTTCACGGCAGCTGCGGCGCAGGTTGGTGTCCTGTTCCACGGTCAGGCCGGTGTAGCTCACCAGGGTCACGGATTCGGCGTTCTTGAGCCGCTCCACGATCTCGGCTACTTTCTCGACTTTCATATCACGATTCTTGCTCACTTTTCTGTTACACCTCCTCAATGGCTCAGAGTAAAAGAAAACCCTTGCGCCAGAACGCAAGGGAGAGCAAAACAAAATCACTTTCCTTTGCGCCTCGGCCGGCGGGACGAACCCTTTACGCACTTTCGCGCACCTGCTGTCTTTGGCACAGGCTCTTTGATAAGCCGTGAATTATGATATCACAATAGTATCACTGTGTCAACACCTATTTTTTCTTTTTATTCTGGGGGAACCGCTCTTTGGAGCCCAAAGAGCGGTTCCCCCAGACCTCTTCCGAGAAAGGCTGTAAATAAGATAAAGATATTTGCTGAAAGAATCAAGAAACTGTTTTTGTTTTCCTTGATGGCTTTCTTGGAAAGGGGTCTGGGGGAAACCATTCTTTGGCCGCCAAAGAATGGTTTCCCCCAGATAAAATATTTATTGCTTGGCCCGGGCGGCGGCCTTGGCGCGCAGCTCGTGGCTCAGGGTGCGCTTGCGCATGCGCAGGGACTTGGGCGTGATTTCCAGCAGCTCGTCGTCGTCGATGAACTCCAGGCACTCCTCCAGCGTCAGCGGGTGGATGGAGACCAGGCGCAGGCTGTCCTCCGAAGCGGAGGCGTTGCGCATGTTAGTAACGTGCTTGGCCTTGCAAACGTTCACCACAATGTCTCCGGGACGGCTGGACGCGCCGCAGATCATGCCGCCGTACACGGGCACCTGGCTGCCGATGAACAGGGTGCCGCGGTCCTGGACGTTGTACAGGGCGTACTGCGTGGTTTCGCCGGTTTCATAGCAGATCAGCGCGCCGACATTGCGGTGGGGAATATCGCCCTTGTAATCCTCGTAATGGTCGAACACGGCGCTCATGATGCCCTCGCCGCGTGTGTCGGTCATGAACTCGGAGCGGTAGCCGAACAGCCCGCGGGACGGTACCAGGAATTCCAGGCGCACCCGGTCGCCGCCGCCCATGGATTCCAGTGTGCCGCGCCGCCGTCCGATCTTTTCGATCACGGCCCCGGCATACGCCTGGGGCACGTCCGCCACCATGCGCTCCACGGGTTCCTGCTTGCGTCCGTCCTCGTAGCGGTAAATGACCTCGGGCTTGCTCACCTGGAACTCATAGCCCTCGCGCCGCATGGTTTCGATGAGGATGGAAAGGTGCAGTTCGCCTCTCCCCCACACCTCGAACTGGTCGGGCGTTTCGCCGTCCCTGACGCGCAGGGACACGTCCGTTTCAATCTCCCTGTACAGCCTGGCGCGGAGATGGCGGCTGGTGACGTAGGTTCCTTCCCGGCCCGCGAACGGGGAATCGTTTACGGAAAAGGTCATGGTCACGGTGGGTTCGGTGATGGCGACAAAGGGCAGCGCTTCTGGGGTTTCAGGGTCGCAGACCGTGTCGCCGATGGAGATATCACTGAGGCCGGTCAGCGCAACGATGTCGCCCATGCTCACTTCTTCGGCGGGCACGCGCTTTAAGCCGTCGTACAGGGACAAGCCGGTCAGCCGCCAGGGTGCGGATACCTGCTCGCTCTGGGCGTTGCAGCGCACGACCATCATGTTGTCCCTGAGCGTGCCGCGGTTGATGCGGCCAATGCCGATGCGGCCCACGTAATCATTATAGTCGATGGTGGAAATCAGCACCTGCGCGGGGCCGTCAGGGTCGCCCTCGGGGGCGGGAATATATTTCATGATGCAGTCGAACAGCGGGCGCAGATCGGTGCCGGGCTGAGCCAAATCCAGCGTGGCGGTCCCCGTTCGGGCGGAAGCGTAAATAATCGGCCGGTCGAGCGTCGCGGGGTCGGCGTCCAATTCGATCAGCAGATCTACCAGTTCGTCCACCACTTCCTCGCAGCGGGCGTCCGGGCGGTCCACCTTATTAATTACAAGCAATACAGGCAGCTTCAATCCCAAAGCCTTTTGCAGCACGAACCGGGTCTGGGGCATGGGGCCTTCAAAGCTGTCCACCAGCAGCAGCACGCCGTCCACCATCTTGAGCACGCGTTCCACCTCGCCGCCGAAGTCGGCGTGGCCGGGGGTGTCCACGATGTTGATCTTCGCGCTCCCGTAATGCACAGCAGTGTTTTTGGCCAGGATGGTGATGCCGCGCTCGCGCTCCAGGTCATTACTGTCCATCACGCGCTCGGCCACCTGCTGATTCTGCCGGAAAACGCCGCCCTGACGCAGCATCTGGTCCACCAGAGTGGTCTTGCCATGGTCAACGTGGGCGATAATAGCGATATTGCGGATATCGTTCCGAATCATAAAAATCTGTCTTCTCCCTCCAGTCGGTTCAAAAACCAACAAGGTATTGTACATCGGTTTTTCTTGGTTTGTCAACCGTTTCAGGCCCATAATTTCCATTTTTTTCGGGAAAAACCGGTTGACATTTCTTCCCTTTCATGCTATACTTCTTCGGTAATCCGCTCGGGAGGGGCTTGTTAAACGCGCGTCCGCGCTGCCCCATGGCTGAAAAATGTCTCCTTTCCCTCCGTGGAAGCCCGGCGAGAAATAATAGGAGGTGCTGCTGTAATGTACGCGATTATTGCGACTGGCGGCAAACAGTATCGGGTGTCCGAGGGCGACACCATCTACATCGAAAAGCTGGACAACGAAGTGGGCGAAGTGGTGACCTTCCCCGTGATGATGCTCTCCGGCGAAACCATTGAGGTTGGCAATCCCTACCTGACCGGCGCCAGCGTGACCGGCAAGATCGTTCGCCATGGCAAGGGTGAAAAGATCATCATCCTCAAGTACAAGAGCAAGAAGAACTATCGCCGCAAGGCTGGCCATCGTCAGCCCTTCACCCAGGTGGAAATCACCGGCATCAACGGCTGAGGATATGATCCGCGTAGCGCTGCATTCCCAGGGCGGATGCATCACCGGCTTTGAGGTCAAAGGCCACGCCGGATACGCCGAAGCGGGACAGGATATCGTCTGCGCCGCCGTATCCATCCTCACCACCACATGCGCAAACGCATTGGAAACCGTGGCGGGGGTGAAGCCCATGGTGAAGGCAAGCGAGGGGTACATGCTCCTTGCTCTTCCCATCGGCAGCGGGCACGACGCCCAGGTGATCCTGCAAACCATGCGCCAGGGACTGCGCGATCTGGCGGAGGAATATTCCCGGTATATTCTTCTCAACGAATTGTGAATATGGAGGTAACAATCATGTTGAAGCTCAATCTTCAGCTTTTCGCCCATAAAAAAGGTATGGGTTCCACCCGGAACGGCCGCGACAGCGAAAGCAAGCGCCTGGGCCCGAAGCGGGCTGACGGCCAGTTCGTGCTCGCCGGCAACATCCTCGTGCGTCAGCGCGGCACCAAGATCCTGCCCGGCCTGAACGTTGGCATCGGCAAGGACGACACCCTGTTCGCCAAGGCGGACGGCGTGATGAAGTTCGAGCGCAAGGGCAAGTTCAAGAAACAGGTTTCCGTGCATCCCACCGAGACCGTCGCCCAGTAACGGACAAGCAAAAGGGCTGCTTTCCCACATGTTGGAGAAGCAGCCCTTTTTTAGCACATGGAGTTTTTATGTCAAGCAAACACGAAGAATTTCACCGTCTGGAAACGGAGCGGCTGATGCTGCGTCCCATCGCGAAAACGGATTATCAGATGGTTCTGCGCATTTCCTCTGACCCCGGCACTACGGAATACCTGTATTTCTGGGGCCGCGTCGGTTCTACGCCCGAATCGGACGCCGAAAGGTATCTGAAATACGCCGTGGGAAGGTGGGAAGAAACGCCCGTCCGGGCTTGGGAATTCTGCCTCATCCAGAAAGAAACGGGAGCAGCAGTCGGCATCGGCAGCGTGGAATGGGTGAAAGACGAGCCAGGAACCGCCGAGCTCGGTTGGATCATCCTCCCTGAATACCGCGGAAAAGGTTATGCCACCGAAGCGGGGAGAGAACTGATTCGCGTCGCCTTTGACAAAATGGGGGCTGATTCCGTGATCGCCCACTGCGACAGCCGGAACCAGACATCCCGCAATGTGATGGAGCGTCTGGGAATGACGCTGCGCGAAATCGTACCGGAAGCCCGCCCCGCCAAGCGCCCAGGCGACAAAAAAGGCGATGAATGTACCTACGCGCTGGCAAGATGAACGGCCTTCGATCTTATTTCCGGTTCAGGTATGCCAGGTTTTTCCGAATGAAATCAACCCGCTGCTTCACGCAATCCACGCTGCGGAGCGGATCGGCGGGCGTGTTGAACACATAATCTTTTAAGCGTTCCAGATCGGTCGTGGCAACATGAAGCCGGGTGTCGCTGGAAGCGTAATAGATATACACCCGCCCGTCCGGACCAACGATCGCTCCGTTGGTAAACACGACGTTGCTCACGTCGCCCACGCGCTCGCGGCCAAGCGGCGCGATGAGGAAGCCGCCCGGCTCGGCGACGATCCGAGAAGGATCGTCCAGCGCGGTGGCGAAGGCGTAAATAACATATCGTAGCCCCGCCGCCGTGTTGCGCACGCCGTGAGCGATGTGGATCCATCCCCTGTCCGTTTTGATGGGCACGGCGCCCGCCCCGTTCTTGCTTTCGGTGATGGTGTGGTACTTGCGCACGGAGGTCATCTTTTCCCCGTCGATCACGGCGTGGGTGATGTCCGGGCACAGACCGAAACCGATGCCGCCGCCGGAGCCGGTCTCAATGAAATCATCCATGGGGCGGGTGTAGAAAGCGTACTGTCCGTTCACGAACTCGGGATGCAGGCACACGTTCCGCTGCTGCGGCGAATTGAGCGTGACCAGGTTCGGCAGGCGTTCCCAGGTTTTCAGGTCTTTCGTGCGCACGATGCCCGCGGCAGCGACGGCGGCGGACAGGTCGCTGACGGTTCTGTCCTTACTCTCCGAGCAGAACACACCGTAAATCCAGCCGTCCTCGTGCTGCGTCAGCCGCATATCGTACACGTTGGTTTCCTCGGGGCATGTATCGGGCAGAAGAACCGGCTCATCCCAGAAGCGGAAGCCGTCCACGCCAGAATCGCTCTGCGCCACGGCGAAAAAGCTCTTGCGGTCATTTCCCTCCACCCGGGCGACCAGCGTAAATTTTCCGTCAAGCATCATCGCTCCGCTGTTGAACACTGCGTTCACACCCAGGCGCTGCATCATGTACGGGTTTGTTTCCGGGTTCGGGTCGTACATCCAGAAGGGCGGGATATGCTGCCGGGTGAGCACAGGCCGCTGCCAGCGCTCGTAAATGCCGTTGTAGAAATTCGGATTGACCGCATTTTTCTCCCGCACCAGCGCTTCATAACGGGCTTCCAGATCCTGATAGTTCATTCTCTTCCTCCAATTATTCCTTTTTCAGCAGCGCGACCACGGCCTTCAGGGCGATTTCGTCATACTGCCAGGCGGCGATTTGCCAGATGCTCTCCGGCAGTCCCTCGGCGTAAAGGGGCACGTTCATGTTCACGGCGATCACCTGAACGCCCGCTTCCGCCAAACGGCGGGCAGCCTGAATCCCCTTGCCGTTGTCCGGGTGCCTGTTCAGGAACACTATGGCGGTTTTCGTTCCGGCGGGCAAAGCCTCTTCCAGGCCAATGTGTCTGCCGCGCAACGCTTCCGCGCAGACCGCCGCCGAATCGAGCGGCACTTCGTCGCTGGCAAAGGAAGCGGCTCTGGCGGGCACGCCCAGGAATACGGTGTTTTCGTCCAATACGGGAAGAGGTTGATCGTTCGGCGCGTGGACCACCTTCACCGCTTTGCGCATGATACTGTCGGCCAGCGCTCTCTGCTCCGCGCTGCCGAACTCGCCCGCGCTGCCCTCCGGAAGCGGCAGGGCTTTTTTGATTTCCACGATATGGGCAAACCGAGCGTCGATTTCCTCCAAATTCATCTGGCCGTTTTCGATGGCCTGATAAATGTGGTCGCTGGCGGAAGCCGCCTGCTCCTCGGAGTGGCAGATGAGCGCGATATCCACGCCTGCGGCCAGCGCGCGGCGGGTGCCCTCCTCGACGCCGTATAAATCCATCACCGCGTTCATTTCCATTCCGTCGGTCAGGCTAATGCCCTCAAATCCCAGCTTATCCCGGAGCAGACCGGTCATGATTTTGCGGGACACGGTGCCGGGAATGCGCTCCGGTTCAAATGCGGGGCACACCAGATGCGCGGACATAACGCCCCGGACACCTGATTTTATTGCCGCCCGAAAACTGACCAGCTCGCAGCGCTCGATTTCATCAGCGGTTTTGTTTAGGACGGGCAGGCCCAGGTGGGAGTCCACCGATGAATCGCCCACACCAAAGAAGTGCTTCGCGCAGGCGAACACGCCTGTTTCCTGCAAACCCTGAATATAAGCTACACCGTATTCCGCTACTTTTTCCGGCTTGCTTGAAAAGCAGCGATTGCCATTCGGGGCGGCGGGATTGGTCAGACAGTCCATTACTGGAGCCAGATTGAAGTTGATCCCAACAGCTCGAAGTTCCTGGCCGATCAGGCGGCCAACAGTCCGGGCGTTTTCCGCATCACCCGTTTCGCCAATAGCCATCGCGGATGGCGTCTCGGCGGCGATGCCAGCCAGGCGGGACACGCTGCCGCATTCCTCGTCGATCATGATGAAGGGTTCAATGCCCGTTTCCTTCAAAATCAGCTCCCGCAGGGAGGCGCAAAGTGTTTTGAGCTGCTCATAGCTTTTCACGTTGCGGCGGAACAGCAGCGCGTTGCCAACCTTGTATTTTTTTACCAGTTCCACATACTCCGGCGGCACCGTAAGCCCGTCGAATCCGACGACCAGGCGCTGTCCGATCTTGATTCTCATTTCTTCGGTCATGGTGTTTTCTCCTTATTCATACAGCAGGAAAGGTCTGCGTTGTTCCAGAAATGCTTCCCGCGCGGGAGCGTGGGCTTTTAGGAGGCTGTGCGCGTCGTGCTGCCCCAATCGGTAGCTGTCCGTGCCCAGCAGCTTATCGATAAAATAGCTTCCCGGCGTGTTGGACACCCATTCCAACCGGTCAGGATACAAGGCGCGCATTTCGTCCAGCAGCGTCAGCGCGCCTTCGATCACGTTCGCGCTGTGCCGGTCAGTGATATGCACCTGTACCCCGGCGCAGGGTTGACCCGCGTGCTTTGAAAAGGCGGGTGTGAAATACGCGGCGCGAAAATACAGGCCCGGCAGATTGCGTTTTTCCATGCGTTTTTCCAGCGCTCGCGCGTCGATCCATGGTGCGCCGATATACTCAAAGGGCAGGGTCGTGCCCCGGCCCTCCGACACGTTGGTGCCCTCGAACACGCAGGTTCCGATGTAAGCCAGTGCGGCGTGAAAGGTGGCGCAGTTGGGCGAAGGGGCCACCCAGGGAACGTCCAGCGCGTCCAGGTAGTCTTCCCGCTTCCAGCCCGCCAGCGGAATAACGGTCAAATCCAGGTCAAGCTTCAAATGGTCTTTGACCCACAGCGCGTATTCCCCCATGGTCAGGCCATAGCGGGTCGGCAATGGATACATCCCCACATAGGAGGAAAACCGCGTGTCCAGCACCGTTCCTTCTAACTGCTCCCCACCCAGCGGATTCAAGCGGTCAAGCACGACGACGGGCTTTCCCGCTTTGGCGCACTCCTCCATGGCGAAGGACAGGGCGTAAAGATACGTATAGAACCGCGCCCCCACGTCCTGCATGTCGAAGCAGAACACGTCGAAGGTGTCCAGCATTTCTTTTGTGAGCCGGTGGGTGTTGCCGTACACCGCCCACACCGGCACACCCGTCACCGGATCGGGCCGGGTTTCGTAATGCTCCCCCGCCTGCACATCCCCCCGGATGCCATGCTCCACGGCGAACAGGGCAGTCAAACGATACCTGGCATGAAGCAAGTCAATCCCGCTGCGGAACTGCCGGTCAATGCCCGTCTGATTGGTCATCAGGCCGACGCGCTTTCCCTTCAAAATCGGGTCAGCCATTTCCAGGCTGTCCAGGCCGGATAAAATGCTTTTCATTGATTTACCATCCTTGGAAAAGGGCCCGTTTCCGCGGGGAAACGGGCCCAAGGATTACTGTTGGTTGTTCAGCTTATTTGGCCAGAAAAGCATCAATCTGAGCCTGGACGTCATCGATCACTTTCTGCAAGCCAGCTTCTTCCATACGGGCACGCACTTCGGGCAGTACCACGTCGGGATCAGAGGTGCCAGTGATCAGTTCAGCCTTGTACTCCTGCCAGATGCTGGAGATAGCCAGGCACTCATTCATCACGTTGTCCAGATTGACGGTGAAGCCCATGACCGCGGAAACGGTAGCATCGGCATAGCCCTCAAACACTTTCGTCCACTGATCGGGATCAGCGGGGACTTCGGGGAAGGGAGAAGCTTCCACGGGGCCTACCGTGTAGTGGCCCTGCGTGTAAGCCCACAGGCTCATGTTGTCGGAGCCCGCCTGGGTCTTGACGGCGGTGCCATCCACCATGTTGTAGTGTTTGCCTTCGATGCCATAACGGGCGGTGGTACGATACCATTCGTCGGTGTTCATCAACTGGATCAGCTTCAGAGCTTCGTCAGCATGCTCGGTGAAGCTGCTCACAGCGGTCATGGAACCACGAATGGAATAGGTGTTCATGTAGGGGCCTTCAAAGCGGGAGATGTAGACAGGTTCCTTGGCAGCATTTGCCCACACGGTTTCAGCGCCAAACCAGCCCTGGCCGGACGCGACCACGCCAGCCCAGCGGTCAGTGGATTCCATAACGGCGGCATCGGGATGGATGTAGCCCTTCTCATGCCAGCTGCGCAGGGTCTTGAGTCGATTCACCCACTTGGGGATATCCAGCGCGCTCTTGACTTTGGTGGCTTCCTCAGTACCCTGAGCATCCCAGTCAAGGCCAATCAGATATTCTTCGCTGATCCAGTCAGCCGTGCAGTTTTCCCAGGAGGTCAAGCCACTCTTGGACATACTGAAGGGATAATCATCGGGATGGTCTTTCTTGTACATCTCGAAGTAGGGCTCGATGCCGTCAAAGGTGATGTACAGATCCTTTTCCAATCCCTTTTCATCCAGGAAGTAGTCGCTGTCCAGGATCCAGAAGATCTCCATGCCGATATCCTTCATGTGGGGGATGGCATAGATATGGCCTTCAGTATCCATGGCTTCCCAGGCAGCGGGAATGACAGAATCCTTCAGGGCAGGATAATCGTTCAGCTTCTCCGCGATATCCAGGAACATGCCGTTGCCCACATTGGTGGCATAATCGTTGTACCAGTCGCAGGTGAAGCAGATGTCGAAGTATTCGCCGGTCTCCATGGCGCGCGAGATCTGATCGGAGGTCATGTACTTGAATTCACAGGTCACGCCGATCTTCTCAGCGCTGTACGCATTCAGCGCTTCTTCTACTTCGGGCCAGTCAATGGGGGCTTCACTGGTGCAGCCCATCCACCAAACCAGCTTCACGGGTTCTTCCGCAGCCGCGAATGAGCACATGCTCAGCATCATCACAGCCGCCAGAATCAGGGCAAGGATTTTCTTCATGCTTGGGTTCCTCCTTTTTTATTTTATTTGATGCGGCATCTGCCGCACAAATACGATGGGATCAATCTGTCCGCAGCCTCAATCGGCGCGACTGCCCTTCATGGGCAGATCGCTTGTTTCGGCTGATTTCACCGCCGATTTGATGTCGCCACAGGCGACCATCGGCGCTTCATCCCTTCACCGCGCCGATGGTCAGGCCGGAGATGAAGTACTTCTGGAAGAAGGGATAGGAGAACATGATGGGCACCACGGCGATGACCACGATGGCCATACGCATGGTTTCGCTGGGAAGCACATTGCTGCTGTCGGCGGTCATATTCCCTTCGTTGCTGGTCAAGTATGCGATGTTCTGTTCGATGTTCACCAGCACGTATTGCAGGGGATATAGGTCGCGGCGGTTGGTTTCGATATACAGGCTGGCCTGATACCAATCATTCCAATAGGCAAAAGTGAGGAAGAGCGCGATGGTTGCCAAAGCGGGAAGCGAAATTGGCAACACCAACTGGACGAAAATACGCAGCTGGCTTGCCCCATCTACCTTGCCGGACTCTATAATTTCATCGGGTACGGTAGTCTGGAAAAACGTGCGCATGATGATGACATAGAAGCTTGCGCAGGCAAGCGGGAAAATCAGCGCCCAATAGGTGTTGCGCAGGCCAAGCAACTGAGTATTCACCACATAAGTGGACAGCAAACCGCCGTTAAAGATCATGGGAATAAAGATCAGCGTGGTATAAAGACCGCGAAGCTTGAAATTTTTCCTGGACAGCACATAACCCATGGTGGAAATCAGCGTCAAGCCGATCATCGTGCCCACGACCGTAATACCGATGGATGTCAGAAAAGCAATGAGTACGCTCGGAACACCGTTTCGGTCTTTGATGTGCCACACGTACTGATAAGCGTTCGCTGACCATTCGACGGGCCAGAAGCTGTAGCCCACACGGGTGATGGAATCCTCTGACGAGAAGGAAATAATAATAACGAAGATGACCGGGATGATGCACAGGAGCGCCAGAAGGATGAACAGCGCAGAATACGCTGTGTTGGTGCCCGGTTTGATGGCGTTGAACCGCTCCATACCGCTGCCTGTTTCCTTCGCGGAGGAGTTTTTTTTGATTTCACTCACAGACATTTTATCTCCTCCTTCCTTAGAATAGGGCACTCTCATTATCGATCTTGCGCACGATACCATTAGCGACCAGCATGGTGATGCAGCCCAGCACAGACTGCAGGAAACCTGCCGCTGAAATATAGCCATACACCGGACGCTTGTTGTTGAACATAGCATTGTATACGTATACATCCAATGTCAGGAAGACGCTGGTGAGGGAGTTGGAATTTCGGGTCGTGCGGTAGAACAGACCGAAGTCTGAATTGAAGATCTTGCCCACGGCCATGATGAACATGATGATCATGATGGTTTTCAGCATGGGCAAAGTGATGTACTTCGTCTGCTGCCATTTGGAAGCGCCGTCGATCATGGCGGCCTCATACAGCGATTCGTCGATGCCCTTGATGGAACTCAGATACACCACCATGCTGTAGCCGATGGTTTTCCACACATGCAAGAATATCAGAAAGAAGGGCCAGTAGTTGATGGCGTCCTTCTGATACCACTTGATGCCCTCTCCCCCGGTGCTCATGATGATGCGGTTCACCAAGCCGTTATCCGTGGACAGGAAAGCGAACACGAAGTAGCCGACGACCACCCAGCTTAAGAAGTGGGGCAGGAACATGGCGGTCTGCGTCACCTTGGCGACCTTCTGGCTGTGCAGATGGGAAATCATGATAGCCAGCGTCACCGGCAGCACCACGCCCAGCACGATGAAGATGATGTTGTATCCAATGGTGTTGCGGAACATGTTGATGGTGGTGGCTTTATTATTGGCGAAGAGGAACTGGAAGTTCTCCAGGCCGCACCACTGACTGTTCATGAACAGGCTGTACAGAAAGCCCTTGCCGGGAGCCACTTTATATTTCTTGAACGCGATGATCAGCCCGAACATGGGCAGATAGCAGAACAGGATATACCATATCAGCGTGGGAAGAGACAGAAAGAAAAGCTGCAGATCGTCCAGCGTAAATTTGCTTTTCTTTTTGATGGTTTTCCCGTCTCCTGCAACCATTTCATTCTTTTTCAATCAGGCCTCCCCCTTTCCTGAAATAAAACGGTAATGAAAATAAACCGACTCCCGAAACGTAATTTTTCACATACACGTATATTACACCGTTTCGCATAAAATGTCAATAAAAAATTATGAAACAGCGCTAATTTCTTCCGGGAATTGCTTTGTAATCCCCACAAAAACAGTTGTCATTTATCTGAACGAATGTTATAATAATCTGGTTATCAGACATTTTGGCGCAGCCAAAGGAGTGACCGGGCCGTGACCGTAGATTTGAAAAAACTGGACACCGAGCGGCGCAACGCGCGCACCGCGAACATCGACACCCTGTCCACCCTGGACATGGTGAAGCTCATCAATTCCGAAGACCATCTGTGCGCCGAGGCGGTGGAAAAGACGCTGCCGCAGGTGGCGGAGAGCATTGATACGATCTATAAAAAAATCCGCGCGGGCGGAAGGCTTTTCTATGTCGGCGCTGGCACCAGCGGACGGCTGGGCGTGCTGGACGCGGCGGAGTGTCCGCCCACCTACGGGGTCGATCCCGGGCTGGTGGTGGGGCTGATCGCAGGCGGGCCGCCGGCGTTTTTGAAAGCCGTGGAAGGCGCGGAGGACAGCGCGGAGTTGGGAAAAAATGACCTGATCGAACATGAGTTCAGCGCGAACGACGCTTTGGTCGGCATCGCCGCCAGCGGGCGCACGCCTTATGTGATCGGGGCCATGGACTACGCGCGTTCCCTCGGCGCGCCGGTTATCGCCCTCACCTGCTGCCGCGACAGCGAAATGTCCCGCCACGCGGATATCACCATTGCCCCCGTGCCCGGACCTGAGGTCGTCACCGGCTCCTCCCGCATGAAAAGCGGCACTTGCCAGAAACTGGTGCTGAACATGCTGTCCACCTGCGTGATGATCAAATCGGGCAAGGTATACGGCAATCTCATGGTGGACGTGCAAGCGACGAACCAGAAGCTGGTGCGCCGGGCCATTTCCATCGTCTGCGAGGCCACCGGCGAGGGCGAAGAAAAAGCAAAAGCCGCCCTCGACCAGTGCGGCTTCTCCTGTAAAACGGCCATCGTGATGCTGCTGCTCGGCCTGGACGCAGACGCGGCGCGGGCTGCGCTGGAGAAAGCGGACGGACGGATTGCGCAGGCGGTGGGAAAAAGAGAATAGGGATTAGGGAATAGTTTTGATATTGGGTTTTCATCACATCACTAATTTCTATTGCTTATTGCTCGCCCAATTGAATCGTGAATTCAGATGCGGGATGAGAAATCGTTCCAGACAAGGAACGAAACCGCAGGAATACTGGGGCCGAAGCGCTCGAAAAACAATCCGGTGGATTGTTTTTAGCGGAGGCCGGGCGG
>JAFWQM010000001.1 GCA_017509065.1 Clostridia bacterium
CGCCCGGCCTCCGCTAAAAACAATCCACCGGATTGTTTTTCGAGCGCTTCGGCCCCAGTATTCCTGCGGTTTCGTTCCTTGTCTGGAACGATTTCTCATCCCGCATCTGAATTCACGATTCAATTGGGCGAGCAATAATATTCCCTTTATGGCTTTCTTGGAAGGGGGTGTGGGGGAAACCATTCTTTGGCCCCCAAAGAATGGTTTCCCCCACAATTTGTTTTTTGAGGTGGCTTATGAATGTTTGCGGCGTGATCGTGGAGTATGACCCGTTCCACAAAGGGCATGAGCGGCACTTGCATCTGGCGCGGGAAAAAACAGGCGCGGATTTCATCGTCTGCGTCATGAGCGGCAGCTTCACCCAGCGCGGCGTGCCCGCGCTGCTGCCCGCACACGCGCGGGCGGAAATGGCGCTGCTATGCGGGGCGGATGTAATCCTGCAATTGCCTTACGCCTTTTCCGTGCGGGAAGCGGAGTATTTCGCCCTGGGCGGGGTGAGTATCCTGAACGCGCTGGGCTGCGTGACGCATCTGTCCTTCGGCTGCGAAACGGATGACCTGTCTCTGCTGCAAACCGCCGCGATGCTGTTGGAAACGCCGGACGAAGCGCTGGAGAGCGAAATTCAGGATGGATTGCAAAAGGGGCTTTCCTTCGCCACCGCGCAGGGCCAGGCCGTAGCGAAGCGATTGAACATTCCCGCAGCCGCCCTGAACGCCCCGAACACCGCGCTGGCTCTTTCCTATCTGCGGGCGCTGATACGGTTAAACAGTGCCATTCTTCCTGTCCCCATCCTGCGGACTTCGGACTATCACGCGGGCGAACTGGCCGCGCTGCCCTCCGCCTCCGCCGTGCGGGGAGCGATTCTGCGCGGCGACTGGGCGGGCGTCAAAAACGCCATGCCGGAAACGGCGTATTCCGTACTGGAAAAAGTTATGCTGGAGGGCGTCTGTCCCTCGGACGGATTGGACGCCATTCTGCGCCACAGGCTGCTTTTCTCCGCGCCGGAGGAAATCGCCCGCTGGCCTGGCATTGCGGAAGGGCTGGAAACGCGAATCCTGAAAGCCGCCGAAACCTGCGTCAGCCGGGAAGCGCTGATCGACGCGGTGAAGACCCGGCGCTACACCCGTGGCCGCATCAGCCGCGCCCTGTGCCACGGGGTGATGGGCGTCACGAAAGCCGATCTGCCAGAAATGCCCGTTTCCGCGCGGATATTGGGCTTCCGCGAAAGTGCCCGGCCGCTGCTGCGGCAGATGCAGAAGCACACGAAAAAAAACGGCTTCTCCCTCTACGCGCGTCCCGCGAAGGAAGAAACCGCTTTTCTGGACTGCCGGGCCGACAACCTTTGGTGCGTCGCCGCGAACCTGCCCCTTGGAGAAACCTATCGGCGCCAGCCGATAATCATCGAAGACTGCACGTCGATTTGACGCGGACGGCAAACACATCCGGCCGCCTTGCTTCTGTTTCAGTCAAACTTCGTTTCCCAATGCTCCGCTCGCGCGGCCTGAAAACACAGACGCACCTGCTCGGCGGTGCATTTTTCATTGGCCATGGGTTCAGGAAGGCCGTTTTCCGAAAACCAGCCGGAAGCGACGGTTTCCGTGTTAGGCGAAAACTCTCCGCCCAGCGGTTCGCACAGGAACATAAGCTTGATGATTTTATAGGCATTGGGCGGGAAGTTGTGAATGTCCTGGTCTTCCACGCTCACCAGGCGCGTGACCCTGACAGCCATGCCCGCTTCTTCTTTCGCTTCCTTCACGGTATTGTCCGCGGGGCTTTGGTCAATGTCGCACCAGCCGCCGGGCATGGCCCACTTTCCGTTTTTTTCCTGCACCAGCAGGATTTTTTCGTTTTGGATGATGGCCGCGCGGGTGTCGATCTTAGGCGTCTGGTAGCCCGTTTCATTACAGAACAGGTTTTTTACGTTTTCCAAATCCAGCCCTGTTTTCGCCGCCATCATCTCGGCGGAGATTTCCCGGATGCGCTGGAACCGCTCGATGTCGTAGGGGTCCTTGCACCAGTACAGCGCCGACTGGGACAGACTTTGCAGTTCTATCGCCCACTTTAACCATTGCTCTTTTTCATTCATATGTATTGTATCGCTCCAAAAAAGAGTGTTCTTCGCCTTCATGCAGATAGCCCGGAAAGGTGTCCAGCCAGACGTGATGCAGGCTGGCGAAGATGTTTTCCTCGATCTGCGGGTTGGTCTTTTTGAGCTGCTGAATCAACCGCTTGATTTCCTGGCGCTTCCCGGCGTGTTCCGCGTCGGTCTTCCGCTCCGTGACCCGGCAGGCGCACTGGATGAAGGAAAGGCTGTTGTACCGCACCCAGGCCAGAATGTCCTTTTCATTCACGCAGTACAGCGGGCGGATGAGTGTCATGCCGGGATAATTCTGGCTATGCAATTTTGGCAGCATTGCCTGCAGCTGCCCGCCATACAGCATCCCCAGCAGGGTGGTTTCGATCACGTCGCTGAAATGGTGGCCCAGGGCAATCTTGTTGCAGCCCAACTTCTGCGCCTCGCTGTACAGGTGGCCCCGACGCATCCGGGCGCAGAGGTAGCAGGGGGAATGATCGGTCTGGTCCACTGTGTCGAAAATGTCCGTTTCAAATATAGTCAGCGGCAATTCCAGCAGCGCGGCGTTTTCCTCGATTTTCGCGCGGTTCTCGGGCTGGTAGCCGGGGTCCATCGTGAGAAAAACCAAATCAAACGGCACTTCACTGAACCGCTGCAGCATCCGCATCAGCACCGCGCAGAGAAAGGAATCCTTGCCCCCGGACACGCACACGGCGATTCTGTCTCCCGGCGCAATCAGCTCGTACCGCTTCACCGCCGCGATGAAGGGATTCCAGATTTCTTTGCGGTATTTCTTGCTGACGCTGCGCTCTGCTAACTGGCATTTGCTCAGTTCCCGCTTCATGCCCTGCCCTCGTGCTCGTCGATCAGCTTTTGCATTTCCCGGATAATTTCCTCCAGCGGATAGCCGCTGCGCCTGCTGGCGTCCTCCAAAGTGGCATGCCGGATGAGCGCTCTCACGATGGGGGTATTGATGATCTGCAGGCGCTTATCCTTTTTTGCCACGGTTTCGGGCAGCCAGGGATAAGCATTGATGATATCCGCAAGCTTCGTTTTTTCATTGAATTCCATCCGTTGATTCTCCTTTTAGCCCGTCGTAACCGTCCAGGAAGGAGATTTCCTTCCCCTTGTATTTCCAGCCCACCATGGTGTCAAGCTGCACGTTGTGGACGCTGCCGAAAATGTTCCATTCCACAGTGGGGTTCTCTTCGTGCAGCGTTTTGATGAGCCGCTTGACCTCCTGCCGCTTGCTGACATGTTCCTCCCGGCTGGCCTGTTCGGTGAGACGGCAGGCGCATTGGATGAATTCCAGGTTGTTTTTGTCGCGCCAGGAGCAGATATCCTCCTCACGAACGGTATACAGCGGACGAATCAGCTCCATCCCCGGAAAATTCTTCGCTTTCAGCTTGGGCGGCATGGCCTGCAATTGCCCGCCGTACAGCATCCCGATCAGGGTGGTTTCAATCACGTCGTCAAAGTGGTGGCCCAGGGCGATTTTGTTGCAGCCCAGGGCTTGGGCTTTTCCGTACAGGCACCCCCGCCGCATCCGGGCGCAGAGGAAGCAGGGATTCTTCTCCTGGGTGTCGATCACTTCAAAAATGTCGCTCTCAAACAGCGTATAGGGGATGCCCAGCAATTGCGCGTTGCTTTCCACTTTCGCCCGGTTTTCCGGGTTGTACCCAGGGTCCATGATCAGGTATTCCGCCTCGAAGGGAAACTCCGTGTGCCGATGCAAAAGCTGAATCAGCTTCGCCAGCAGCATGGAGTCCTTGCCGCCGGAAATGCACACGGCGATTTTATCGCCCGGCTGAATCAGCCTGTATCTCTTGACCGACCGGCAGAAGGGCTGCCACAGCGTTTCCCGGAATTCCGTCAGGATGCCGCGTTCCAGCTGTTCCAGATAAGTAAATGTCCGGGCCATATTTACTTTCTCGCTTCCAGAATGGACTTGATAAATTCCCGGCTGCGCTCCTGCTTCGGATGCTCGAAGAATTCCCGGCTGGGGCCGGATTCCACTACATTGCCGTCTGCCATGAAAAGCACCTTGCTGCTCACGTGGCGGGCGAAGTCCATTTCGTGGGTGACCACCAGCATGGTCATGCCTTCTTCCGCCAACTGCCGCATCACCGCCAGCACCTCCCCGATCAGTTCCGGGTCGAGGGCGGAGGTGGGCTCGTCGAAATAAATGATCTCCGGATTGGACGCCAGGCCCCGCGCGATGGCGACCCGCTGCTGCTGTCCGCCGGAAAGCTGGGAGGGGTAACTGGTCAGCTTGTCCGCCATGCCCACGCGCTTTAAAGCCGCCAGGGCGATTTCGTTTGCCTGATCTTTCTTCATTTTGCCCGCCACGGTCAGGCCCAGGGTCACGTTCTGCAAAACGGTTTTATTCAGGAACAAATTGTAATTTTGAAAAACGAACGCCGTCTTTTTCCGGATGCGGGCGATGTCCGCGCGGGAGGCGGAATGGAGGTTAAAACACTCTCCGTCGAAAATCATTTCGCCCTGATCAGCCCGTTCCAGAAAATTCAGGCATCGCAGGAAGGTGGTCTTGCCCGACCCGCTGGGGCCAAGGATCGCCACCACGTCACCCTTGTTCACGGTCAGATCGATGCCCTTCAAAACCTCCAGGCTTTCAAACCGTTTGTGCACATTTTTAATATCCAGCATCATGGCTTATTTCCCCCGTAAGTCGCAAGCCGTTTTTCTCCCAACCGCTGAATCCAGGACAGCACGGTGCAGAACAGCAGGTAAATCAGCGCCACTTCGCCGTACAGCGCCAGGGATTCGTACACCCGCCCGTTGATGACCTGGGCCTGCCGGAACATTTCCATGACCGTGATCGTAGCCGCCATGGAGGTTTCCTTCAGCATGGCGATCATGGAATTGCCAAGCGCCGGGAACGCCGTGCGGAACGCCTGGGGCAGCACCACATGCAGCATGATCTGGATGTAGTTCATCCCCACGCAATAGCCCGCCTCCATCTGTCCCCGGCTCACGCTTTCCAGCGCGCCGCGCATGGTTTCGGCCATGTACGCGCCTTCGTTGAAGCCCAGCACAAATACCGCCGCCGGGAAAGCGTCGATTACGATGCCGACGCTCGGCAGCCCGTAAAACACCAAATACAATTGCACCAGCAGCGGTGTGCCCCGGATGATCCAGATGTAAAACCGGCAGACCTGCCGCAGCACCTTCACATTGGCATACTGAATCAGCGCCACGATCACAGCGATGACCAGCGCCAGCAAGAAAGACAGAATCGTCAGGGGAATGGTCACTTCGATTCCGTAACGCAGCAGCTTCGGAAAGGAATCCACCAGGATGTTCCATAAGCGTTCGTTCATGCTTTTTCTCCATGGATGAAATACAGTAACAGTTTACCATATCCGCGCCCGAGAAGCAAGGAAACATTTTTCAATACTGCGGCGCGCATGTTTTCATAATCAAAAAGAAAAACGTTAAAATTGAAAGCATTGCAGGCAAAAATATGGTATAATACATCCCAAGAAATCCATTTGATATGGAATGTTTAGGAGGAAGAATGATGAAAAAGACGTTATCTCTCCTGCTGGCGCTCATCATGCTCTGCTGCATTGCCGGCGCGGTGCACGCGGAAAGCTATGACAGGATCGTGATGTCCTACGCCACCTTCAACAACATCCCCACCGCCGAGGATCTGGCCGTGGTGGAAGAAGCCATTAACACAATCACCCGGGAAAAGATCGGCGTGGAAGTGAAGCTGATGCCCATCGTGATCTGGGACTACTCCTCCCAGGTGAGCCTGATGCTCCAGGGCGGCGACCAGGTCGACATCTTTGAGAGCCTGGGCGACTTCAACAACTGCGTCAGCACCGGCATGGCCCGCGACCTGACCGACATGCTGGCCGCCGACGCCCCCGAAGCCTGCGAACTGGTGGGCCAGGAATGGCTGGAAGCGTGCAGCAACAAGGGCCGTATCTACGGCATCCCGACCCTGAAGCCCATCGCCCTGACCCCCATGGTGGTTTACCGTCAGGACATCGCGGATGAACTGGGCCTGGACATGAGCGCCGTGTCCTCCGTGAACGACCTGACCGACATCTTCCGCAAGGTCAAGGAAGCCAAGCCTGACATCACGCCCATGGCCGCCGTGAACAGCGGCAACATCGGCCTGAACCTGACCATCCCCCACGTGGACTATCTTTCCGACGACTACTATTCCCCCAAGGGCGTACTGATGAACGGCGAATTGACCGTGGTGGACTATTACGCCTCCGACATTTTCAAGAGCACCTGCGAGCTGGCCCGCACCTGGTACAATGAGGGCCTGGTGATGAAGGACGCCGCCACCACCTCTTCCACCGCCGCCGAGCTGATGAGCAGCGGCAACTACTTCTGCTACGTCGCTTCCTACAGCTATCCCGAAGCCGATACCGCCGCTTCCCTCGAAGCGCAGTGCGGCGGCTACAAGCTGGGCGCGAAGATCGTGGGCAGCGCGTTCCTGGATACCAGCGCGGTCAACGCCCTGAGCTGGATGGTTTCCTCCACCTCCAAGGTGCCGGACGCCGCCCTGAAATTCCTGAACCTCACCTTCTGCGATCCCGACATCATCAACCTGGTGATCTACGGCATCGAAGGCCGCGACTATGTGAAGAACGACGACGGCACCGTGCGCTATCCCGACGGTCTGGAAGCCGCCAGCGTGCCCTACACCGCCCAGCTCTCCTGCGGCACCTTCGGCAACTTCTTCCTCATGTATCCCATGGAGGGCACCAACCCCGATTCTCTCGCCTGGGAGCAGGAGCAGAACAAGAACGCCGAAACCTCCGCCGCCATGGGCTTCACCTTTGACAACAAGCGGGTCAAGACCCAGTACACCGCCGTCAGCAACGTGATCGAGCAGTACCTGCCCGGCCTCATGACCGGCGCGGTGGATCCCGAAACGGAAATCCCGATCTTCCTCCAGCGCCTCAGCGACGCCGGCCTGGGCGACATCATCGCCGCCAAGCAGGCTCAGCTGGATGAATGGCTGGCCGGCCAGGGCAAATAATCCTTCGACTTCTTCCGCGGCGCGACCCTTCCGGCCGCGCCGCGGGTTTTTCTTTCAGAGTTCCAAAAGCCTTCCCCTTGAGGGGAAGGTGTCAGGCGCGGAACCTACTATGCTCAATGTGACGGAGAACATTCGCGCCTGACGGATGAGGTGGACAGTTGGGTTCATCTCAAGCAACTTATGAAACGATTCGCGGAAACACCTCATCCGAGCCGCGCGAATTGTCTTGTATCCTCTCTCCAGCTTGGTTTCTCGCGGCCCACCTTCCCCTCAAGGGGAAGGCTTTTGGCTGGCTCCTTCATCTCTATTGCCTGATGCTTATTCTCTAAATCATTTGCGCTTTTCACTCTACACAGAAGCGCATCTATTAATTGATTCATCCAACACACAGCCAAAGGGGGAAAGCCCATGAAAGCAAAACGGACAGGCCGGGGGCGGGCCAGCACATGGCAGCTGCTGGTGATTGCTCTGCCCGGCATCCTGTATCTGATCATCAACAACTACATTCCCATGTTCGGCGTATTCCTGGCTTTCAAGGATTACAACTACTTCCGGGGCATTTTCGGCAGCGATTGGTGCGGGTTTGAAAATTTCGAGTTCCTCTTCCGCACGCGGGACGCCTGGCTGATCACCCGGAACACGCTGCTCTACAACGCAGCGTTCATTATCCTGGGCACGGTATTTTCCATCTTTCTGGCGATCCTGCTGCACGAGCTGGGCACCCGCAGGCGGGTCAAGTTCTACCAGGCGTCGCTGCTGCTGCCCAACCTGCTTTCCTGGGTTGTGATCGGGTTCATCGTATACGCCTTCCTGAACGCCGACACCGGCTTCATGAACAACACCGTCGCAAAAGCCTTCGGTATGGAGCCGGTCAACTGGTACACCACCACCGGCCCCTGGCCGTTTATCCTGACGCTGGTGTACCTGTGGAAGTTCGCGGGCTGCAATTCCATCATCTATGTGTCCGCCATCGCCGGGATCGACAAGAGCATTTTCGAGGCCGCCGATCTGGACGGCGCGGGCAAATGGCAGCAGATTTTCCACATCACCATCCCCATGCTGAAACCAACGGTGATGATCCTGACCCTGATGGCCATCGGCCGCATCTTCTATTCCGACTTCGGCCTGTTCTACCAGGTGCCGCAGAACGCGGGCCGCCTGTTCGACGTGACCCAGACCATCGACACTTATGTGTATCGCGGCCTGATGGAGCTGAACGACGTGGGCATGGCCGCCGCCGCGGCCCTGTATCAGTCCGTGGTGGGCTTCCTGCTGGTGGTCGGCGCGAACGCGTTAGTGCGCAAGCTCGACCCGGACAACGCGCTGTTTTGAGGGGGTGAGGATATGGATCAAAATTTTGCCGAGTCCAAACGTTTCCGTCTGTTCTGCACCATCGTGCTGACCGTCCTGGCCGTCATCGCGCTGCTGCCTATCCTGCTGATCGTCATTGCCTCCGTGACGGATGAAAAAGCGCTGCTCGCCAACGGTTACACCTTCTTCCCGTCCAAACTGAGCACCGATTCCTACTACTACATGGTGCGCCAGGGCAGCATGATCGTGCGCTCTTACGGCGTGACCATCCTGACTACCGTGGTCGGCACCGCCGCGGGCGTGCTGTTCACCACCATGCTGGCCTATCCCATGGCGCGGAGCAGCTTCAGGTACCGCAACATCATGTCCTTCTTCGTGTTCTTCACTATGCTGTTCAACGGCGGTGTGGTGGCCAGCTACATCATGTGGAGCCGCATCATTTCCATCCGCAACACCATCTGGGCGCTGATCGTGCCCAATTACCTGGTGACGGCTTTCAACGTGTTCCTGGTGCGGAACTACTACGCCACGGGCATTCCCGAAGCGCTCATAGAGTCCGCCCAGATCGACGGCGGCAATGAGTTCGTGATCTTCCTGAAAATCATGCTGCCCCTGTCCATCCCCGTCATCGCCACGGTGGCGCTGTTCTCCGGCCTGGCGTATTGGAACGACTGGGTCAACGGCCTGTACTACATCACCGACCCGACCCTGTTCGGCATCCAAAATCTGCTCATTCGCATCATGAACAACATCCAGTTCCTAAAGAGCAGCAGCAACGCCGCGCTGCTCGGCACCCAGCAGGTCGATCTGCCCGGCACCTCCGTGCGCATGGCCATGGCCGTGATCGGCATGCTGCCCGTGGTCATCATCTTCCCCTTCGTGCAGAAGTACTTCATCAAGGGCGTGGTGCTGGGAGCTGTCAAAGGATAAGTAGGTTGATAAACGAAGCAGGGGGCTTCTTCCGCCCCCGGCGTTCCTTAAAGAAAAGTGTGTTCATCCCGACAAAGGAGTGACAAACGAATGACTGTACGCGAAATTACCGATGCGATGATCAAAAAGACCGGAGTGCCGCCGATCCCGCTCAAGGACACCTGCGACCGGCTGATGGCCGGGTCGTGGGACATGGAAGTGAAGGGCATTGCCATGACGTTCATGGCGACGGTGGACGTGATCAAAAAGGCGGCGGCGCTGGGCGCGAACCTGATTATCACCCACGAGCCCACCTGGTTCACCGGCATGGATCAAACCGACTGGCTGGCTGGCGACCCGGTGTACCTGGAAAAGAAGAAGCTGATCGAGGAAACGGGCGTGACCATCTGGCGCTTCCACGACCATATGCACTTCGACCAGCAGGACGGCATCTACCGGGGCTTCGACCAGGAAACGGGCTGGGCGCGGTACCGGATGCCCATCCTGTACGACCCTGCCGGGCCCGCGTTCCTCAAAGGCCGGTTCGACGGGTGCTATGAGATCCCCGAAACCACGCTGCGCGGCCTGTGCGAAGAACTGAAAAAGAGCATCGGCATGACGACGATGCGCGTGATCGGCAATCCGGACATGCCCGTTTCCCGCGTGGGCGTGCTGCCCGGCGGCGGCAGCCTGGGCCTGGGCGTGGAACAGATGCCCATGCAGCTCATGCGCCGCCGGAACCTGGACGTGATCCTCTGCGGCGACATCACCGAATGGACGCTGCCCGCCTACGTGCGCGACGCAGCGCAGATGGGGATGCGCAAGGCCATCATCGTGCTGGGCCACGAGCGCAGCGAAGAGCCCGGCATGAAATGGCTGGGCGAATGGATGCGCGATTTCACCGGCGATATCCCCCTCTATTTCACCGACGCAGAGGAACCGTTCGTTTACCTGTAATTGATCAGTTGCATACACACGATCTGTAGATGGAGGCGAATTACAATGGCAGTATTTACCGGACAGTATTTTTCTGTTGTGCTAAAACGCAACGTTACCTTTTCCGCGGTCCTGCCCGTGGACGTGTTCGGAGCACAGGGCAAGGTGGAGTACATCGACGGTCCGTTCCCGACCCTGTACCTGCTTCACGGTTTTTCCGGGAACCATATGGACTGGCTGTATCACGGCAATGTGGCGGGGCTGGCCGCCATGCGCCGGATAGCGATCGTGATGCCATCTGGCGAAAACAGCTTCTATCTGGACAATCCCCGCAGCGACCAGGCGTATTCCGAATTCATCGGAAAAGAGCTGGTGGACGTGACGCGGCGTTTGTTCCCGCTGTCCCATAAGCGCGAGGAAACCTGGATCGGCGGCCTGTCCATGGGCGGCTTCGGCGCGCTGCGCAACGGCCTGTATTTCAACGACGTGTTCGGCGCGGTGATTGCCCTGTCCTCCGCGCTCATCACCGACGAGGTAGCGCAGATGAAACCCGGCAAGGGCAATTTCATGGCGCCTTACGAATACTACGCCCACACCTTCGGCGAGCCCTCCGCCCTGCTTGCCAGCGACCGCGCGCCGAAAACCCTGGCGAAAACGCGCAAGGAGGAAGGCGCGAAGCTGCCCCGCATTTTCATGGCCTGCGGCACGGAGGATTTCCTCTATCCCGCTAATCTGGACATGCACGAATGCCTGAAAAAGCTCGGCATTCCCCACGAGTGGCACACCCATCCCGGCATCCATGACTTCAACTTCTGGAACTATGCCTTGCCCTTGGGCCTGGATTGGGTAATGCAGGACGCGCAGCCAACGTGATGAAAAGCCCTCATTCCTCTGTTTTCGTCGCGGCGGCCCTGTACTGCTGCGGAGTCATGCCGGTCTCTTTTTTGAAAAGCGTGGAAAAGTAGGAAAAATTATCAAAGCCCGTTTTCATCGCTGCCTCCGATACGGAAGTATCGCCCCGCGTCAGCAGCTTTTTTGCCTGTTCCAACCGGTATTCCCGAAGGGCGTCCATCAGGAATTTACCGGTTTTTTTGCTGTACAGCTTTGCCAGGTACTGAGGCGTCAGGTGGAAGGCCGCCGCGATGTCATCCCGGCTCAGCGGTTCGGCATAATGGGCGGAAATGTAGGCGTTGACCCGCTCCACCAGCGTGTCGGCGCGGCTCAGCTCCTCCAGGCTCTGGAACGTTCTTTCCAGCAGGTAATTCGCCCAGCGGATCAAATCCATGGGGGAGCGGCAGGCGTTGTCCGCGAGGCGGTCAAAGGCCTCGTCGCCCACCGCCCGCGTCACCTGCATCCCTTCCTTGAGCATGTGCGCGTATACGGCCTGGGTGACTTCCTTGCGCAGGGTATGGAGCGTGTGCTCGTTCAGGCGGCGCATGGAGGAACGGATGTCCATCTCCCGCTTGATCTCGTTGAGGATGGCCCGTTTGTCTTTCCGAATCAGCATGTTCTCCATCTTCTGCAGGTCCAGAATCTGCCCCTCTCCGCTTTCCTGCTGCGCTTGTTCTTCCCGGAAGCACTCGCCGAAATGCGCTACGCTGCTGACCATGATTTTCTGAATCCGCATGAATCCCGACGCAAGCTCCGTCAAAGGCCGGGGCCGGCCGACGCAGCATGTGCCCTGGAGATGCAGCGTATGCCCGCAGCGGGAGAGCACGGCGGCGCAGGCCTGCTCCAGGCCCGGCTTGTTCTCCGCGGCGGCGATGACCCAGGCGTCCGTTTCTTCCAGGCGGGTCACGGTTCTCGGACTCTCCGGCTGGTGAAAAATCTCTTCCGCATAGATGCTTTTCAGGCAGTAAAAAAACAGCTTATCGCCCATTTCCCGCATTTTCGCTTCATAGTCCGTAATGCGGGTCACGATCAGGCAATAGGTGTCCTCCGCGGAAATGAGCAGTCCTCTCGCGGCGATTTCCGCGCGCAGGGCGGTCAAATCGCCGGCGGGCGCGTTGAGCAGGGAAAGCCAGAACGCGTTTTCATCCCGGGCCAGGTTGCGCAGGTGCCAGTCCCCGATCTCCAGACGCGACAGTTCTTCCTTTTTCCGCGCGATTTTTTCCGCGCAGCGGCGGATGGTCAGCTTCATGATCTCCGGGTCGAAGGGCTTGATGATATACTCCATCACTTCCATTTTGATGGCGGTGGCGGCGTACTCGAATTTTTCATGGCAGGTGAGCAGCACGAATTCCGTGGGAATATTCTGCTCCCTGATCCACTGCAGCAGTTCCAGGCCTGACCCCCGGGGCATCTCGATATCGCTGATCACCAGGTCTATGCTGCTGCTCGTCAGGATGCTTTTCGCGGGCGAAATGCTGTAGGCGGTATACACCTTTTCAATGCCGATGGCGGGCCAGTCGATGGAGGACAGGATCAGATCCATCGTGGGGATGTCGTCGTCGACCAGCAGGATATTCATGCTGTCACTCCTTTTCCTTCGTCTGCACGTTGTATTCATGAAGCGGCTTGCGGGGCACATAGATGGTGTTCAGGCAGCCGTGGGGCGTGATGTTGGAAAAGCGCGTCAGATCCTTCCGCTCGTACATCAGCTCCATCGTGCGGCGGACGCTCCACAGCCCCACCCGGTGCCCGTCCGCGCCGGGCTGGGCGTCCGGGCTGTTGATGGCTGCAAGCACCTCTTCGGGATAGCCTTTTCCGTCGTCCTCGATGGTGATTTTCAGCATTTCTTCCCCGTCTTTTTCACATTTGCTTACGCGGATGAGGATGGTCAGCACGTCTTCCATGGACACGGCGTATTTGTATTCGTTCTCAATGATCGTCTGAATCAGCATCTGCGGAATGGGCCAGTCCGCCAGCTCGGACGGAAGATCGGTCAAATGGAATATACAGCCCGGATACACGCATTCCTGCATGGAAAAGTAGTTTTCGATGTGCAGGATCTCTTCCCTGACCGGCACCGTATGCAGACCGGAGCGGAACATATACCGGATATTTTTGGACAGCGCGTCCACATACGCGCTGATTTCATTGCTTCTGTTCTGCCTGTCGAGGCTGGAGATGGTGGTGATGGCGTTCAGGAAAAAGTGGGGCCGCAGCTGCAGCCGAATGCTTTTCAGTTCCATATCCTGCAAAGCGATGATTTGTTCATAGCGGTTGATTTTCAGATCGACGATCTCGTCCATCAGCTGGTTGAAGCTGTCCTTCAGCTGTTCAAATTCCCGGGTGCCGAAATGGTCGGTGATGCGCACATCGTATTCCTGCCGCTTGATGCGGGACATGACTTCGGATATCTTCCGCATCGGCGTATACAGCTCTCTGCGCATGTACCGGGCCAGCAGCAGGCTGACCGACAGCGCGACCACGATGATCAGCAGCACCGCGGTCATGTTGGAGCGGAGCAGCGTCCAAAGCGACCACGGCGTGGCGAGGCAGGATAAAGCCAGTTCGCCGCCCAACAGCGAGCGTATGGAAATCAGCGCCTTGTTTTTCGTCATGTCCGGCATATCGCCTGGCGCGGCAGCCTGCTGCCGGGTGGAGGCAAGCATCGTTCCGGACGAATCGGAAAGGACGAAGACCTGATCCGTTTCGCTTTGAGGAATTGCGGCAAGCAGCTGTTCCGCCCGGTAATACGCCGCAACGGCGCGGCCTTCAAAAAGATACGCCCGATAAATATACTCCTGCCCGTTCAGGTTTGAATGGCCCCATTTCTGATCGGCGGTTATGGTCTGCGCAAGGGAACGGGTAAATTGCCGCAGCGCGTCCCTGTCCCAGTAATTCAGGCCGCTGACGGAATAATCCAGGCAGGTGTCATACGCGCTGTCCGCCGCCACAAAGCATTCCGCGCGGGTTTTGTTGTTCGCCAGCGCTTCCCGAAGCGCGCGGAAAACGCTTTGACCGGCATAAAAGCGTTCCGTTTCTTCCGGGCTTTTGAGCAGCTGCAGGTTCGCAAATTGCTGCAGCAGCAGGTCCCGAAGGCTTCCATCCATCTGCTCCAGGGCCTTTTGTATTTCAAGCCCGTGGATTTCCGTCTGTTTCACGCCTTCCTGCCTTTCCTCCCGCGCGGTCACTTCATAGAAAGTGAATAAATATGCGCCAAGCAAAAAAGACAGCAGGATCACCATGCTGAAAAACAGCGCGAATATCTTCCTGAAAAAGGACGGTTTATCCATGATATCGAACTCCCGCGAGAAAAATATCCATGTTTCACACAGGTGTTATTATACTGAAAAAGAAGCCCGGACGCAATAGAAAAACAGGGAACACGGCCGTTTGACGGCGCGGCGAGAGTACCTTTTACATATCTGGGGGAAACCATTCTTTGGCGGTCAAAGAATGGTTTCCCCAGGAATATCTGAATCGTAATCGGCGGGAAGCAGTTTTCTATGACAAAAACCCAAAAAGAATTGACAAAAGAATGATGAAAAGGTATCATAAAATCAGAAGAAAAGGAACGTTTCTCTATCTGCTTTCAAGGAGGACATGCATATGCGTAAAACGAAGATTGTCTGCACCATCGGCCCGGCCAGCGAGAAGGAAGAGATTCTGGAAAAAATGATGCTGGCGGGCATGAATGTGGCCCGTATCAACTTTTCCCACGGCACCCATGAGGAGCACGCGGAAAAAATCCGCCGCGTCAAGGCCGTTCGGGAAAAGCTGAACCTGCCCGTCGCCATCATGCTGGACACCAAGGGCCCGGAATACCGCATCAGAACCTTTGCCAATCATAAAGTGATGCTGAAGGAAGGCGATCCGTTTACGCTCCACGTGGACGAGGTGGAGGGCGACGAGCATCAGGTGTCCGTCACCTACGCCAACCTGAATAAGGATTTGAACATCGGCGACCGGGTGCTCATCAACAACGGCCTCATCGCCATGGATGTGCAGGAAATCGAGGGACCGGAAATCCGCTGTCAGGTGGTCATCGGCGGCGAGCTAAGTGACCGCAAGAGCATGTCCTTCCCCGGCAAGGTGCTGAACCAGGTGTATTTAAGCGAACAGGACAAGGCGGACTTGCTGTTCGGCATCCAGCATGAGGTGGATTACGTGGCCTGCTCCTTCGTGTCCCGGAAGCAGGATTTGCTGGATTTACGCGAGTTCGTGGACGCCAACGGCGGCCAGTACCTGAGCCTCATCGCCAAAATTGAAAATCAGAGCGGCATCGACAACATCGAGGAAATCTGCACTGCCTGCGAGGGCATCATGATCGGCCGCGGCGACATGGGCGTAGAAATCCCCTATGAGGAGCTGCCCGCCGTGCAGAAGCACCTGATCGACAAGTGCCGCATCATCGGCAAGCGGGTCATCACCGCCACCGAAATGCTGGAATCCATGATCCACAACGCCCGCCCCACCCGCGCCGAAATCTCCGACGTGGCGAACGCCGTCTACGACGGCAGCAGCGCCATCATGCTCTCCGGCGAGACCGCGGCGGGCAAATATCCCGTGGAATCCGTGGCGGTCATGGCGAAAATCGCCGAGTCCACCGAAAAGAAAATCGACTACGCCCACCGCTTCCGCACGTCCGAGTTCATCACCCACAACATGGTGGACGCCATTTCCCACGCCACCTGCGGCATGGCCATCGACATCGGGGCCAAGGCCATCGTTGTGTGTTCCCTTTCCGGCGGCACCGTGCGCATGATCTCCCGCTTCCGCGCGCCCATGGACATCCTGGGCCTCACCACCACGGAACACGCCATGCGCCTCCTGTCTTTGTCCTGGGGCGTCACCCCCGCCCTGGCCGACACCTATACCTCCACGGACGTCATGTTCTATGTCGCGAAGCAGAAAGCCAAGGAAATCCTTCACCTCCAGCCCGGCGACCGCATCGTCATCACCGGCGGCCTGCCCAACGCCACATCCGGCGGCACCAATCTGATCAAGGTGGAGACCATATGATGGAAGATGAATTAGTAGAAAAGATGTTGGATGATGCGGATAAAGCCGCGGAAGAATGCAGGGAACGTTATTCATTTGATGAAGTGTTTGAGCGGGCGAAGAAAAGAATTCAAGAGCATAAAAAATCTACAGTAAATAAATGTAACAATGAATAAACATTGTCATCCCGAGCGGAGTGGAGCGGGTGCGGAACGGAGCCGAGGGATCTGAGCGTTGGTTGATTGTGTTACTATCAGGTCTCTCCACTTCGCTCCGCCTCTGGCTCCGCTCCGGTCGAGATGACATTGCTTATTGGTGGATTTATATTGTTCATCTAAATTGAGAATAGTATTATAGCACAGGAAAGCCCGGCTGAATCGTCCAGTCGGGCTTTTGATATATCTAATGATTGATTATCCCCTGTTCTGCGCCTCCACCAATCTTACGCCGCAGTACTTTTCGCGCAGCTTGGGCTTTTCGATCTTGCCGGTAGGATTGCGGGGGACGGGAGCGAAGATGATCTTGCGGGGGCGCTTATAGCGGGGCAGGTCAAGGCAGAAGTGGTTGATTTCTTCCTCGGTGCACTCCATGCCCTCCTTGATCTGGATGATGGCCGCGGCGATTTCGCCCAGGCGCGGATCGGGCAGGCCGATGACCGCCACGTCGTGGATCTTGGGATGGGCGGAGAGGAAGTTTTCGATCTGGACGGGATACAGGTTCTCACCGCCGGTGATGATCACGTCCTTCTTGCGGTCCACCAGGAAGATGAAGCCCTCGTCGTCCTGCATGGCCATATCGCCGGTGTGGAGCCAGCCGTCCTTCAGCACTTCGGCGGTGGCCTTGGGATCGTGGTAGTAGCACTTCATGACGCCGGGGCCCTTCACGCACAGCTCGCCCACGTCGCCCTGCTTCACGGGTTCGCCGTTCTCGTCCACGATCTTGCACTTCCAGCCGAAGCCAGGCACGCCGATGGCGCCGACCTTGCGCACGTTCTCCATGCCCAGGTGCACGCAGCCGGGGCCGGTGGATTCGGACAGGCCGTAGTTGGTGTCGTACTTATGGTTCGGGAAGTATTGCAGCCAGTGCCGGATGAGGGACGGCGGCACGGGCTGGGCCCCGATGTGCATCAGCCGCCACTGGGACAGCTGGTAGTCCTCCATTTTCAGGTCGCCGCGGTCAAGGGCCAGCAAAATATCCTGCGCCCACGGCACCAGCAGCCAAACGATGGTGCAGCGCTCCATGCTCACGGTTTCCAGGATGGCCCTGGGCTTGTTGCCTTTCAGGATCACCGCCCGACTGCCGGTGAACAGGCTGCCGAACCAGTGCATTTTCGCGCCGGTATGGTACAGCGGCGGGATGCACAGGAACACGTCTTCATGGGTGGTTTCGTGGTGCATGGCCTCCATCCGGGCGGACTGCATGAGCGCGGTGTGATCCAGCAGAATGGCCTTGGGGAAGCCGGTGGTGCCGGAGGAATAATAAATCGCCGCGTCGTCCGTGTCCACAACCAGCACTTTCGGAGCAGTCGAAGAGCAGTTCGCCACCGCTTCGTTGTAGCTTTCCGCGAAGGAGGGCTTGTTGTCGCCCACAAAGAAGAGCACCTTTTCCTTGCCGATCTTGGGGAAAATGTCCTCCACGCGCCCGATGAATTCCGGGCCGAAGAACAGCACGTCCGCGTCGGCGAGCTTTAAGCAGTAGTCAATTTCATCGGCGGTATACCGGAAATTCAGCGGCACCGCGACGGCCCCGGTTTTCAGTACGCCGAAATAAATGGGCAGCCATTCCAGGCAGTTCATCAGCAGGATGGCCACCTTCTGGCCTTTCCGGATGCCCCGGGAAAGCAGCAGGTTCGCTACCCGGTTGGCCTTTTCGTCAAACACGCTCCAGGAAATCTCCCGGCGGTAGGGCGTGCCTGTGGTGGGCTGGATGAGTTCATACTCACGCCAGGTCACGCGCGGCTCCTCCTGAATCTCGGGATTCATTTCCACCAGCGCGATTTCATTTCCGTACAGTTTGCTGTTTCTTTCCAGCAGATCAGTGATGGGCATTGCGTCTATCGTCCTTTCCCGCGGAAGCCTCCCCCTCGGAGGGCGGCGCAATTCTTTAGCGCTTTTATCCGCTAAAGAGATAATACACCTTTCGGGATATATTGTCAAGCGGAAGTCAAACCATACTTTATGAAAAATCTTTTGTAACATGCCAATTACCCTCTGGTCATTCCCCTCGTTTTGTGCTATCCTTATCATGTAATCTTCCGTGCAAACGCTGCGCCGGCGCAAATATCCATGAAAAATACACCACGACACTGTATTTTCGGACAGCGAATTATTTCAATGTATCACCGCGAAGTATGAACAGCGGAAGAACAGGAGGTTGGTTTCCATGAATCGACCCGGGAGAAAAGTATTCTTCAGTATTGGAACGAAAGACGCGCTGCTGCTGGCTTTTTTCCTGGCCGCTTTCGCGCTTCTGTCGGTTTGCGCGGCTGAGGAAGCTCCGATGTATATCGTAAATGCATGGAACTATGTGGATGGCTCTATGGACGTGTCGAACGGTATCCCGGAGGAAGCGACCGGCCGGCTGGCCAGAATCCGCAGCCTCGGGAAGCTGACCGTGGTCACGGAGCCCTATTTCCCGCCGCAGGAGTTCATCGACGAATCCAAAACGGGGCAGGACCGTTTTGTCGGAGCGGATATGGAACTGGCAAGGCTGATCGCCGAGCGGATGGGCGTGGAGCTGGAAATCGTTCCGCTTGAGTTTTCGGAAGTGCTCACTTCCATTGCCGACGGCAAATATGATCTGGCCATCTCCGCCCTGTCGTTTACCTCCGGACGCGCCGCCGTGATGGAGATGTCGAAAGGCTATTATTTCACCGATGAACAGGCCTCGTGCGGCCTGATCATCCGGGAGGAGAACGCCGGGGTGATTCGGCAGGTGGAGGATCTTGCCGAACGGGACATCGTCGCGCAAAGCGGTTCCCTCCAGGAAACCATGGCCGCAGAGAACATTCCCCTCTACCGCAAGTTCCGCAGGCTCCACACCGTCAGCGATGTATATGACGCCGTCGAGGCCGGCCAGGCTGACGTCGGCATTGTGGACCTTGAAAACGCGCGGGCATATATTGAAAACCATCCGGACTGCGGCCTGACCATCGTGCCGGATGTGTTTTTCGCGCTTCAGGATCAGTATAAAGGCGACCGGGTCGCGGCACCGAAAGGGGAAATAGCACTCATCTATTTCGTGAACGGCGTGATCGACGAGGTGCTCGCGTCCGGGCAATACGACAGATGGTTTGACCAATTCGCCAGATATGACGGCGCGTCACAGCAGTGATCGGTGCGCCGGCATACTCCGGATTGAAGGAGGGCATGGATGAATGAAAAAATGGAAATACTGGCAGATCATTCTGTTCACCGCGTTATGCGTTCTGCTAAACGTCGGAGGAAGGCTGCTGACCAGCTGGCTGGTACTGCCGCTGTGGCTTGATTCCTTCGGCACCGCGCTGTGCGCGTATATCGGCGGCCCGATCTGCGGCGCGATGGTGGGTTTAACAGGCAATCTCGCGTTCACCGTGGTCAACCGTCTGTCGGCAGCTTACTCGCTCACGAGCGTTGCCCTGGGCATCATCGTGGGTATCGCCGCGCGCCAGCACTGGTTCGATCAGTTTTACGGCTTCATGAAAGCCACGTCCCTTGCGGTGTTCACGGCGCTGATTGTTTCCGTGCCGCTGAATATGCTGTTTAATCAGGGCTATACCGGGAATGTATGGGGAAACGCCGTGATCGACTATCTGGCCGATAAGAACTGGCCCATCTTTCTTTGCGATATACTCGGTCAGTTGGCCATTGAATTTGCCGATAAGATGCTGATCATGCTTGCCGTCTATCTGGTCATCCTTGCGCGGCGCATGCACAGTCAGGACAGCGGCGCCGGCATACGGCGCGGCGGCGCGGCGGCTGCCGTGCTGATCGTATGCGCCGCGATGAGCGTATGCGCGTCGGCAAAAGCGGAGGATACTTACTATATCGAATCCGCAGACTATAACGACTATGTTCAGAGCGTTTACAGCAGCAATAACGGGCTGCCCTGCGGCGAAGCCAATGACATCGCTCAGACCAATGACGGCGTACTCTGGATCGGCACCTACGCGGGATTATACCGCTACAACGGCCGCGAATTCCGCTGGATCGACAATTATGAATCCGTTCGTAACGTCAACTGCCTCTATGTGGACGAAGAAGGACGGCTGTGGATCGGAACGAATGACAACGGTCTGGCCATTGCCATCCGGGAAAAGGTCGTCAATGTGCTCGATCAATCTACGGGCCTGCCTTCCAATTCAGTCCGCTGCATCATCCGGGCTTCCGACGGCTATTACTACGTGGGCACCACCGGCAGCCTCCAGATGCTGATCATGAACAACGGCCTGAAGGTCGCCAATACCCTGCCGGAGATCGACTACGCCGACAGTATTACAGCGGACGATAAAGGCTATGTGGCCGCTATCGCTTCGGGCGGACGCCTGTTTCTGATTAAGAAAGGCCAGATCCTGTGCTCTATGCGCATGACGGAAGGCCAGGATTTGTTCAACTGCTGCGCCTTTGCGCCGGACGGCACGCTGATGGTCGGGACATCCACCAACCGCATCTATCGCTATGATATTTCGCAGGATGATTTTGACCTGATCAATATTACGACCTGTCCGGACGTTGCCAGCATCAACAACCTGAATTATCTGAGCGACGGAACGCTGTTCATTTCCACCGACAGCGGCGTTTCCTATATCGACAGAAACGGCGGCTATCATCAGCTGAACACAAACGATTTCAACAACTCCATCGACAATATGCTGTATGACTATCAGGGCAACCTGTGGTTCACATCCTCGCGGCTGGGCCTTCTGCGGCTGGCAAAATCAGCCTTTAAGGATGTGTACGGCACCATCGGCATGGAGCGCAAGGTGGTCAATACCATCGTGATGTGGCAGGGCAGCTATTATATCGGCACGGACAATGGTCTGGACGCGGTTGACAAGACCTGCCGCACGCAGATCAAAAACAGCTTTACCGAGGAGCTGGAGGGCAAGCGCATTCGCTGCATGTATGTAGACGATCAGGATCATCTGTGGGTGTGTACCTACGGCAGCGGCCTGATGGAGTTTTCGCCGGACGGCGAAACCTGGAAATACAACGCGGACAACGGCGGTTTCGGCAACCGTTCACGCATCGTGACGAGGCTTTCGGACGGCACGATCCTGGCGGCGGGCGACACCGGGATCAGCTATATCCGGGATCATCAGATCATGCGCACCATCCGCAAAGGGGACGGTCTGATCAATTCCATGATCCTTACGCTGACCGAGCGCAGCGATGGCACGATCCTCGCCGGTACGGACGGGGACGGCATCGCCATCCTGAAGGACGGCAAAGTGTCGGGCATTCTTACGCGCGAGGACGGGCTCAGCAGCGGCGTCATACTCCGCACGATCAAGGACCCGAAATCCGAAGGGGTTTTCATCGTCACCAGCAACAGCCTTTGCTATCTTGACCCGGACGGCAGCATCCGCATACTGGATAAATTTCCTTATTTCAACAATTACGATATCTGGGTAAAGGACGAGGATACACTGTTCGTCATGTCCAGCGCAGGTATCTATGTGGTCGGCCGCGACGAGCTTGTCACCGGAGGCGATATGGCCTGGGAGCTGCTGGACGCCCGCCGCGGTCTGGGCACCTCGCTCACGGCCAATTCCTGGAACTATTACAATCCCAACGGCGAGCTGTTCCTTCCCTGCGATACTGGCGTTTACGTCATTGATGTCGATAAATACGACAGCGAGGCGCGTTCCTACCGTATGCAGCTGGCCTCCATCCGGCTGGACGGCGCGCTTCAGCCGCACGCCCGTTCTGGCGCGTTCACGATCGGCCAGGGCGTCAGCCGCGTGGAACTCAGGCCGGAGATACTGAACTATACCATTCAGGAACCCAACGCGGGCTATTACCTGGAAGGCCACGACACGCAGTGGACCATCGTTCCGCAAAGCAGCCTGACCAGCATCATCTATACCAATCTGCCCGCGGGCGACTACACTTTCCATCTGGCCATATTCGACAGCGCGGGCGAGCGCGTGCTTGAGGAGCGCAATTTTGAGCTGATCAAAGAAGGCGAAATGTACGAAAAGCCAGGGTTCACCACCTATATGCTGATCCTGCTGACCCTGTTCATCATTTGGTTCACCTGGCTCGTGATCCAGCGCCAGCTGAATAAGCAGCAGATCAAGCTGAATATGGCCAACGAAACCGTCATGGCCATCGCGAACGCGGTCGACGCCAAGGATGTGCGCACCCATCAGCATTCCATGCGCGTGGCGGAATACTCCGTGCTGATCGCGCAGGAAATGAACTGCTTCAAATGGTGGCAGCGCCGCAAAATGCTTTCAAGTCTCAGAAAAGCCGCACAGATGCACGACATCGGGAAGATCGGCATCCGGGACAGCGTACTCAACAAAGTTGGCCGGCTGACCGATGAGGAATACGCGGAAATGAAATCGCATGTGACGCGAGGCGCGGAGATCCTGAAAGACTTTACACTGGTGGAGCACGTGGAGGAAGGCACCCGGTATCACCATGAGCGCTACGACGGGCGCGGCTATCCCGACGGGCTCAAGGGCGGCGAGATCCCGCTTTTCGCCCGGATCATCGGCGTGGCCGACGCTTTTGACGCCATGACCTCCAACCGCGTTTACCGCAATCATATGGATACGGCCTACGTCATGAACGAAATGCTCCGCGGGCGGGGTAAGCAGTTTGATCCCGACGCCCTGGACGCTTTCATCCGCCTGATCGATAAAGGCATCATCAATCTGGACGAAATATACGCGCAGAAACGCGCCGAGATCCAGAACGCCGACCAGAAAGCGCAGGCGGAACTAAAGCACCGCGTGGAGGAAGACAAACGGATTCAGGAAGCCGCGATGAAATCCGAACAAAAAGACGCTTCCGCGAATGGGAAAGGAGCATAAAGTATGAAGCGAGTTTATATCACAACCGCGCTGACTTGCCTGGTCATACTGCTCGCGATCCTTGGCTGTTTCCGATACCTGAATATTTCAGGGGGCCGGGATGATCTCAAAGTCGGGTTTATCTACGACAATGACGAGAGCACGCCATATACCTATAATTTTTCCCTGGCAAAGGACGCTCTGGAAAAGAAATACGGCAGCCGGATCGAAATACTGACCTGCAGCAACGTGCTTGACGATAAAATGGAAGCCCCGCTCCGCGAGCTGGCTGATAAGGGCTGCGATATCATCTTCTTCAACGGGTACAGCGAAATGGTGATGGAGCTTGCGCCGGAGTATCCCAATGTGCAGTTCTGCCAGACATCCTATATGGACATGAACGGCAAAGCCGTGCCCCAGAACTATCACACATTTAAAGGCGAAGCCTACCAGGGGCGCTATGTGTGCGGCATCGCCGCGGGCATGAAGATCAATGAAATGATTTCAGAAGGCATCATTTCCGACGATCAGGCGATCGTGGGTTTCGTTGCGGCGTTCCCGACTTCCGAGGTCATTTCCGGCTACACCGCTTTTCTTCTGGGCATTCGCTCTGTCGTGCCCAAGGCTGTGATGCGCGTGCGCTACACGGAAACCTGGAGCAGCTACGCCCAGGAAAAGAGCGCCGCCCAGCAGCTGATCAGCGAGGGCTGCGTGATCATTTCGCAGCATACCGACACGATCGGCCCGGCGATTGCGTGCGAAGAAGCCTCGCAGAACAGGCCGGTCTATTATGTCGGCAATAACCAGAGTATGTCGGAAGTGGCTCCCGGCACGTCGCTTGTCGCGTCGAGAATTTGCTGGGAGCAGTATATTACAGCGGCCGTGGACGCTCTCATGGCGCGCAAAAGCATTGAATCCGCCGTTCCTGGCCGCGTTCATGGAACAGATATTTCCGCCGGATTCGAGAAGGGTTGGATCGAGATCATCGACCTGAATCAGCAGTACGCCGCCCCGGGCACGCAGGAAGCGATAAACGCCGCCATCGAGCAATTCCGAAGCGGAAAAGTGGATTTTGTGTTCCGCGGGAACTATACCGGCATAGATCCGCAGAATCCGTCCGATACCTGTGATCTGCGGAATGGATATATTGAAAACGAATTCTCGTCCTTCCCCACCTTCCATTACATCCTTTCCGATGTTATTACGATCGAATAGGCTTCATGCGGTTTTTCCCATTCAGTATCTGATACTGTTCTCAGATCAACAGCAAAAGCACCGTTACGATTCAGATATTCCTGGGGGAACCGCTCTTTGGGGCCGAAGCGCCCGGAAAACCTGCCCTTGGGCTGGTTTTCAGCGGAGGGGCCGCAACGCCCGGAAAATCATCCAGTGGATGATTTTCAGTGAAGGCCGGGCGGTAGCCCCGGAAAGGCCGGAAGGCCCCGGACAGCAAAGAATGGTTTCCCCCAGATTTGTAAATGGTAACAAAGCACCAACAATCATTGCCGTTGGTGCTTTTGCTGTTTATTGTCCGATATAAACCGACGCATCCGAAGGCAGAATTACTCCTGTCTCACGCCGATCACAATTCGTCTCTGTGCGTCTTGATCTTCTCCAACGCTTCGATACCGTCATCTGCTTTCTGTACGTTTGTTGGTCATTCGTGCCTGTTCAGCCGATGTGAGACATATCCGGCTCAATTTATCTGCGGCGGACAGCTTCGCGGCCATGCAAAGTTAGGCGGATGTCATAGACAGGAAGATTATACCACAGGAGAGACAAAAGATAGAAGAAAAACTCTCTTATCTTTTAGGGGAATTGCGTGAATAGATTAATGGCCCTCTGGGAAGCCAGAGGGCCATTGTCTGTTGGGTTGTTCTAAAGCTTATTCGTTGTCAGCGGTCACAGCCTTGGCGGCGGTGCGGCCGGAAACGAAGATTTCAACGATGGCGTTGCCGCCCAGACGGTTGCCGCCGTGTATACCGCCGGTGACTTCGCCCGCGGCGTACAGGCCGGGAATGACCTGGCCGTCAGCGGTCAGCACGTGACGGTCGGTGTCCACCATCAAGCCGCCCATGGTGTGGTGCGTGGAGGGCGCCATGAGGCGGATGGTCAGCAGGGTGTTGTCCAGGTCGTAGGTATCGGGCAGATACTTGCCGTTGTCGTCCTTCTGCACGTTGCCGATGGTGCGGGAAGCGATGGCCTTGCCCACGTCGGGATATTCACCCTGGCCCATCACAGCGGCGTCATAGTCGCGGATGGTCTGGATGACCACTTCGGGATCGGCGGTCACGCCCAGCTCGGCGAACAGCTCGGGCAGTTCGGCGATGGTGCGGCGATAGTAGCGGCCTTCATAGTCGCCCTCAGCCAGCTGCATGGGAGCGGGCATCATCTGTTCCTTGTTGTAGAACTCCAGGAACACGCCCTTGGTGCCGTTCACTTCCATGCCGTTGCGGAACTCGGCAAGGCTCAGCACGTCGCGCTCGGAGCCTTCATCCACGAAGCGATGGCCCGTGGTGGGGTTGATCCAGCAGGCGTAGTTACCGCCGCCGAAGGCCAGGTTGCCGTTGTCCACCCAGGAGATGGGCATCAGCTGGGTGAAGCCCAGACCGGTTGTGCCGGCGCCCGCGGCCTGCGCCATGGTGATGCCGTCGCCCTGCAGAGAGGAGCGGTTGGTGGTCTTGGTGGCCTTGGAGAGGTATTCGGTGCTCCAGTACACGTTGGCGTCCAGCACCTTGTCAATGTTCGCCGCATAGCCGCCGGTCGCCAGGATGACGCCCTTCTTGGCCTTCGCGGTCACTTCGGTGCCGTCGTACATGGCGGCCTTCACGCCGACCACGCGGCCGCCTTCCACGATCAGCTCATTGGCGGTGGTGCGGGTCATGATCTTGTTCTGGTCGTTGGCCTTGAAGATGGTGCTGATGGGAGCGGCGAAGTAGCTGCCCCAGCGGCCCATTTCGGGCGCGCCGTCGCCGTCCAGGTCGATGGTGGAGCCGATGAATTCATTCTCGCGATACCACAGCGCGCCGATCAGGGTGGGCTGGGTATTCTCGATGAAGGTAGCGCCCTGGGCTTCCAGCCATTCCTTGAGTCCCTGGCCGCCGGTAATGAACTGCTTCACCAGGTCGATGTCGCCATAGATCCATTCGCTGCCGTCGGCGCTGGGACGCAGGCCGCCGTAGTAGGTCTGGAAGATGTGCAGGTTGATGGTGGAGAACAGGGTCAGCTGGCTTTCATCCTTGCCGGAGGCCAGCAGGGGCGCGGCCCACACGAAGTATTCGCGGATCTCGGCTTTCAGTGCCTGCAGGGTGGGCAGATATTCCGCGTGCACGCCGTGCTTGCTCAGCTCCAGCGCGTCGCCGGCCACGAATTCATGGGTCTTGTAGTATTCCTCGTCGAAGGGCTCTTCGCTCCAGTTGAGGATCATCTTGAGCTCGTTGATGCAGCCCTGCACGGACTTCACCTTGTCGTAGGTTTCGCCGTTGAAGGCATAGGTGCCGGTGGTGGCGTCGGGATCGGCGGGATCCCAGACCAGGTAAGGCATCACGCTCTGGAACTGGCCGCCGGAAACGAGGGTGTTGCCGCCCACTTCGGCGTTCTTTTCGATGACCAGCACGGTGTTGCCGTCCTGCGCGGCCTGGGCCGCGGCGGAAATGCCGGCGCCGCCCGCGCCGACGACGACCACGTCATATTCCATTTCGAGAGGAGCGCCCGCGGTATGCTCAACCTTCGCGGCCTTGAAGGCGTCCAGGTTGGTGCAGCCGGCCTGCTCAGCCGCGTCGTTCACGGCGGTACGCAGGGCGCGGGAGGAGAAGGTCGCGCCGGACACGCCGTCCACACCGGAGCCGTTGGCTTCCAGCATTTCGGGGATCATGATGTCAAACGCCACGTCGCCCACATGGCCGGTTTCGGCGGTGGAGACGATTTCAATGGCTTCGATCTTGTCTTCCGCGAAGGTCACCTTCACGGTGGTGGGGCCGTTGTAGCCCGCGGCGGTGGCTTCGTATGCGCCGGGGGTGAAGGTCATGGCGGCAGATTCGTCCGCGGCGGCAACCTCACCCTTTGCCAGGGCCAGCGCTTTGCCGACGGCTTCCTTCACAGCCTTGGAGGTGACGGTCGCGCCGACCATGCCGTCCACGGCTTCGGCGTCCGCCTTGCCGGGATAGGCTTCCGCCATGGCGGGCATCGCAGCGCCGCCCAGAGCGGGGGTTTCGTCGTTGCCGGTGATTTCGATGGCGGTGATGGCGTTTTCGTCAACCGTGACGATGACCTTCACTTCGCCGCCGAAGCCCTGGGCAGCGGCTTCGTAGGTGCCGGGAGTAAATACGCCTTCCGCGGCGGGAGCGGCTTCTTCGGCAGGAGCAGCTTCCTCAGCGGGAGCTTCCGCAGCCTTGGCTTCGGTGGCGGCGTTGGTGCCCGCGATGGAACCGAACACCAGGAAGTCGGTCATGGCGTTGCCGCCCAGGCGGTTGCCCGCGTGGATGCCGCCGCAGACCTCGCCGGCCGCGTACAGGCCGGGGATGGCATTGCCGTCCGTGTTGATCACATGGGCTTCGGTGTCGATTTTCACGCCGCCCATGGTGTGGTGCAGAGAGGGAGAACGGGGGGTGGCGACGAAGGGAGCTGTGTCGATCTTCTCACCGAACAGGGGCTTGCCAAAGTCCTCATCCACCTGGTTTTCCACGAAGGTGTTGTAGCGTTCGATGGTTTCCACGAAGGTGTCCGCGGGAATGCCCAGCTTGTTGGCCAGTTCTTCCAGCGTGTCGGCTGAAACCACGTTGCCGGCAGCTTCCATGGAAGCGATGCGGTCAGGATTGTTGGCGATTTTGGCATCGCAGATGATGTAGAAGATGCCGTCGGTCTGGTCCAGAGCAGCCTTGGACAGCACATCGCGCTCAGCGTATTCGTTCACGTAGCGCTTGCCTTCCTTGTTCACGAACACCTGGGTTTCAGCGCTGCCCCAGATGCCGGAGAACAGGGAGCCGTCCACGGGATGGGAGGAGGGCATCAGCTGGGCAAAGCCCATGCCCACCAGATCCGCGCCGATTTCCTTGGCCATGTTGATGCCGTCGCCGGTGATGCCCGCCGCGTTGGTGGAAGGCATGGTGGGAGACAGGCCGGGCCAGTAGTTGTTGTATTCCACCACCATGGGCGCATTGGCGGAGAAGCCGCCGGTGGCCAGCACCACGCCGGAAGAGGCATGCAGGGTGACCTTCGCGCCGTCGCTGGTTTCAGCGTTCACGCCGGTCACACGGCCATCCTCCACGATGAAGGAATTGCCCTTGGTGTTCAGCAGGATTTCCACGCCTGCGTCGCGGGCGGCTTTTTCCAGGATGGACACGATGTTGCCGTTGATCAGGCTGTGGGAGCGGGGCCACATAGCGCCCAGGATGGTATGGGTTTCATCGCCCCACTGCACGCCGATGCTTTCCGCCCAGTCCAGGGCCGCGTCAGCGCTGTGGGTGAGCACATCCACCAGCGCCAGGTCGGGAGAAATGGTGGTGCCGTCCAGGCCGGTACGGGTACCGCCCATATAGCAGTGCAGCATATGCAGCTCAGGGGTGTCGAACTGGTAGGTTTCACCGCTGGCCAGGTATTCCTTGATCTGGCCTTGAACGGTGGTGAGCACCTCGCCGAATTCGCCGAAATCTTCGGGCTTCAGCTCCAGGTAGCTTTCCAGTTCCTTACGCAGGGTGTCGCTCATCTGCTGGTTATGCTGGCGCTCGGGGTCAGCCGCGTTGAAGCCCTGGCCCGCGATCAGGGTGTTGCCGCCCAGCGCCGCGGTCTTTTCGATCAGCACGACCTTCGCGCCCGCCTGCGCCGCGCGGATGGAAGCGGTCAGGCCCGCGCCGCCGCCGCCGATGACGACCACATCATAGGTGGCGTCCACGTCCTCGCTCTTTTCAGCCTCGGGGGCTTTCAGCTCGGAGAAAGCGGCCTCGTCCAGCCCGGCCTGCTTGATGGCGTCCAGCACAGCCATCTGGATGCCGCCCTGGGTCAGGGTGGCGCCGGTCTTGATGTCGATGTTGGCGCTCTGCAGCTCAACGATCAGGCCGGGTATTGTGTTCACCGCCGGATCGCTGATGCCCGCGTCGTCGCCGTTCTTGGTCACGCGAACGTCGGTCAGCTTGCCGTCCGCGTCCACGTCTACTTCCACTTCAATGGAGCCTGCGCCATTTTTGCCGTCGCCCACGCCAGTGAAGGTTCCGGCTTCCGCATGCGCAAAGCTCATCATGGAAAGCACCATGACGAGCGCCAGAAGCAGGGAAAGATACTTCTTCATGGAAATCCTCCTTTATATTTCATTGTTGAGAACCATACATTATTATAACAGAATGTCCATGCGTTGTAAATATATTTATCGTGCTGTTTTGTGCGCAGATTTAGGGATTAGGCAGTAGGCAATAGGGAGGTGTTGCAGCTTGACCCAAAAAAGGAAAAGGAGAGTACAGAGTACAGATGATATACTGACGGCAAAAGGAACTCTGCCATTGGTCAAGTATATAAATCTGTACTCTGCACTCTGTACTCTACTGCCTATTGCCTACTGCCTACCAATCAATACGCAAACTCTCCCTCGAACACGAGGGCGGCTTCCCCGGTGAGGGTGATTCTGTCCGGTGTGCAGTTCACGGTCAGGTCTCCGCCGGGAAGCTTGACGATGAGGTCGCGGCCCGGCTCGCAATAGCCATTGCGCACGGCGGCGGCAGCCACAGCGCAGGCCCCGGTGCCGCAGGAAAGGGTTTCCCCGTTGCCCCGCTCCCAGACCCGCAGGCGCAGGGTGTTCCTGTTGATGACCCGGGCGAACTCCGTGTTCACACGTTCCGGGAAGATGGGGGCGTACTCGAACTGCGGACCGATGGCGCTGAGGTCAATGCCGTCGATGGCGTCGCAGAACACCACGCAATGGGGATTGCCCACAGACACGCAGGTGACGGAATATTGCTTGCCGCCGATTTCCACATTCTGATTGATGACCTCCTCCGTGTCGGCAATGACAGGCACTTCCTTCGCTGAGAAGGACGCCTTCCCCATGTCCACGGAAACGGAATTGACCTTCCCGTCCCGGAGGTACACCTTCAAATGGTGCACTTTCACCGCCATTTCGATGGACAGATATTCGCTTCTTGCGTAGCCCTTGTCGTAAAGGTACTTCGCCACGCACCGCAGGTTGTTGCCCGCCATTTTGCCCTCACTGCCGTCCTTGTTGAAGGAGCGCATCTTCGCGTCGGCGACGCCGGACTTTTCGATCAGCACAATGCCGTCCCCGCCGATGCCGAAGTGCGGCGCGCAAAGCTGCACACACAGGGATTCGGGGCAGGTGATGGCCCCGTCGAAGTTCTCGATGAAGATATAATCGTTGCCGCAGGACTGCATCTTGGCGAAGTGAATCCGCTGCCGCCAGGCGCGCATGTGGTTGATGTCGATGAGCTCGATGTTCTGGGCTGTGAAGCGGGAAGCCATGATATCGGCCAGCGCCCCGGCAGTGTCCAGGGAGGTCAGGCAGGGGATGCCCAGCTGCATGGCTGTGCGATGGAGCACGGTGTAATCGCCGATGGTGGCGTCCTTGACGGCTCCGGTGTACACGATGTAATGCACTTTCCCGCTTTCCATCAGGCCGGTGATCTCGTCGTTCTCGGTGGCGTTGGCAACGGCGGTGACGGGAATGCCCAGGCTTTCGATAGCCTTCGCCGTGCCGGTGGTGGCGTACAGGGACAGGCCCAGGTCAAAGAAGCGCTTCGCCAGGGAAATGATTTCCTGATAGTCGTTTTCCTCCACGCTCAACA
>JAFWQM010000126.1 GCA_017509065.1 Clostridia bacterium
CCGCCCGGCCTCCGCTAAAAACAATCCACCGGATTGTTTTTCGAGCGCTTCGGCCCCAGTATTCCTGCGGTTTCGTTCCTTGTCTGGAACGATTTCTCATCCCGCATCTGAATTCACGATTCAATTGGGCGAGCAATAAGAGCTTAATGAATGAAGGAGTTCGTTTTCCATGCCAGCAGCGCGACGCTGACCGCGAAACCGAGCCAGAGAAACGCGGCGTTCGCTTTTTTGCCCGCACTGCAAAGTTTCAGGCACACGCCTTTTTTAACCAGCGGATACAGCCAGGGCACCGGCCTTTTGTTCAGCGTGTCAAGAACCAGATGCGACAGCCCGCCCGCCAGCGCCGGGACCGTCAGCAGGGGGGAGATCAGGGAGAGGCCAAGGCTGAGCAGCGCTGTGTACAGGAGGGAATGAGTGAATGTGCGGTGGGCCGACCGGTGGCCGAGGCTGGTCGTCAGGATCACGATCAGCGCTCCGACCATGATATACGCAAGGGGCTGCGTCCGGATACTTGTCCACAGCCCCGCCTGCATGATCGCGTCCGCCGCGAGCAGCGCCACGGTCAGGCAGCCCGCGCCCATCCGTCCGGCAAACGCATCCTGCGCGTCAGGCAGGGCTTTGCATTCCACGTCGCACAGCACGCCTCCCAGCGCTCCGCCGATCACCGCGGCGAACATATCGCCCGCCGACCGTGCCGGACACGCCGCCAGCGCGGCCGCCACGCCGACGGTCAGATGCGTTTTGCTCATCAAGGGGAAAGCACTTCCTTTGCGGAGGGATGAAAAAGCAGGAAGCTTGGGGAAAGAATACGCTTACCTCGCTTTCGCCCTGAGCGGCAGCGTGATTGCGTAGCACGCGGCGGCGCAGAGAACGATGGCCGCGCCTGCGCCGGTATTCTCCAGATAGTAGGACGCCACCAGCCCTGCCACACCGCAGAACAGGCCGATGAGCACGCTGAACAGCGCGTGCTGGGCGGCGGTGCGGCTGACGTTCCGGGCCGCGGCGGCGGGGAGAATCAGGAGCGCGTTGATCAGCAGCACGCCCACCCAGCGGATGGACAGCATGACCACCACTGCCACCAGGCTTACAAAAGCGTACTCCACCCACTTTGTATTGACCCCGCGGCTCTGGGCCAGGGCGGGGTTTACGGCGGTCAGCAGCAGGCGGTTGTAAAGCAGCGCCCAGGCTCCCACGCCCAGGGGCAGAGCCAGCGCCAGCCACAGCAGATCCGCCTCCGGCACGGACACGATGTCCCCCGCCAGCAGAGAAGAATACTTGGCGAAGCTGCCGTTTCGGGATAAAATCAGCAGGCCCGCCGCGATCCCTGTGGAGGAAAACACGCTGATGATGGTATCCGCCGACGCGCCGCCGGTGCGGTTGATGCGGGAAATCATCACCGCCCAGACCACACCGAATATGATCATGCTGATCAATTGGTTCTGGATGCCCAGCAGCATCCCGATGCCGACCCCCGCGAGCGCGCTGTGGCCCAAAGCGTCCGAGAAAAACGCCATGCGCCGGTTCACCGCCATGGTGCCAAGCAGCGCCAGTAACGGCGTCAGCAGCAGAATCGCCAGCAAGCCCCGCTTCATAAAGTCCAGCTCGAAGCATTCGAAGGGCAGGAAGGCATTCATGATTGAATATAAGGCAGTCAAAAGTCTTACCAGCTTTCTTTGGGTATGAAAGTACAGAGTGCAGATATATCATGTTTGCCCAAAAACGGTAACCCGGCGATTCCGCTATATTATCTGTACTCTCGTCATTGTCTAAACGCGAAATATGATCATTTCCAGTTTTCCGTTTCCATCTCCGGCGCAAGCTTCCGCAGCTTTTTCCTGGGATTCACCTGCACGGGATGGCCGACGAGGCGGAGCATGGGCAAATCGCTTTTGCTGTCGCCGTAGGCGCAGGAGGAAACGAAATCGGCGGTAAGGCTTTTTTCAGCAAGCCAAGCTTCGACGCGCCTGACTTTTGTTTCGCCCTTGCAGTTGCGTCTGATCGCGCCGTCAGGCTCAATGGGCGTGGCCAGCAGCGCGTCAAAGCCCAGCGCTTCCGCCGCAAAGCGCATATAATTTTCCGTAGACGCGCTCACCATTACCAGGATTTTTCCTTCCCGCCGATGCAGAGCGAAGCGATTTTTCGCTTCGGCGTATACCTTGGGCAGAAGGATCTGCTCCACGAATTCCCTGTCCAGCCTGTCCAGATACTGTGAATCGTGCCGTTTCCTGAATGCCAGCGCCGCGCTCTTGGAGTCCGCGTCGCTCATGCGCTTCATGCAGTACAGGGCCGCCGCCCGCAGCGCGATGAAAAATTCCCGCATCGTTACCGCGCGCTTTTTCCGGGCGAAACGCAGATAATACGTGACGCTGTCCCCCGGGATGAGCGTACCGTCAAAATCGAACAATGCCAGGGAAACAGGTTTCTTCCCGGTTGATAGCATCACGCGTACCGGCATGGTCTCGCCTCCGTCCTTCCTGTTCATGGTAACATGGGGAAACGGAAAGTGTCAAGGTTTAGCGCCTTTTTCCCCGATGATGTCCCGCACGATGACCGACGCCATGATCAGTCCCATCACCGGCGGCACGAACGCGATGCTGCCGGGAACGGCGCGGCGGGAGGTTTCCTGGGAACCTTCACCCTGCGGCGTGATGGCGGGCTCAACAGAATAAACCACCTTTAATGCGGGAATCCCCCGCTTGCGCAGCTCCCTCCGCATCACGCGGGCAAGGGGACAGTTTTCGGTTTCATATATATCTCCGACCCTGAATTGCGTGGGATCGAGCCGGTTCCCCGCGCCCATGGCGCTGATGAGGGGAATGCCGAGGCGATACGCCTTTTCCGCAATATCCAGCTTGGCGGCCACGGTGTCGATGGCGTCGGCGATGTAATCAAAAGACGCAAAATCTATTTTCCCCGCTTCCTCCGGCAGATAAAACAGCTTATGGCCGGTGATCTTCGCTTCCGGATTGATGTCCAGCAGGCGCTCTGTCATCACGTCCGCTTTGTCCCGGCCAACGGTGCTGTGCAGAGCGATGAGCTGCCGGTTCAGGTTGGAGAGGGACACCCGGTCGTTATCGTAAAAATCCAGGCTGCCCACGCCGCAGCGGATCAGGGCTTCCGCCACATATCCGCCCACGCCGCCGATGCCGAACAGCGCCACGCGCGCCGAACGCAGCTTTTCGATTCCTTCCCGGCCAATCAGCAGCGCTTCCCGTTCAAATTGATCCATGCGTATTTCCTCCGTTATCCGCGGGATGCTTCCATTATATCCCCGGAAAAGTAGAGCGTCAAGGCGGAGAAGCCAATGAAAAACGGACGAAAAAAACCACGTCTTGTCCATTCGGAAAGACGTGGCGGACAATCCTGTAATGTGCAGCCGTGGAGAGCGGATCATTTGATATTATCCCTTCACCGAACCCATGGTGAGGCCGCTCATGAAATATTTTTGAAGGAAGGGATAGACGCACAGGATGGGCACCGCGCCAAGAAAAATCTGCGCAGCCTTGAAGGTGCGCTCGGAGATTTCCCGCATGACGAGTTGTTCGCTGGAAGTCATGGATTGCAGGTCCGGGTTGATGATGATGGTGCGCAGGTAGCTTTGCAGGGGATAATTGTAGGTGTGGTTCATGTAGATGATGCCGTCGAACCAGCTGTTCCAGTGGTTCACGATCACGAACAGGCTCACCGTCGCCAGGGACGGCAGGGACAGAGGCAGATAGATCGTCAGCAGTGTTTTGAAATGGCCCGCACCGTCGATGAACGCCGCTTCCTCGATTTCGTGGGGGATGGTGCGGAAGAAGTTCATCATCAGCACCATGTTGAAAATCGGCACAGCCCCGGGCAGCACCAGCGCCCAGATGGTGTCCAGCATGCCCAGATAGCGGATGGTCATGTAGGTGGGGATCAGGCCGCCGCTGAACATCATGGTGAAAATGAAGATCCAGGCATACTTGCCCCGGGCGTGGAACACGTTCTTTTCCTTGGACAGGGGGTAGGCGGTGAGGATGATGACCACCATGGTGATGGCGTACCCCAGCGCCACCCGCTTGGCGGAAATCAGGAACGCCTGCAGGAACTGCGGCTTTGTCAGCGCGTACTGGTAGGACGACCAGGTGAACTCCACCGGCCACAGCTTCACATAGCCCGCCGCCGCCGCGTTGGACGAGGACAGCGACACCGCCAGCACGTTGATCAGCGGCAGCAGGCACAGCAGCGCCGAGCACGTGAGGAACAGGTAATCCGCCGCCAGAAAGATTTTCCGGCTGGTGGACAGCTTGATATGGGTACCGGTCATTTCTTCTTTTTGCTTCATTCCGCCCACCTCCTCAGAACACCCGGTAGTTGGCGAAGCGGCCCGCCAGGTAGTTGGCCAGGGACACCATGATGATGGAGATCACGGACTTGAACAGCCCCACGGCGGTGGACACACTGAACTGCGCCTGCTCCAGGCCCAGCCGGTACACGAAGGTGTCGATGATATCGCCGGTGGAATAGACCGACGGGCTGTAGAGGTTGAAAATCTGGTCAAAGCCCGCGTTCAGGATGTTGCCCAGGTTCAGCACACCCATCAGCGTCACGATGGGCAGGATGCCGGGCAGCGTCACGTGCCAGGTCTGCTGCATGCGGGTCGCGCCGTCGATGGACGCGGCCTCGTACAGGTTCCTGTCCACGTTCGTCAGCGCCGCCAGATACACAATGGTGTCATAGCCGAAGTTTTTCCACACGGCGGTGATGACCATGGTGTAAGGGAACCAGGCTTTATCCCCAAGGAAATAGATGGGCTTTCCGCCGAAGAAGCGGATCAGATCGTTCACGATGCCGGTGGAGGGGGACAGCACGTCCATCAGCACGCCGCCCAGGATGACCCAGGAGAGGAAATGGGGGAAGTATACCACCGTCTGCACCGTGCGCTTGAAAGGCTTGTTTCCCACCTCGTTCAGCATCAGCGCCACGAAGATGGGCACGATCATGCCCACGATGATTTTCAGCACCGCGATGAACACCGTGTTGTACAGCACGCTGCCCATATTCGGCAGCTTGGCCATATACACGAAGTTCTCCCACCCCACCCACTTGGAGCCGAAAAAGCCCTTAGCCGGCTTGAAATTCTCAAAGGCCATGATGATGCCGAACATGGGGATATAATGGAAAACGATCAGCAGCGCCAGGCCGGGCAGCAGCATCAAATGCAGCGGCAATTCCCGCAGCCGCCGCTGCTTGCGGAACTCCCGGGTGGACTTGCGGGTGATGGCGGTCATGGCGATTCCCCCTTTTTCGCGTGAGGAGATAAGAGTGAGGAGTTAGGAGTGATGAGTGAGGAGTTTATCATGATTTGCGTATAAAACTCGTGAATCCAGCGGACGCAAAGCACTATAAAACTCCTAACTCCTCACTCCTAACTCCTCACTGAATGGTTTCCTGCCTTACAGGATTACTTCACGGTCTCATACCAGGCGTTCACTTCTTCGGTGATTTCGGTGCCGCCCAGCTTGTAGAAGTCTTCCACGTACTTGTCAAAGGCGCTGATGTCCTCGCCCATGATGATGCTGGTGAAGACTTCGGCTTCCATGGCTTCCAGGGTGGACATGTACTTGTTCATCGCGTCGGTAGGCGTGCCGTAAAACTTGTTGGTGATGTAGTTGCCGCTGTTCACGTACTGCTCGATCACCGCGAAGCTGCTGTTCTCGCCGAAGATGCGGTCCTGGGTCCAGCCGTCGGGGTTCTTGTCGTTGCGCCAGGTCAGGATGCGGTCATAGTAGCCGCGCTCTTCGGTGTTCAGGGCGGAGGGATCGCCGGTCTCGAAGGCGGTGCGGATCTTCTTGAAGGCGTTCAGGTTCTTGCCGGGGTTCTCGTCGCCGATGACGTTGTACTGCCAGATGGCGATGCCGCTTTCAGAGATGGACAGGGAGTTGTCCTCCTGCTCGCCGTAGGCGCTCTGGTGGCTCCAGTTGAGCAGCTTGATGAGGGCTTCGGGATGCTCGCTCTTGGCGCTCATGGCGTAGTAGCGGGTGACGGGCATCTTAGTGATGGGCAGAGCGGGCTGGTCGTCGCTGGAGAGCACGGGATAGGCTTTCCAGTCAGCGTTCGGGTCGTTCACGACGCTGGCATCCAGGAACGCGCCGGCGGAGGACATGGTGCCAAACACGACGCCCACCTTACCGGCGGACACGGTTTCCTTCACCTTGGCCTTATCTTTGACGCCGAATTCGGGGTCGATCAGGCCGTCCTTGTACCACTCCTGGAGCTTCAGCAGCGCCCCGCGCATTTCAGGCTGCACGGAGCCGTAGGCCAAAGCGCCGTCTTCCTTTTCGATCCAGCTCATGGGATAAGCGTGGTAGCCGTAGAACAGGCCGACCGCGGTGGCATGGGCGTGCTTGTAGAAATCCTTTTGCAGCGCCAGGCCGTAGGTGTCGTTCACGCCGTTGCCGTCGGGATCCTGGGTGGCGAAGGCGCGGATGATGGTTTCCAGCTCGGCCAGGGTGGTGGGTTCAGCCAGGCCCAGCTTGTTCAGCCAGTCCGTGCGGATGAACAGCACGCCCAGGGAGTCGAAAGAGGAAGCGGTGTGGGGAATGGCGTACAGCTTGCCGTCCACCTTGGCAGTGTCGAACTGCTTCATATCGGCCATCAGGGTGTCCTTGGCGTACTGGTTGGCGTACTGGTCAAACAGGTCGGTCAGGTCGTACAGGTCGCCTTCCTGGGCCAATTCCTTGAGCTGAGCGGCTTTCAGCCACATCAGGTCGGGCAGGTCGCCGGAGGCGATGGACACGTTCATTTTCTGGTCGAACTGTTCCTCGGCCACCACCCAGTCATAGACCAGGTTGATGCCCAGGTCGCTCAGATACCGGTCGATGTATACGTTCTTTTCAATGGTGTCGCCGTTTTCAAACTGGATGGCGGAAGAGAGGAAGCGCCACGCGGTCAGGGTGATCGGCGGATCGTAGGGCTTATCCATGTCCTCCTGGGTGATGTCGGCCAGCGCGCCGCATACGCCCAGCAGCAGGCACAGCGCCAGCAGAACAGACAGCAGTTTTTTCATTGAGTTTCCCTCCGTTCAAACGATTTGGAGCGTGCTCGCTCCGTTTAATGTTATTATAGTCCGTTTTCGCACCGGTGTGTACATTCATTTGTTGACAATTTATTCTTTCCTTTACCAATACGGATGACAAACGAAGCGTTTCCTGATATGATAGGCACAGGGGGTGAGAAGCGTGGACATCAGGCGGGTCTTTCACCGCGCGCGGGCGTGGGGCCGTTCCATCCTGGGGCGCACCGTGCTGTTTTCACTGGCGATGCTGCTGCTGACGCTGACGGCGGCGGGGCTTGTGACCACCACCAGCCAGGAAGCGCTGCGCAATGAGATCGTGGCGCGGAACACGGCCCAGGCCGAAGCGGTGGTGGAGCAGCTGGCCCTGTCCCTGGGCAAGACCATGGACATCCAGCGGGAAACGCTCTACGATACGGACATCAACCGCCTGGGCGTCGCGCCGGGGTACTATACCGATCCCCAGCGCATCATGGCCATGCTGCGGGCGGAGGACAGGATGCGCGTGCTCACCAGCTCCTCCCCGTTGATCGACCAGTCCTTCTTCATGGCCCCAGCCATCGGAAAAACCATCACCGAAGGCGGCGTGGATACCCTTTCCGAAGATGACTTTGAACGGTTCAGCCGGCTCTGCGCGGAGCGGCAGGCAGCCCTCACCGAATCGGACGGAGAGTTCTATATCCTGATGGCGTTTCCGATTTACAGTACCTATTTGAAAGAAAACGGCCCCCTGTATCTGCTGGGCGTAAAGCTGAACCAAAGAGCGATCGACGGGCTGCTGTCCTCCCGCACCTCCCGGAAGGAAGAAGTGGTGTACCTGTTCACCGAGGACGGCATGGTGATCGGCCATGTGAACGAGGCCGCGATTCCGGTGGATGAAGCCGCGCTGTTTGAAGCCGCCCGGATGCAGAACGCCTTTGACGCTGTGGCGGGGAACGGCGTGCGCTGCCTGGCCTGCGCCGCACGAAGCGCCGCGCCGGAGGGGATGCTCACCCTCATTTCCGTAGAGCCTTACGACCTTGTGTTTTCTGTGCTGAACCGACAGGGCAGGTTCTTCATGGCGCTGATTCTGATCCAGATCGCCGCCACCGTCGCTTATATGATCCATATACGCCACGTGATCCACAAGCCGCTGAATAAACTGGCCGACGCCTTCCGGCAGGTGGAGCAGGGAGATTTTTCCGTGCGCATCCACCATGACCGCGAAGACGATTTTGCCGCTATCTATCACCAGTTCAACCGCATGAACGGCAGGCTGAAAGACCTGATCGAACAGGTATACATGCAGACCATCCGTACCCAGCGGGCGGAACTGAAACAATTGCAGTCCCAGATCAACCCGCATTTCCTGTACAACAACCTGTTCATGATCCGGTCCCTGGCCCAGCTGGGTGACACCGACATGATCGAAACCCTGGCCGCGGACCTCGGCGAATACTTCCGTTACATCAACCGCACCGGCAGTCAGGAGGTGCCGCTGTCCATGGAAACAGCTCATGCCCGGAACTACGCCCAGCTCCAGGACATGCGCTTTTCTTCCAGAATTCATCTGGATTTTGAACCGCTGCCAGAGTCCTTACAGGATGTGACCGTGCCCCGGCTGGTTCTGCAGCCGCTGATCGAGAACGCTTATCAGCACGGATTGAAGGATACGCTCAGCGGGGGCGAGCTGCATATCGGCTTCCGGACGGAAAACCGGGACGCGGTGATCGTGGTGGAGGACAACGGGCCGGGGATGACGGAAGAGTTGATTCAAGAATTAACCGTCCGCCTTTCGAACCCCGACGCGCAGGAGACCACCGGCATGATCAACATTCACCGCCGGCTGCGTCTTCGGTTCGGGGAAGCCTATGGCCTCAGTTTTTCGGTCAGTCCGCTGGGCGGGCTGCGGGCAGAAATGCGGATTCCATTGGACGGAGGTGAAGCGGCGGATGCGCAGGGTACTGATCGTTGACGATGAACCGATCATCGTCCGGGGGCTTCTGTCCGTGCTGGAAGACAGCGGCCTGGACATTGACCTGTACAAAGCTTACAGCAGCGAGGAAGCGCTGGCCATCCTTTCCGATACCCGCATGGACATCGTGGTGTCCGACGTGCGGATGCCGGGCATGGACGGGCTGCAATTGATGGAGCACATCAACCGCGACTGGCCGGAGTGCCGGGTGATTTTTCTGTCCGGCCACAGCGAATTCGACAGCATTTACCGGGCGGTGCGGGGAGCCGCGGTAACCTTCCTGCTGAAAACGGAGGGCTTCGATAAAATCGTTTCCACCCTCCGCGAGACCATCGACAGGATGGATCAGGCCCAGCGGAACCAGGAAACAAGAAACCAGCTTCTGGCGCAGCAGGCCGTGACCCGCCAGCTTTTCCAGCGCGACGCTCTGACCGCGCTCATTCAGGGCACCAGCCGCAAGGCGTATGCAGACGGGTTGGAAATCAGCCTGCAAAACCCCGTTCTTCCACTGTACGCCTACATCGAAAGCGGTACGGCGGATCTGAGCCTCGAAGAATTCCATAAAAAGCTCCTGTCCGCTGACCGGACGCTGCGCGTTCACCTGTCGCCCTATCCCATCCGGATCGCGTTCTGGAACCACGAGGACGATCTTCTATGGCTTCTGCAGCCGGACGATTCCCTGCCCATGACCCGGTGCGTGCCCTACGTACGGGAAAACCTTGATCTCATCCAGGCGGACATTCAGGCCGAAACGGGCCTGACCCTGGCCTTCGCGCTGCATTCCTCCCCCGTGCCCGCCGAACAGCTGTCCGACGCCTATCTGGCGCTTCGCAGGCGCATCTGCCGCGGCGTGGGCCTGCCCGGCATGATCGCACTGCAGCCCTCCCGCGGCCGCGATGAAGCGCCGCCGCTGCCGGACTCCGTGCTGGCGCGGCTTCAGGACGCGCTGGAACACCTGAACCGGAAAGAATTCATGGGCGCGTTTTCGGAGGCGACACGCGCGCTGCGTCAGCGCAGCCGTATGGACGACCCCTTCGCCCTGGAAATCTTCCTGAGCCTGAGCCGCCTGTTCCTCGCCCACATCAACCGCCGCAGGCTGCATGACAGCGTACAGTTCCCCGGCGGGCTGACGGGCCTAACCTCCGCGGCAGGCTTCACCTCCTGGAACCAGGCCGCCGACGCCTTCACCGAGCTGGCCGAGGCCATTTTCCGTTCCAGCGACGCCGACCAGGGCAGCCGCAGCCAGGCCATCGTGACCCGCATCAAGGACTATATCGGCAGCCACCTGAACCGGCCCGACGAACTGAGCCTGACCAGCATCGCCGCCAACGCCTACTTTAACCCAGCCTATCTGTCCCGCCTGTTCCACCAGGTCACGGGCGAAACCCTGTCGGAGTACATCAGCGCCGAGCGTATCCGCAAAGCCAACGAACTGCTCAGGAACAGCGGCACGCGCATCAGCGATATCAGTGAGGCGGTAGGCTTTTCCTCGTCCGCCAACTTCACCCGCTTCTACCGCAAAATGGCGGGCTGCACCCCCCAGGAATACCGCGACCGCCTGGCGCGAAGCGCCTTTAAAACAAACCCGTGAGGAGGGATTTAAAGTGCTCACCACCAGTGAAATCAACATCCGCGACCCCTTTGTGCTGCTGGAGGGGGACACCTATTACATGTACGGCACCCGCGGGGCCACCTGCTGGGGGCCCGCGACGGGCTTCGACGTGTATACCAGCGGCGATCTGGCGCACTGGAGCGACGGTGCGCCCTGCTTTGAAAACGACGGCACCTTCTGGGCCGACCGCAATTACTGGGCGCCGGAGGTGCACCGCTGGCAGGGAAAATTCTATATGTTCGCCAGCTTTAAAAGCGACAGCCGCAGACGCGGCACCGCCATCCTGCAGGCCGATTCACCACTCGGTCCCTTCGTCCCTTGGTCGGACGGGCCGGTGACGCCACCGGAATGGGAATGCCTGGACGGCACGTTTTACGTCGATCACAAGGGCAATCCCTGGATCGCGTACTGCCACGAATGGCTTCAGGCGGGCGACGGCGAGATCTGGGCCGCGCGGCTGGATCATGATCTGAAGCGGACGGTCGGGGAGCCCGTTCTCATGTTCCGCGCCTCCGAAGCGGCCTGGGTCAGGGAGATAACCCATTCCTCCGGCAGGAAAGGTTACGTCACCGATGGACCATTCCTGTGGCGTGGCTATTCCGGCAGACTGGCGTGCCTGTGGTCGTCGTTCTCCGAGGGAGGCTACACCCAGGGCATGGCGGTTTCCGACAGCGGAGAAATCAACAGCCATTTTTCCCAGGTGAAACCGCTGTTCATGCAGAACGGCGGCCACGGCATGCTGTTCAAAACGAAAACAGGCGAGCTGCTGCTCGCCATCCATTCTCCCAACGAACATATGAAGGAGCGTCCGATCTTTCTTCCCGTAACACACTGCGAACTCGTCAGGACGGATTATCTTGACGATGATGTTCCGGACTGACGCCGGGAATGACCGTATCCTTTTTTCTTCCGCCCCGCTGTTATTTCAGGAAAGTCAGCCTGGGGCGGATTTTATTGCCATAAAGCATCACGGCGTAAAGCAGCAGGCGGTCGAATATCAGCATACAGAAATCATAGACTACGAAGAACAGGATGCTGACGACCGCGCCCATTTCCTCAAAGTCCTTCATTACCTCCAGCATCGGAAACAGCAAAGAAAGCAGCGCGTACATGACCGCCATCGAGACCGTGAACAGCGCGAACTTCGCAATTATGCGCAGGCCCTTGCTACTGATCTTGTCCAGCTTCCATTTCACGATGGGATAATAGCCGATGAACAAATAAAAAAACGCTGCTTCCTTGTCAAAATCCAGCATCAGCGCCAGCGCCGCCACGGCAAAGAACGTGGCCCACGCGGCCTTCTCCCCGAACTCCAGCAGGATGGGCAGCAATAAAAGCCCGCACAGCATGGGCACTGCGTAGGTGGCGGCGGGAATGACCCCGCCCAGCAGCATCACCGCCATGGACAGCCCCGCCGCCATGCCGCAGAAGGCAGCCATCATACTCTGTTTCCGGGCTTTGGAACGGTTTGACATTTCGTTCCTCCTCGCACTGATATCATAAATCCCTTTTGTCCGCCATCGCATCGGATGAACAGGAATATTATATCAGCAATACCCGGAAAGATCAATCACAGCAGATACCCGTACACGCCCAGGAAATGGCAGGCGGTGCCGATGAGACAGAAGATGTGGAACACAGAATGGAAATACTTTTTCTTTGCTCCGATACCGTACAGAACGGAACCGGCGGTGTAAGCCGCGCCGCCCGCGGCCAGCCAGCAGACGCCCGCGCGGCCCATGGTACTGAGCAGAGCGGGAATGCCGAACAGAATCGACCAGCCGCACATCAGATGGCAGATCACACTGGACGCCTTGAACTTATCCACATTCACGCCGTTCAGTGAAATCCCCGTCGCGGCGAACGCGAACACCACGCCCAGCAGCGTCCACCCCAGCCAGCCGCCCACGCCCAGCAGCGACACCGGCGCATATGTGCCCAGCACCAGGAAAAACACATTGCAATGGTCGATCACCCGAAGCGCTTTTTTCCCCTTCACCCGCTTGCTGAGCGCGTGATAAACGCATGAGATGACATACAGCACGATCATGGCGAACCCGAAGACCGAGACCGACACGATGGCCAGCGGCGTTTTCGCTTTCATCAGCATCAGGATCAGCGCAATGATACTCAATAATCCCCCGATGCCGTGGGAAATGGCGTTGAATATTTCTTCGCCCAGGGTGTAATTGGGAATGGAAATGCCGCGCTTTTTTGCGTTGCCGCTCATTACCTGTTCCATGGCTGCTCCTTTACAATGTCATTTTGATTATTTATATACGTGGTTTTCAATACTATATTATATGATTATAAATATTTTGTCAAGCATAAAAACTGCCGGCATCTGTCATGGACGACAGTGCCGGCAGACGGCGAATCATATCAGTTGTATTGTTACAACTCAGCCTCTGGGGATACAACGGGAAAACGACATCAACGGGGGATTGTTAAGGGGTTCTCCCCTTAACTGTAATTCGCAGCGGCGGCGTGTACGCCGCGAGGGGCCGAAACGCCCGGAAAACCTGCCCTTGGGCTGGTTTTCAGCGGAGGGGCCGAAACGCCCGGAAAATCATCCAGTGGATGATTTTCAGTGAAGGCCGGGCGGTAGCCCCGGAAAGGCCGGAAGGCCCTGTCCA
>JAFWQM010000127.1 GCA_017509065.1 Clostridia bacterium
AAAACAATCCGGTGGATTGTTTTTAGCGGAGGCCGGGCGGCAGCCCAGGGCCGAAGGATATTTCAAGGTTGAGTGACGCAGGATGGACCGATTTATCGCCCGCAGATAATTCATGATTTAGTTGGGCGAGCAATAATAACCAGCTTGGGGAGCACCTCATCAGTCAGGCGCGAATTAACTTTCGTCACCTCGCCAAGTTGGTTCCGCGTCTGACAGCTTCCCCTGCCAGGGGAAGCCTTTTGGCGGGTTCCCCTGTTACTTGGAGTTCAGAATCTCATTTGGCAATGTTTTTCGTTCAGGAGTATATCTGTACTCTACACTCTGAACTCTCATAGCTGCTCAATCATCTTCTCCGCTGTTTCACGGGCCATCGCGTCCGCCCGGTCAACATCGTCCAAGGAACGAGCGGGGAGATGGCCGTGCTTTTGCAGCGCAGCTTCAACGATTTCGGGGATGCGGCCAAAGGGGATTTTCCCGGCGAGGAAAGCGAAGCAGGCTTCCTCGTTTGCGGCATTCAGCACGCAGCAGGCCGCGCCGCCCTGCCGCAGCGCTTCGTAGGCCATGCGGATGGCGGGGAATTTTTCGGTGTCAGGCCGCTCAAAGGTCAGCGTACCCACTTGGAACAAATCCAATTCCTTGCCGCCGGTGGGCAGGCGCTCGGGGTAACTCATGGCGTAGAGGATGGGCACCTTCATGTCAGGCGCGCCGAGCTGGGCGATCACCGCACCGTCGGCGAACTTGACCGCCGAATGCACGATGCTCTGAGGATGCACCACCACCTGAATCTGCTCGGGCCGCGCGCCGAACAGCCACTTCGCCTCGATAATTTCCAGGGCTTTGTTGAACATGGAGGCGGAGTCGATGGTGATTTTCGCGCCCATGTTCCAGGTGGGATGACCCAAAGCCTGCTCCACCGTGGCGTTTTTGATGCGCTCCTTGTCCCAGGTGCGGAAAGGCCCGCCGGACGCGGTCAAAAGAATCTGCTCAAACTTGTTCGGCCCGGCGCATTGCAGGCACTGGAAAATGGCGCTGTGCTCGCTGTCCACGGGCAGCAGCGTGCCGGGCGGGCAGGCGTTCATCACCATTTCGCCTCCGGCTACCAGCGTTTCTTTATTGGCAAGCAGTACACGCTTCCCCGCTGCCCGCGCGGCCATGACGGCTTTCAGGCCCGCCACGCCTACCACGGCGGCCAGCACATCCTGGCCCTCGGCGTCCTTTGCCACTTCCTCTAAAGCATGAGGGCCGAATCGGAATTCGCAGAAGGAAAGATCGTCGGGAATGGCGACAGGCGTATCGTCCCCCGTCAGCGCCGCCAGCCGGGGCCTGAACGCGCGAACCTGCTCAAACAAAAGCGCCGCGTTTCTGTGGGCGGTGAGCGCCGTCACAAAAAAGCGGTCGGGATGCAATGCGATAACTTCCAGGGCCTGTTTGCCGATCGACCCCGTGCTGCCAAGAATGGCGATGCCGCGCTTCATTCAAATAACCTCACATTTGAAAAATAGAGATTTAAAGAGTACAGAGTGCAGAGTTCAGATTAGATAGTGAATGAATCGAGAAAAATCAAATTGCCAGACATTATAAAACTGTATTCTGCACTCTGAACTCTGTACTCTGATACTACCCAGCAAAGCTCCCAATGCACAGATTCAAATACATATAGATGACCGCCGAAGCCCAGTACACGCTGTCCAGACGGTCCATCATGCCGCCGTGGCCGGGGATGATGTTGCTGAAATCCTTGATGCCGCAGTGGCGCTTGATGAGGGAAGCGAACAGATCGCCCATCTGCCCGGCGACGCCGCCCACAAGGCCAAGGAGGGGGAAGTGCCAGAAGGGAGGGATCTTAATGAAGCAGGAGAATACGCCCGCCAGCGCCATAGCCCACGCGACGCTGCCGCCCATGCCCGCTATCGCGCCTTCTACGGATTTATTCGGGCTGACAGCCGGGCACAGCTTGCGCTTGCCAAACCTGCTGCCGATGAAATACGCCATGGTATCCCCGAACAGCGGGATGCCGAAAGCGAGCAGCAGAAGCAGGGTCTGGTTGCCCTGCCCCGGCGCCTTTTGCAGTCCAAGCAGGCATAATCCCGGCAGCAGCACGCTCACCATCGGCAGGCAGGACACCATGATGTCTTCCAGCTTGGGCTGCTCCCGGAAAATCACCGTCATGGCAATGAACATGAACGCCCCGCCCACCAGCGGCATCATCAGCGCCACGCTGCCGAAGAAATGATACAGCGGAATGGACAGGATGAGGCACAGATAGCAGGGCCACTGCACGGGATCGTGCCCCGCCTGGACGGTGGCTTTGATCATTTCATAGAAGGAAAGGCAGGTGGTGATCATGCAGGGCACGGCAAACCACAGTCCCCCGCCCCAGAGGGCCAGGAACAGGATCGCCGTGAGCGAAAGACCGGCAATGATTCTCTTGGTCATGAATTGCGTCCTCCAAAACGCCTCTCACGATGCCGGAAAGCGTCCAGCGCTTCGTGATAGGCGGCCAAATCAAAATCGGGCCAGAGCACCGCGGGGAACTCAAATTCCGCGTAGGCGCACTGGTACAAGAGGAAATTGCTCAGCCGCATTTCCCCGCTGGTACGGATAAGCAGGTCCACGTCCGGCTGGCCTTTTGTATACAGTTCGTCCGCCAGCGTGGCTTCGCTGATCTCGTCGGGCCTGATTTCGCCCCGCAGGGCTTTTTCCATAAGGCTCCGCGCGGCGCGAACCAGCTCCGCCCGCCCGCCGTAATTGATGGCGATGTTCAAGTTCAGGCCGGTATTGTTCTTCGTGCGTTCCTCGGCGTTGATGAGCGCGGCGCGCTGCTTGTCGGGCATGCCGTCCTTGTCGCCCAAAATGCGGATGCGCACGTTCTTTTCGTCCAGTTCGTCGATCTCGGACGTGAAATACTCCAGCAGCAGTCCCATCAGCGCCGCCACCTCGTCCGGGGAGCGCCGCCAGTTTTCGGTTGAAAAAGCATAGAGGGACAGGGCCTCGATGCCAATGTCGCTGCTTTCCCGGATGATGGCCCGCAGGGTTTCCACGCCCTTGCGGTGGCCTAAAGCGACCTGTATCTTATGCTGCTTTGCCCAGCGGCCGTTGCCGTCCATGATGATCGCCACATGGCGGGGAAGGGGGCGTTCGCTCATCGGTTATCTCCTTAATGGAAGAATAGGTAGGAGGTAGGAGGTTTAGATAGAGGATGTCTTTGCCTGGTGGCCGTTCTTATTGCTCGCCCAATTGAATCGTGAATTCAGATGCGGGATGAGAAATCGTTCCAGACAAGGAACGAAACCGCAGGAATACTGGGGCCGAAGCGCTCGAAAAACAATCCGGTGGATTGTTTTTAGCGGAGGCCGGGCGG
>JAFWQM010000128.1 GCA_017509065.1 Clostridia bacterium
GCACCTTCTTTTCCTGCCGCGGATCAGTTAATCCCTCTAAGCATTCCATCATTTCTCTCACCCCCTCTGTCTTCTTCGACAGCAAGGGGTGAAAATCCTTTTGGTAATACTTTTGTAATAAATTTAATACTTTCTTAACTCGTGCGTTCGCCGTGGGTTAAAAAATTAACCATGAAATTCCAAGGAAAAATCGCAAAAATATCCTTGACAATCTACCGCGGCGGTGGTATCTTATTGTCAACGGAGTGGTTAATCGTATAACCACAAATCAAAACGGATCACCATCATAAAAGGAGGAAGAACCATGAAAAAACTGTTGGCAATCGTCCTGTGCCTGGCGCTGATGCTGCCCGTCCTGGCCTTGGCGGAAGGCGACGGCCGGGTGCACATCACCTATTCCTTCTGGGGCAACCAGACGGAGGCGGAAGCCGTGCAGAAATCCCTGGACGAATACAACCAAAGCCAGGACAAGGTGTTCGTGGAGCCCATGCAGATCCCCAACGAGGAATACACCCAGACCCTGGTCAACTATGCCATCGCCAACAAGCTGCCGGACTGCGGCATGGTGAATGAAAACGCCGTGCTGTACTTCTCCCGCAACGGCGTCATGGCGGACGTGTCCGATATGTTCGCCGGGGAAGAATTGCAGCCCATGGACTGCATTACTTTCAAGGATGCCGGTGTTCCCGTCGGCTATTCCAGCAGCAACGAGATCCTGATCCTGTACTACAACAAGGATATGTTCGATGCGGCGAACGAGCCATATCCCTCCGCCGATACCCCCTATACCTGGGATGAATTTGTGGCAGTAGCCAAGCGGCTGACCTTCGATGAGAATGGCAAGCACCCCGGCGAGGAAGGCTTTGATCCCGAAAAGATCGTGCAGTACGGCGCGTTTGTGAACAACTGGACCTGGCAGATGGAAGTATGGGCTCTGTCCAACGGCGGCGCCTGGTTCTCCGAGGACGGCAACGAAGTGCTGATCAACAGCCCCGAAGCCATCGAATCCATCCAGAAGGTGGCCGATCTGGCGCTGGTGGAGCATGTGGCGCCCCTCAATGTGATCCCCGAGGATAACGGCGTGGGCGTGGGCATCGGAAGCAAGACTGTGGCTATGACCACCGACGGCACCTGGCGCCTGGGCACCGATTTCCCGAACCTGGGCATCAACTACGGCATCGCGCCCCTGCCCATGATGAAGGAAGAGGTCACCATCTGCACCTCCGGCCTGACCGGCGTTTTCAAGGGCCAGCATCAGCAGGAAGCCTACGATTTCGTCAAGTGGTACACCCGTGAGGAAAGCAACTGGGACGCCCTGGTGCTCACCGGCATCTGGCTGCCCAAGAGCGAATACTTCTACAAGACCGAAGAAGGCATAAACGCCTGGCTGGGCAATGAGCAGTATCCCTACAATAAGGATATGGAAACCGGCCGGAAGGTACTGGTGGACTACACCATGAACTACGCCAAGCCCACCTGCTGGTACTATACCCCCAATACCCAGATCACCACCAACGATATCCTGTTCACCGCGCTGCAGAGCGTGTGGAGCGGCGAGCGCACGGCGGAGGACGTGATCAACGAGATCTATCCCGAGCTGGTGGAAGCCATTCAGGTGGAATAACAGTGCCTTATCAGGGTCGGGGGAACGCGCCTGCGTTCCCCCGACTTATCAAATGCCTGCAAATACCTATGGAATGGAGGGACGCAAGGAATGACGGCCCTTTCAAAAAAGGCGAAAGTAAAATACAGCCGCGCGGAAACCAGGGCGGCGTGGCTGCTGCTGCTGCCCTCGGTGATCGGCCTGACCTGCATCACCTATCTGCCCATGCTGGCATCCTTCACCCTGAGCCTGTTCAACTGGAACGGGCTGGGCGATATGACTTATGTGGGAGCGGATAACTATATCCGTCTGTTTACCCGGGATACGAAATTCTACGGTTCCCTGCTCACCACGCTGGAATACGCGGGGATCGCGGTGATCGGCAGCGTGGTGTATTCCATGATCATCGCCATGCTGCTCAACCGGAAGGTGCCCGCCCGGGGCTTTTTCCGGGCCATCTTCTATCTGCCTTACGTTCTTCCCGCCCTGGCGGTTTACCTGGGCTGGAAATGGCTGTACGACTATAACCACGGGTTTTTCAATTACGTCATCAAATCGATGGGCGGCACATCCGTCAAATTCCTGGATTCCAGCGGCATGGTCACGCCGTCGCTGGCGCTGATCGCCGTATGGCTCAGCGGCAACCTGATCGTGATTTTCCTGGCGGGCCTTCAAAACGTGCCCCGCACCTATCACGAGGCGGCGGAAATCGACGGGGCCAACGCCTGGCAGCGGTTCTGGAAAATCACCATTCCCTGCATGACGCCCATCATTTTCTATAATCTGCTGATGAGCCTGGTCAGCAGCCTGCAGGTGATCACCCCGGCCCTGTCCCTCACCAAGGGCGGCCCCGGCACCGGCAGCTATTTCATGTGCTATATGCTTTACAACCAGGCCTTCAAATCTCACAAATATGGCTACGGCAGCGCTATCGCTGTGATCCTGTTCCTCCTCATCGCCATCTTTACCGGCCTTCTGTTCGCCACCAGCGGCAGCTGGATCTTCTACGAAGGAGATGATAAGGAATGAGCACGGCAGCGCCGAAAAAAGAGCATCGCATGCCATCCAAACAGCGGCGGGAAAAGGCGGCGAATATCCTGTGCCTGATCCTACTGATCCTGCTGGGGCTGATCGTCCTGTTTCCCATCTATTGGATTTTCCGTTCGTCTCTCATGTCCAACGGCGAACTGTATGCCTATCCGCCGGCTTTCCTGCCCCCGGAGTGGCGGTTCAGCAACTATTCCGATACGTTGAAATCCTTTGAATATCTGCAATTCCTGGGCAACACCATGACGATCCTGGTGCCCGCGGTCATTGGCGCGGTGATCACCGCCACCATGGGCGGCTATGCCTTCGCGCGGCTTCGCTTCCGGGGAAAAAAGTTCCTATTCACCCTGTGCGTGGGCTCCATGCTGCTGCCCAGCATGGTAACGCTGATTCCCCTGTTCATCGCCTGGAGCAAGCTGGGCCTGGTCAATACCTACTGGCCCCTGATCCTGCCGCACTTCTGCGGCGGCGGTGCGTTCAATATCTTCCTGATCCGGCAGTTTGTAAAAACCGTGCCCCGGGAATTGGACGAAGCGGCCACCATTGATGGCTGCGGCTTTTTCCGTATCCTGATCTTTATCATCGTGCCCACCATCAAATCCGCGATGATCGTGGTGGGGCTGCTGAAATTCATCGAATTGTGGAACGACCTTTTGCAGCAGGTCACCTACATCACCCGACGGGACCGCTACACCCTGGCCCTGGGGCTGAACATCTTCCGCGGTTCCTTCAATGACGACTGGAGCAGCATCATGTGCGCCACCTGCCTGTCCTTCATTCCAGGCATTGTGTTTTATCTGATCGGGCAAAGGTATTTCGTGGAAGGCATCGTAATGACCGGCATGAAAAACTGACGAAGGAGGAAACGCCATGGGCATCCGGCATATCCCGCTCAAAAACGTGCGTATCACGGACGGTTTCTGGTCTCCCCGCCAGCGGCTCATGACGGACGTGACCATCCCCTACATGGAAAAGATCCTCCGGGACGAGGTGCCCGGCGTGGAAAAATCCCACGCCATCAGCAATTTCCGTATGGCTGCCGGAGAAGAAACCGGAGATTTTTACGGCATGGTGTTCCAGGACAGCGATGTGGCCAAATGGCTGGAAGCCGCGGCTTATTCCCTGGCCCTGAAATGGGACGACGCTTTATCCCGCAGGGTGGACGAAACGGTGGCGCTGATTGGCCGCTGCCAGCAACCGGACGGCTATCTGAACACCTATTTCACGGTGAAAGAGCCCGAAAACAAATGGAAAAACCTGCTGGAATGCCATGAATTGTACTGCGCGGGCCACCTGCTGGAGGCGGGCGTGGCCCTGCACGAAGCGGCCAGAAAGGATGAACTGCTGCACATTTGTGTGCGCCTGGCGGATCATATCTGCGGCCGCTTTGAAAAAGAAGACGGCATCCCGGGGCATCAGGAAATCGAGATCGGTTTGCTGCGGCTGTACCATGCCACAGGGAATATCCGCTACCGGGACATGGCCCTGCGGTTCCTGAACCTGCGGGGGCAGGACCCGGACTGGTTCAAAAAGCATACGCCTGCCCATCCCGGCGTCCATTACGGCGGCTACGACATTCTGGCAGACGATACGATCTACAATCAAACCGACGTACCCGTGCGCAAGCAGACTGTGGCCCGGGGTCACGCCGTGCGGCAGCTGTATATGCTCACCGCCATGGCGGATGCCGCCGCGGAAACCGAAGATACGGAATTGCAGGCCGCATGCGAGCGATTGTTTGAAAACATTACGCAAAAGCAGATGTATGTTACCGGCGCAGTCGGTGCATCTGCTTTTCATGAATCTTTTACAGTGGATTATGATTTGCCCCCGGATCGGTGCTACGGCGAAACCTGTGCCGCGGTGGCCATGACCTTTTTCGCCCATGAAATGCTGAAACTCAGGGCAGACGGACGGTATGCCGACCTGATGGAACTGGAGCTGTACAACGGCGCGCTGGCGGGCATGCAGCAGGACGGCAAACGGTTTTTCTATGTGAATCCTCTGGCAGTGAAGATCGGCGTATCCGGCGTCGCGCCGGGCTATGAGCATGTGCTGCCGCAGCGCCCGCCCTGGCACGCCTGCGCCTGCTGCCCGCCCAATCTGGCACGGCTCATCGCCTCCCTGGGAAAATATCTGTGGAGCGAGGATGAGAGCACGCTATATAGCCATCTTTTGATCGGCAGCGAGGCTATAACCCGCCATGGAAGAATCCGGCTGGAAAGCGCATACCCCTGGGAAGGGAAAGCCTGCTATACAATGCTGGATGGAGGCAAATTCTCGCTGGCGATCCGTATTCCTCATTATGTTCAGTCGTACAATATTATCGTCAACGGACAGGCCGTGCAAGGCGAAATGAAAAACGGGTATTGTTACGTTTCCCGAAATTGGCAGCTGGGAGATATTGCGAAGCTCTCCTTTGATCTGCCCGTTCGCCGCATCCATGCAGATCCCCGGGTGCGGGACTGCGTTGGAAAAGCAGCATTGGCACGCGGGCCGCTGATCTATTGTTTTGAAGAGACGGATCAGAAGGTGCCTGTTTTCTATCTAAGTTTACTTGGCAATGCGGACACGCAGGAGTTCAAGCCCATTCCGGGGCTCCCTGATGATTTGATCGGGCTGAGAATCTTTAGAAAAGACAAGACGAAGCAATTAAACGGGCAAGAGAATCAGGCTGCTGTTTCGTATGCAATAAACGCTATTCCTTATTTCGCCTGGTCGAATCGTGAAAAAGGGGATATGGCGGTGTGGATTGAAGGATTATAAAACTGGCTGTTTTTTTGCTTCTGTTTTGTTTGGATTAATTCTTTATTTATCCTTCGCTTTGCTTCATCAACGCAGTATTTCACGTTCAGCATCAGATCCAGCTTTTCACGAAGGGGCTTATACTGGGCAGACCGTTCTTCTTCCTCGTGCCGGAGAGCGGTCTGCTCTTTTTTCCACCTGAGAATGTCGATCTTTTTCACACCATGCTTCTCTGTCAGGATGCGCTGGGAGGTATAATACAGGTCGATTTCCTGCTGATGGGCAGCCTGGAACTTTTCCCGGCTGCCTTTCCAATGAATGGCGTTCATTTTGTCGATGATAGGCTGGATACGGTGGATGTGTTCAGCAAAGGTGATCATGTTGTCCAGTTGCTTGATCCGGGCAGTGTTAGCCTTGGATAGGGCCACAAGATCGTCCACGACAGCGGATAATTCGTGGGTCTGCTGTTCCAGTTCCTCCACGGTAAAAATCTGATTCTCCTTCAGGAAATGGAAAGCATCCACAAACTTTTTCAGATTTCCTATCTTTTGTGATGGCCATCAGGGCTGCGTAAAGAAGGATGGCTCCGGCAAAGATGAGCATGAAAATGGGAAAGCCGTTTTCCATGATGATGCTCATGATGATCGCATCGTGCTTCCGGATCATATTCCAGCGTACCTTCCGCGAGATTCCTGGCAGCCTCGTCTGCCGATCCCTGGACACCGGCATAGAGCCTGATTCCTGCGTCTGCAAGAGCCATCTGCGCTCCCATACCGATCCCGCCACAGATCAGGGCGTCGACTTTCACGGCCTGAAGGAAACCAGCCAGAGCTCCATGACCATTACCATTTGAGCCGACAACCTGCTCTCTCACGATTTTGCCATCTTCCACATCATACAGCTTAAACTGTTCGGAATGACCGAAGTGCTGGAAGATTTCTCCGCTTTCATATGTGACTGCTATTCTCATGGCAATGCTTCCTTTCTCAATAATGTCCTCATGGATTTCTACCGGTTCGTATTCGCAGCAGCCGCCAGTGATCAGCAGCCGTTTCCCATTTACCAGCACGTCCGCCACTTTTTGCCTGGCGTTTTCGTAAATCGCCGTAACAGTTGTTCTGGCAATGTTCATTCTGGCCGCGCAGGTTTCCTGTGTCAGGCCCTCACAGTCCAGAAGCCGTAAAGCTTCATATTCATCGACAGTCATGAAAACCGTCCCGGTTCCCTGGGCGTCATCCGGTGAAAAACTGCGAAAGGCTGGCATTTTCTTTATTCGTCTGCATCTGACAGGTCTTGGCATAACCTCTCCTTTCTGACATATGTCAATTACATGATACAGCTTTTATTGCCATATGTCAATAACAAAAAGGATAAACTGCTGCGGCATCCAGCATTGACGAATGCTAAAAGCACGAGTTTATATGAGAATATGCGTCGGTATATCTCATTTTTTTTCAAAACGGAACATGCCATCAAAATCTTCCGTCCCGTCATAGTTGTTCGGTTCTCCGGTTTCCGGATCGCAAGGGTTGGTATGAAAGCGGTGGAAGAATTCTACGGCATGGAACCCACATTTGTTGATGTAGAAATGGATGTTCCGCTTCTCGAAGTAGGGCGTACATGTCTCCCAGACTACCGTTTCAGGGTACATGCATTCCACTTCCTGCCATGCCGCGAATCCGACGCCTTTGCTGTGCGCTTCAGGAATGACGAACAGGAGATCGAGATGGTTGTGCTGCGTTTTCTCATCAATCTGGAGCACGACGCCCCCGACAATCCTGCCATCTTCCCGGATGCGGTAGGCAACGCCATTATCAATACTGCGTTCTATGGTTGCGCGGGAGATGATCTCTCCGTCCTCTTCATAATGATCGTCACGTTTCCCGAATTCTTCCGTCGCGCCGTACTTAAAAGCGCGCTGGTTGTCCAGGATAAACTGTTCCCGGTCGTCGTTGGTGAGAAGCGTCAGGGTGATGTTGGCCATGTTCAAGCCCTCCTTCATGAAATAATGCTCGGCAACAAAAGGCTCAAAGCCAATTGTTCCGAGCTCACCCGGCATCTTATCCAACAGGCGGCCTGCAAAGCTTTCACTTTACGATCCCCTACGCTACGGCGTACTGTCCTCCGATGACCGATATTCAGTTGACACCGTGATTATAGCAGATTGTCTGGCACTTTTCAATTACGGTTCTTTTACCAGTTCATAGTCATAGGTGGCGCTGTACAGCACATCCCTAGTGGTAAGCGTGATGCTTTTCATTCCGGTATGGGCGTTGTTCCATATGGCGTCCGCCGTGCTGTCAGCGGACTTCCGTTTCCACTGGAACCGGGAAGCTGGAAGACTGGCCGTCACGTTCTGGCTTCCGTGCCACACCCGTGCATTCAGGGTTGTATTCTGGATATCCTCCGACAAGATGTCCGATGTGGATATGATCTCGATCCGGAAGCCCACCAACTCGTCCATATCCGAATAGACCCGCTCCACCCGCTGGTTGATGCCGGTATTGCTGGACAGGTCAAGGGTCTGGCCGAAGTCCGCCGACACATGATTGGTGGTGATGGCCCCGGCCTTGATGTTGCTGCCTTCAATGGTGGCGGCGGCAATTTTGTCGCCCGTGATCGTCCCGGAAAGAATCTCATTTGCCGTGATCGTCGCGGCGGCAATCTGCTCCGCTGTCACCGACCGGGCCACCAGCACCGTGCCGCTCAGCTGCTGCCGGTACTTTTCCTGCTGCAGTTCCTGAACGGAGAGGCCGGAAGCTTGGGCATTGATTTCATAGATCAGGCCATCGTCGCCCCGGATAATCAGCCGTTCTGTTGCCAGGGTGCCTGATGTAATCACATCCGCATTCAGGGATACCACCTTCGCATCCGTGATGCTGGCGTCCGCGATTTGGGCCGTCCCGACCGCGCCGTTGGCGATCAAGGCAGCGGTAATGGCACCCAAGGCGATCTGTGCTGTGTCCACAGCGGCATTGGCGATCTGGGCATTGGTGATCGCCGCCTGGGCAATCTTGGCGGTTGTGACAGCAAGGTCAGCGATTTTTGCTGAATCCACCGCCAAGTCAGCGATCTTGGCTTTGGTCACCTGCCCATCCAGAATGTGGGCAGTAACGATAGCGCCTTCCTGGATATTCGCGGTCCCGATGGCGGCACCGTCAATCTTGGCGTTGTCAATAGAAGCATCGGCGATCTTCGCCTTATCCACAGCGCCATCCTCGATATGCGCCCGTTTGATTTCGCCTTCGCCGATCTTTGCACTGGTAATGGCAGCATCGTGGATGTTGGCTTCCTCAATGGCCCCCTGGCCGATGTGCGCAGTGCCTATGGAGCCTTCCTCGATCTGGGCAGAGCCAATGGCGGCGTCCCCGATTTTGGCGCGGGTAATGGCTGCGTCATCAATCTGTGCGGTACCAATCGCACCTTCTACAATCTTGGCCCGGCCCACAGCAGCGTCCTGGATTTTGGCTGTTCCGATGGCCGCGTCTGCGATCTGCGCTTCCCCGATGGCGGCTTCACCCACCTTGGCGCGGGTGATGGCCGCGTCCTGGATATGGGCGGTTTCAATCGCCGCCATTTGAATCTGGGCTGAACTGACGGAACCACTCTGCAGCTGGCCCGTGCCCACGGAATTGATGGCCAACTTGCTACCTGTAATCACTCCGCTGGGCAGCTGCCGGGCAGAGATCACATTGCTCTCCACTGTATCCGCGACGGTGCCCAGGGTCATGGAGGTGTATTTCTTCAGCAGGCAGTCATATGTATACTGGGTCATGCGCATGGACACCATGACCCCGATCCGGGGAGCCAGCACCCGCACAGCGTCGCCCAGGTAGATATTCTGTAAAAAGCCGTAGGGCTTGTATTCTTCGGTGTCAGGACAATTAATGAAGCTGACGGTCAGCGATACGGTGGGCAGGTCGCAGCCAGCATCAAACTGCTTCTGCGCTTCTGCCCGCATTTCGGCGTAACACTGTTCCTTTGTTTTCGGTTCATCCTTGTCCTCGGATTCCTTGGCGTCGGATACAGGCAGGTGAATCCATTTCGGATGAGGGTACGCTCCTATATTGGGACTGTCCAGAAAGAGCTCCGGCAGATACAGCACCTCTCCATCCTTATCCTGCCCGGTGGGCATGATGCGGGTGACCACGTTGGACAGATCTTCATCGTAGCTGATACCCAGCAGGTTCTTTCCCTGCCGGATCTGCACGTTGGTGTCTTTGCCCACGCGCTCTACCACATAAGCATCAAACCAATCCCGCTGCAGTTCCCCGCCATATTTGGCAATGACTCCTTCATCTCCCAGCAGGGCATCCACAGGGTTCACATTTTCAAAGGACGCTTCTTCCGCTGTACTGGAAAGGTCGGAATAAAAGGTAAAGCCATGTTCGGAAAGGCAATGGCTGCTGATACCCTGAACGACAGAAGCCCCCGCCGAAGAGGACGAGGGCTTATAGGATTGGATCATGTTGTCCATGAGATCATAGAAGATATGCCGGGCATAGACGGTGACCTTATCCAGTTCAGGCACCACCCGGTAAATACGGAACGGCTGATCCCGCAGCTGCCGTTCTTCCACGACGGAAGACACAGCTTCCGATGCAGAGCCCTCCTGATGGTCGAACACCAGGTAGGTTGTATCCATGAAGCCGTGCTTCCCATCCGGTGCTGTCACCTCATACCACGCGCTACTGGTCTTGGCGATCACCTGCACCAGGGATGTGTTTTTATAGGCAGCAAGGATCGTATAATTCCTTCCGGGGCCGTTCCGCAGGTTCAGGGTACCTTTCCTGGTTTCAGCGCCGGAAAAGTCCGTGTTGATCCGCCAGATTTCCCTCCGGTTGTCGTCGCCCGGCGAGGTGAAGTTGACGCGGGGCGTCATGGCAGCAGGCACCGGAGCCCGGAGGATACAGCCCTCAATCAGCCGCTGCCATTTGCCGCCCGCGTCAATGGAATGAGTGAGCTGCAGTTCATACTCCCCGTTCAAGGTTTCCGTGACCTGGGCAGTCAAAGGGGCGAGCACCCCATTGCCATTGGTGGAAAAGTCGGTGCAGTCCGCAGGATACACACAGATCAATGGGCCTCACCTCCTCGGGGGCAAAATGAAAGCGCCGTCCATATGGACAACGCAAATGGTTCTTCTTGGAAGATACAATAATCCTCCGGATCAGGTTGTGATGCTCCGTCAGTTCAAAACTATTTTCCGAGATTCTCGGCTATTAAGGATATTGTAAATAAACAGCGAAGCTCTCACTGTCCAAGGATAAGCAATTGACGCTGCGCCTCTTCGCTTCCTCTTTCAGCGGCCAGTTGATAAAGCTCAATGGCTTTCTCTCTGGATTGTTCTACGCCTAAGCCTTCGAGATAAAGATATCCCAGGCATTCCAGACCATCCGGATCTTCCTGGTCCGCGGAAAGCTGATAATACTCTGCTGCCTTCACATAATCCACGTTCATGCCTACCCCAAACTGATAGGCTTTTCCCATGCCCCACTGCCCCATGGAATCTCCCTGATCCGCAGCAAGCCCGTAGTATTTCAGAGACATTTCATCGGATTGTTCCACGCCATCACCAAATTCATACAGCTGCGCCAGATGTGCCTGCCCGGGAGCATATTGCTGATCAGCGGCCAACCGGTAATACTCCGCCGCTGTTTCGTATGACTGCAGCACGCCGTTGCCATACTCATGATGTCAGGTCAGGCAATTAATGAATGGACACCGTTTGATACTGGTTCCAGCCGGCCGTCGGGCCACTGGATTTCTGCACGAATCGGCGTTTGCACACGTAAATGCAGCTTACTCCCTTTATATCGCCATTCGCTTTCGATCATCCCGACTGGAGAATTCCACCGAGCCTTTGCATACCCAAGGGATGGATGTGGGTATGGGCGGATGGTTAGCTTTCCATCCTTCAGCCGGATACCGCAAACACTGTCCAGGAGCCATCCGCAGATCGCACCGTATGCGTAATGATTCATGGAATCGTGCACGGTACCGTCGGAACGGATACCATCCCAGGTCTCCCAAATGGAGGTCGCCCCTTTTTTGATGGCATACAGCCAGCTGGGGCTGGTGTCCTGCAGCAGCAGCCGATATGCCGTATCTGTGTGTCCATGCTCCGTCAGCACCCGGCAGAGATCCGGCGTGGACAGAAAACCTGTATTCAGGTGATCCCCGTTCTGCTTCACCAGGGAGTTCAATTGATCCGCAGCGGCTTGAGCCTCCACCGGATCCAATAAACCGAAAGCAATGGGCCGTACGTATTCGCATTGACGGTTAGAATCTATTCTCCCGTGATCCGTACAGCAATAACGGTATGCTTTTCGAGCCATCTCAGCAATCTTCCGATACTTCTCTGAGTCTCCGGGTTTTCCCAGAATTGCCGCGATCTGCTCCATCAAGTCAGCCGAATGAAAATAGTAGGCGGTTGCCACCTCCGGTGCGCCTTCCAGGCCATTCTTGCGCAGGGCATCCATACTGTTCACGTCAGGCTCCAGCCATTCTCCAAAGTGAAAGCCCTGATCCTGCAAAGCTTCCTTCCAGGGATTACCTTGATTCGCTGGCCTTGTTTCCCGGGCACGCTGTTCCAGGAACGTCATCCATCTGCGCATCATATCATAGTTCTCTTCCAAAATGGCCGTGTCGCCATAGGCTTGATACAGCGCCCAGGGCACCAGCACACAGGCGTCTCCCCAGCCGGCAGAACTCTGCAGCAGCAAAGAAAACCGATCCCGGCCGTCATTGATCGGCGCAATATTCGCCATCAAGCCATCGTCAGCCTGGGCCAAACGGCATTCCGCCAGCCATTTGCGCAGGATAGGCCAGCAATCCGTCAGCATCACGCCTGTCGGAGCAAAGGCCGCCGCGTCCCCAGTCCAGCCTGTCCGCTCCCGGGTAGGACAGTCTGTGGGAATATCACAGAAGTTTGATTTCATGCTCCAAAGACTGTTGCGAAACAGCTGATTGACCGCCTCATTCCCACAAGTGAAAAAGGCTGTTTGCGGCATATGGGAATATACGGCAATAGCCGTAAACTGAGCGCCGTTCAGATTCACGTCCGTTTCAATCTTTGCGTACCGGAAACCGAAAAGGGTGAAATTGGGTTTATACCGATTAAAACCATCCTTGCAGATGTATTCGATTCTTTGCGGCACGCCGCCATTTTTGTTGCGTTCGCCGGGCGCGAAATTTTCCTGGGTAAAATTTCCGTTTTCATCCAAGGCTTCTCCATGCCACAGGACGATTTTCTGCCCGTCTTTTGCCTGTACGCACAATTCGGTATACCCGGCCAGGTTCTGTCCAAAATCGATCAGGGTATCGCCGTTGGGCGCCGTGAATACTTTTCCTTGGAATCGCTCCTGTTCCCTCACGGGCACACTGTCGGAACAAACCAAATGGTCAAAACCGAAATCGGCTGGGATAACCTCATGCCAATCGGTAACCTGCTCCAGACGGGCGTCATAACGCTCTCCCAACTGCAAGTCGTTTTCCCGGATTGGTCCCATCTGACTCGCCTGCCAGCATTCATCACTGATCAGCACCAGCTGATGATCGACCTCCATCTGACACAGCAGCGCCAAGTCATCCCCATAGTAATGATTCAGCCCGTCAATGCCGTTATTGCCCCGGTACCAACCGTCCCCGAGAACGACCAGCATCTCATTTTCACCCTCGTGCAGCAGCGGCGATACATCGTATACCTGGTATTGCAGGCGCTGATGATAATCATCCGTACCCGGAGCCAGCACATAATCGCCCACTCGATGTCCGTTCAGGTAAGCGACATACAGGCCGTGACAGGTAATATACAGTCTGGCGTGGTCCGTGCGTTCCAGAGAAAAAGTGCGTTTCAGATAACTGGCTGCCTGGCGCTTTCCCTTTTCAATGGTCAGCTCCGGACTGATCCATTTGGCCATCCAGGATGAAGCTTGTAACAATCCCATCTCGAACCAGGCGTCATTCCATTCGCCGGGCTGATCATTTTCATCCCACAGACGTATACGCCAGGTGAGGTGTTCCCGTGGGGCAGCATCATAACCGCAGCGGGCCAGCATGCGGCCGGTGGTTACCTTCCCGCTTTTCCAGACGGCTGTTTTCCCATTTCTAACGATGATTTCATAAGCGCTTTGCAGACCGCCATCGGTATGCCAGGAAAAAACCGGTCGGACAGTTTGCAAGCCCAAAGGATTTTCCAGGTGTTCTGTCCGTAGGTGAACGGCTTTCATGACCTGCACCTCCCTGCTCTTTCATGCGCTTATGATTGCCGCCTTTTCCAGAAAGCAACGGCATGCTCGATCCACCCTTCGGCGGCGGTTTCCGTGCCGGGGCCGACGCCATGATCCACGCCGGGGAAGATTTCGCATTGGTACGGGACCCCAGCTTTTTTGAGCGCTTCCGCCATGCGGCGGGTGTTGTCGGGCTTTACGGTTTTGTCCGCGTCGCCGCACCAGATGTAGGTGGACGGATAGTCGGCGTTCACCTGCTCGTCCACGCTGGCAAAGGCTTCCATGGATGCCTCGGCGGGATCGCCCAGCAGCATGTTATGGGTCTGCTGCTCGGTCAGGTCCGGACGCATGCTGATGACGGGATAGGTCAGGATCAACGCTTCGGGCTTTGGCAGATCATAATGGGAATAGCCTATGTTGGCCGTGCCGAAGCTGGCCGCCAGATGGCCGCCGGCGGAGGAACCCCACACGGACCAGTGGGCGGTGTCCAGCAGATATTCATCTGCTTTCGCAAAGATGTCCCGCACAGCCTGAGCCAGATCGTCCTGGGGCGCGGGGAATCGGGCCTGATCCTTCACACGGTAATACACGATGAAGGCGGATATGCCCACTTCGTTGAGCTTTCTGGCGTAGGGCACGCCTTCAATAAAACTGCACACCATGGTATATCCGCCGCCGGGGCAGATCACCGCAAAAGGATGGCGCTGCCCATCCCGGAGCACAAAGCGGTCGTCCAGGGCGTAGGTGTTTTCCCGGTGGGCGTCCTTTTCCGCCTGCTCCATATCCATGTCCTTGGGCGGCACATATTTGGGAATTTGATTGAGCTGCTTATTGATGGCAATGATGCGCTCCTTGGGCATATCCGGCGCGCCCATGCGGATGAGCTGCAAAAGACTGAACTGCATCGTCGTGCGGCGGCGATCCTCGGCGCTCATGCCCTCACCGCTTTTCACTGTCTCCCGCCCGGTTTCCTGTTCCTTCTGCTTTGCTTTCGCGGCCCGGGCAGCGGTCATTTCCGCCAGAAGAGGCTTCACCAGTGCCGCAGCGTCCGGGGTCTGGGAAATATCCTTCAGCAAATCCTTGACGGAATAGAAACCCTCGGGCGTTTCGATATCGAACCAGTTGAGCACCGTGCCCTGCTGGAAGCGATAGGCGGGATCGGGCTGGGATACATGATTGAACGTTGCCTGCTCGGTCAAATCGCCCGCTATTGCAATGACGGTATAATTCCCCTCTGGCTGAGGTACGGTGAAATGGAAGAAATGATCCTCCGCCTGTTTTGTATATTTTGTTCCATTGACCAAAAGCAAAACTTCGGGCAGATTGCTGTACACCACAAATTCCGTGGTATCTCCATCCCGGTTAATAAATTCCTTGCCGCACAGATGCAGCATAGGTTCATTCGTCAGCCAGGCCTGGTAGGCATAAAAAGCGTCCTTCCGTATTTTGCGGTCAAAAGTCACCAAGCCCTTGTTGTTGCGTCCCTTGGTGCCGCCCTCCTCCCGGGCGTCGGCAGCGAAATCAAACATATTCCACACATGGGTGGCCCACAGGTATTTCCGGGAATACAGCTGCTTGATCAGGCTTTCGTGGTAGATCATCTGGTACTCGTTGCTGTAATCACCGGGTTCGGGGTGGGAGGAATGCCACAGGCTGTTTTCGCAGCCGTATTCCGATACACCCACCGGCAAATCGGGATGAAGGGCGTGAAAGCTGTCAAACCAGGGACCGTTATCCTCCAGCCGCCCGCCGTACCAACCGAAATAATGGTTGTAGGAAAGCACGTCCGGCACATCCAAAAGGGGATGATCCGTAGGCAAGGGCGATATGCAGGCCATGGTGGTGAGACGGGTATCGTCCATCTCGTGGCACAAATCGTTCAGCTTTTGATGGAAGGGCACCAGCGTTTCCTGATCACCGTGGGCCATGGTGATTTCGTTGCTCAGGCCCCACACCACGATGGAGGGATGATTGTAATTCTGCTCAATCAATTCCCGCATCTGGCTCAGAGCGTTTTCCCGAGCGTTGTCCAGGTGTTCGCTGATGTAGGGGATCTCCGTCCACACCACGATGCCCAGTTTATCGCATAGATCGTAGGTATGTTGATCATGCTGATAATGAGCCAGGCGTACGGTAGTGGCACCCATATCGTACACATGGCGCAGGCTTTCCTCCATGTCCGCTTCGGAAATGGCGTTGCCCTTGCCCAGCCAGTCCTGGTGCATGGCTACACCCCGCAGGGGGTAGCTTTCTCCGTTCAGGATAAATCCTTCATTGGGATCAATGTGGAAGGAGCGGATACCAAAGGGAATTTCCAGAGCATCACACAGCGTATCGCCGTTATACAGATTAGCTTTCAGCGTGTACAGATGGGGATGCTTCCGGCCTTGCCACAGAATAGGCTTTTCCACACGGAATGTTACTTCATTCCCTGTCAGGGTTTCCCCATTCAATTCAAACGCAGCCTGACCGCCGGTGGTGCTTGCAGATACAAGCACGTCAGCGGAGCCATCATCCAACACCTTGGGCGTCACCCGGATGCCGCAGCCGCCCAAAGTATCCATGTCAAAATGGATTTTAGGCAATACCACCAGCCGCACCGCACGATAGATGCCGCCGTAAAAGGTGAAATCGGCATTCTGCGGGTACACGGTATCGCAGGCAGCGTTGCTGACGGCGACGGTCAGGTGGTTGTCACCAGCCTTCAAGTATTCCGAAATGTTGAAACGAAACCGGCTGTAGCCGCCATGGTGCTCGCCGATGAAATGACCGTTCAGCGTCACCTTGGCGGAAGCGGATACGCCGTCAAACTCCAGATAGACTTCCTCGTCGGCTTTTCTGTCCGGCACGGCGAAGGTTTTTTCATACACGCATTCACCTCGCCAGTAATCCCCGCCGCCGTCTTGGCCGTCCAAGGCGTTCCATGTATGGGGCAGCGTGACGGGCACGCGGTTTTCTCCGGGTTTCAAAAATAGCCAATTGTCATTGAATGGAATCATGGTACGCATACCCGTCACGCTCCTATCGTGTTTTTTGGGGGGAAACCTCTCTTTGGAGGTCAAAGAGAGGTTTCCCCCAAGCCCCCTTCCGAGAAAACCAAATAGGGGTAAATGGGGCTTTTATCGTTTCATTTTTTAACGGGAAGAACGAGTTCCGTTTTTTTCAATCCTTCAGTGGACACGGTTAACTTCACTTCGCCAGCTTTATCACCCGCGCGCAGCACCGCCAGGGCGCGGCCCAAATAGCTGGTGAATTGGCCCTTGGCATAGTTTTCGTCGGTGATGGGATTGCCGCTGCCAAAGCCCAGCAGCTCCGCCGCGCCGTTGACTTCCGCTTTCAAAAGCCTGTCGGCGTCGGGCACCACGTTTCCGTTTTCGTCGATCAGCTCTGCGTTCACATAGCACAGGGATTCGCCGTCGGCCATCATTGCTTCCGTTTCCGCGGTCAGGCGGACAGCAACGGGTTTTCCAACGGTTTTGAGCACGGCGCGGGAAACTTCTTTTCCAGCCGTATAGCTGACCGCTTCCACGGTACCGGGCTGGTATTCCGCCCGGAAGAGGAAGGTGAGCGGCATATCTTGGACCAGCGCTTCGCCCGCCTTTTTGCGGCCAACGCTGATACCATTCACCAGCAGCTCCACTTCCTCCGCGCTGCTGAACACGGCGACGTCCACGGGCTTTCCTTCCTGGCCCTGCCAGTTCCAGCGCTGCCACACGCCGGGGAAGCCCCAGCTGGACAGGGTTTCCACCTTGCCGATGACCGCGGGGTCATAGGAGAACAGGCCGGTTTCCTGGCTGCCCCACACGATGCGGCGATAGACGCCCTGGGGACGAATCTGGCCAGTCACGTCAAAGTCCGCGTCGTTGGCAGTACGCCAGGGGAAGGGCGAAGGCGCGCCCCAGGGATTGCCGATGTTGGGGTCGCCGGGCTCGTAGAAGGTGGCCTTGCCGATGCCCGCTTCGCCGATGTAGTCCCAGGCCGTCCAGGTGAAATCGCCAATGACCCAGGGCGTTTTTTCGATCATGGGCCAGTGCACGCCGATTTCCTTGGGATAGTTTTCGCTGCCCAGGATCACCCGCTCGGGGAACATCTGGTGATCCTGCTCGTACTTGCCCTCCAGATAGTTGTAGCCCACCACGTCCAATCCGTTGGCAAAGCCCTCGGTGTACTGCTCCCAAAGCAGATCCTTCTTGCCGCCGATGTCGGCGTTCTGCAAGCCGCCGGTGAGACCTTCCATCCGCTTCTTCATCTGCTCAGCCATGATGAAATCATCCAGCCCGTTCCAGAACGAGCAGATGCTGTTGGAAATGGGGCGGCTGGGGTCGAGCCTGCGGATCGTATCCGCCAGCTTCGCCGCCAACACATAGCCGTCGTTCAGGCCGCCGCGCTCGGTGATCTCGTTGCCGGTAGACCAGAGCGTGACGCAGGGATGGCAGCGGTCACGCTTCACAAAGGCAGTCAGATCCTTTTCCCAGTCGGTTTCAAAATATTGGTTGTAATCACCGGGCTGCTTGCCCATGCCCCAGGCGTCAAAGGCCTCGTCGAACACGTACATGCCAAGCCGGTCGCAGGCCTCGACCAGGGCGGCAGAGGGCGGGTTGTGCGTAGTGCGGATCGCATTGAAGCCCACTTCCTTGAGCTTGCGCACCTTTCTCGCCTCGGCATCGTACACGCTCACAGTGCCGATGGGACCGTTGTCATGATGCAGGCAGCCGCCGCGCAGCTTGACTTCCTTGCCGTTGATCCGCAGACCGTGCTTCACGTCTGCTTCAATGGTGCGGATGCCGAACAGCACGCTTTCCGTGTCCTCGGCGGGCTGGTCATTGGGGATAATATGCGTTTTGAAGGTGCCGGTATCCTTCACCATGGCTTGCAGGCGGTACAGGTTGGGATGCCCGGCGTCCCACAGCTGCGGCTCATCCACGGTCAGGGTCATGTAAGCCTTGCCGACGCTCATGGGCTGCACCTGGGTCAGGGTTTTGCTGGTTTTGACCGTCTCGCCAGTCCTGTCGTCGATCAGGGCGAAGATGACCTCCGCTAGCCGATTTTCCGCGTATTCGTTTTTGATTTCAGCGGACACCTGCAAATAAGCGGTCTCCGGCGCGCCGTCGGCCTTGTATTCGATCTTTTTCGCATAGCCAGACAGCCCGCCGAAGGCCACATGCAGCTTGGGAGTATGTACCAATTCGACGCCCCGGAACAGGCCCGCGCCGGAGTACCAGCGGGAGTTGGGCTGCATGCTGGGGTTCAGGGTGATGACGACGCGATTCATCTGTCCCGGATAGACCAGGCGGGTGATGTCCGTCTCAAATGGCGCGTAGCCGTAATGCTGCAAACAGGCCAGGCTGCCGTTGACCTCGACGGTTGCGTTCATCATGGCTCCGTCCAGCCGCAGGAAGATCTGATCGTTTTCCCAGTCTGCCGGAATCTTGATCTCCTTGGCGTAATGGGCCACGCCCGCGTTATAATAGCCGCTGGCCGGGCCGGAAACCGCCTCCGGGAAAACGTCGCTCTCGATCATATAATCATGAGGCAGGTTGACCTTTCTGTCCCCAAAGATCCCGTGAAGGCGCTTCCCCAGGTCCACCTGACCCAGGCCAAAGTCCCAGTCCCGATTGATTTTCATGCTGCGCATGGCTTACGTCCTCCTTACTTCTCTGTCCAGAAGGTATATTTGCCGGGGTTCACCCAGGTTTCTTTCCCGTTCAAGCAAACCTTGGTAGGAACCGGCGTTTCCAGTTCGTAGCGGATACCGTCTTCCTGACATACCCACAAGGCGCTGATCGTGCCGTGGCGGGTGTCCAGCCTGGCTTGCAGCCAGCCCAGGCGCGAGTCGGGCTGCGGGGCGTAAATCAATTCCTCAAAGCCGGGCTTGTCCTCGGCGTGCTGAATTCCCGCCGCCTGCTCGAATACCCAGTCCGCCACTGCGCCGTAGGAATAATGGTTGAAGGAATTCATATCCTTGCTCCAGAAAGAGCCGTCTGGCTTGATGCCGTCCCAGTGCTCCCAGATGGTGGTGGCCCCCTTGGTGACAGGGTACAGCCAGCTGGGATATTCCCTGCGCAGCACCAGCGACCAGGCCAGATCGGCGTGGCCATAGTTGCTCAGCACATGCAGGATGTAGGGCGTGCCCACAAAGCCGGTGCGCAGCTGCACGCCGTCTGCCTTGACCATCTCGGCCAGGGCATCGGCGGTCTTTTGCGCATCCTTTGCCAAGCCGAAATGAACAGCCAGCACATGCTCGGTCTGGGTCTTGTATTCGGGGAAGGCTTTGCGGAATGCAGCTACGATATCCGCATGCAGCTTTTCATAAGCGGAAACATCCTTGCCCAGCAGCTTGCCGGCCTTTACCACCAATTCCGTGGAATGGGCGTAGAAGGCGCTGGCGATGAAATCTTCCCGGGAAGAACCCTTATAGCTGCCGTCGGGGGCGTCCAGACCCAGCCAGTCTCCAAAGTGGAAATGGTCGATCCACAGATTCGGCGCTTTGGTGACAGAGGTGATGTAATCCACCCACCTGCGCATGCTGTCAAACTGATCTTCCAGCACGGCCTTGTCGCCGTAGGTCTGGTACACCTGCCAGGGGCAGATAGCGGCGGCGTCACCCCAGGCGGCGCTGCTGGGCCCTTCGGGCATCAGATCGGGGATCACCTGGCCCACCTCGCCGCTTTCCCGCTGGTCGGCGGCCAGATCGTGGAGCCATTTTTTGAAGAATTTTTCCGTGTCGAACAGGTAGCTGGCGGTTTTGATGAACACCTGGGCGTCTCCCGTCCAGCCCAGACGCTCGTCCCGCTGGGGGCAATCGGTGGGCACGTCCAGGAAGTTGCCCCGCTGGCCCCACACAATGTTGGAAAACAGCTGGTTGAGTTCCTCGTTGCCGCTTTTCAGCCAGCCGGTGCGCTTCATATCGGAATGCACGGCGATGGCGGTGATATTCTCCGGCTTGGCTTCTCCCGGCCAGGACAGCAGCCGGATGTACCGGAAGCCGAAGAAGGTCAGCTCCGGATGCCAGGTCTGCTGCCCGTCCCGGCAGATATACCTTGCCTGAGCCTTGGCGCTGCGGTAGTTTTCGTTGTACCAGTTTCCGTCCTGATCCTGCACCTCGGCGTGATCGAACAGCACCTCATCCCCGGCGTGGGCGTTCAGCGTGATTTCCACGTAGCCGGTGACCTCCTGGCCAAAGTCCACCACGGTGTCGCCCTGGGGCGTTTTGAAAATGCTTTTCGCGGCGATGCGCTCCGTCTCCCGGATGGCTTCGCCCTCCTGGGGAATCAGGATGTCCTTGCTCCATGTCAGCGGCTTCACCGGCTGCCAATCCGTGGGCTCGATTCGGGCGTCGCAGGTTTCGCCGTCGTAGATTTCGCTGAACAGGATGCGGCTCTTTGCCCATTGCCAGGTTTCATCCGTCAGGATGGTTTCTTCCGTGCCGTCGGCATAACAAATATGCAGCGAAGCGATCAGCCCGCAGGGCTGGGCCATCCGCCGCTGCTTATCCTCGCTGTTCAGCCAGCCCGGCATGGGCGAGCTGAACCAGCCCCGGCCTACGGTGATGCACAGCTCGTTTTCTTTTTGCAGCAGGGCCGTCACATCATACGTCTGCACCTGCAGGCGGTGATCATAGCTGGTCCAGCCGGGGGCCAGCACATAGTCGCTCACCCGCTGACCGTTGATTTCGGCTTCATAAATGCCTAACGCGGTGATTTCCAGTTCGGCTTTTTTAATTGCTTTTTCAGCAGCAAACATTTTCCTGAACACAGGGCAAATATTGCCTGTGTCCTGCGATACTGTGATCCAGGAACTGGTTTTGATGTCCATGGGGCGTCCTCCTTATTTGATTTCACCCAGGGCGTAGAACGCACGGGTTCTTCCAGCCAGCCAGGCGTTTTCCGTTACACGGAAGGAAGCTGTGAGGCGGATATCTTCGGAGGAAGACCCAAACTGCACTTCAAATTCGCCCTTTTCGATCTTCCAGCGCATATCCTCGTCCAGGAAAGCCATCTGGCTGGGCTGCAAATTGAAGCTTATTTCTTTTTCTTCCCCGGGCTGTAATGCCACCCGGGCGAAGCCTTGCAGTTCTTTCTGGGGACGGGTCATGGACGCATGCACATCTTTCACATACAGCTGCACGATTTCCGTGCCGGAGCATGTTCCGGTATTTTTCACCTTCAAAGAGATATTCACTGCTTCAAAGGGGTTGGTTTCTTTTTTATCCAAGGTCAAATTGCTGTATTCAAATTCTGTATAGCTCAGGCCGTAGCCAAAGCAGTAGCGAGGACGGTGGGAGCAGTCAACGTAATCCGTAAAGCCTATACTGGGAGCTTGAGTCCACATGGAGCCGTTGGGATGGTTGTAATAAACGGGGATCTGGCCTGCGCACCGGGCGGTGGACAGGGGCATCTTGCCGGAGGGGTTCAGTTTTCCAAGAAGGGCATCGGTGACGGCTTCGGCGGTGTATACGGCTGGATTCCAGCATTCCAGGATGGCGTTAAGGCCCTCGTCCGCCGTATCGCTGGAGATGGGGCGTCCGTCAAAATGAATGCCGATCATAGGCTTGCCTAGCTTCTTCACTTCCCGGATGAAGGCGTCCTGGCAGGCGGGCAGGTTGATGTTGGTGCCGTCCACACCCTCGCCCATTGTGGCGATGGAGCCGGAGCCGTTTTTGCCGCCCAGGGTCAGGAGGATCACATCAGCCTGTTTGGCAATCTCCATCGCATCCGGGAACAGGCTTTCATCCGCGCCTGCCTTGTGATAGCCAGGAGCGTACAGGATGCGCGTATCCGGCAATTTCTCTGTCAAAACCTGGAAAAGGTTTTTGCACTGGGGCTTTAATTTGGTCAGCACGCCGGCAAATTCTTCGTTTTCGTCGTCCTCCACGCTGGTGCCGGGCACAAAACGCACTTCATTCTTGACGCCATTGCCATTGACGCCCGCCATGGAATTACGGGCGGCGTGCTTGGCC
>JAFWQM010000017.1 GCA_017509065.1 Clostridia bacterium
CTCGTCCATGAGGCACCCGGGGTCGAACTGGAAGGGCTCGTTCCGTTTACCGATGGGCGTGCCGTCCTGATATTTCACATAGCCGTAGAATTCGTACTTTCCGGCGGGCTCGTCGCATACCGCCACGGAAATCATTTTCGTGCCGCCCATGAAGTAATATAGGTAATACCGCCCGTCGGGACCGCATACCATGTCCGGCGCGGCCAGGCCGTTGGTCAGGCGCACCTTGGGCGCGGCGGGGTCCTGTTCCCGTTTGTAGATGCAGCCGTGATACGTCCAGTTGCCCAAATCATCCACCGGGGCAGACCAGCACACGTAATCCCCCAAACAGAAGTTCAGGCCGTTGAACAGATCATGGGAACCATACACATACACCCGGCCGTTCACGACGTGAGGCTCGGCGTCCGGTACATATTCCCAGCTGGGCAGATAAGGATTGAAAGCCTGCCTGGTTTTCATGGGCGATTCCTCCTTAAATGAAATATCGGGCGATGATATAGGCGGGCGTGCAGCTCCAGGCGTGGCAGTAGCTGTTCACGACCATGCCGCCGTAGGGAGACGCGTGCAAGTCGGCTGGGTCGTAGCATTCCCAGAAGGTGTCGGCCCCTGCGTTCAGCATCCCGCCCCAATAACTCCGCAGATGCTTTTCAGCTTCTTCCTTCAAGCCCGCTTTCAGCATCGCCGTCACATAATAATGGTGCATGTAAGGCGTCGCCATCCGAGGCGTTCCGGGCATTTTCAGCGCTTTTTCAAACGCGGCGCGGGCCTTGCCGTCAGGCATCACACCCGCCAGGGTCAGCCACACCTGGGTGTGGATGGAAATCTGCCCGTCGGAGAGGAAGCATTGCTCTTCCTCTCGCCAGAAATGCTTGAGCGCCGCTTCCCGCAGACTGGCCGCCCGGTTTTCATAGGCGGCCTGCGTCTTTTCGTCCCCTGCCCGTTTACACAGTGCTGCGCAGGCGTCCAGCGAAAGGATCAGCACGCCCTGCAAAGCGGCGGTGCGGTCCAGGGTGTCGCTCCAATCGATAAAGCCCGCTTTCCCGGCGTCCGATTTCAGCACGTCTTCGGCGTTCAGCCAATGGTTAAGCACCCAATCTGCCTGCTCCAAAGCAGGTTCCAGCAAATCGTCCAGCGCTTCTTTGTCGCCGGTTTCAGCCAGGTATTCTTCCAGCACCATAGGATAAAGGAGGGCGTAGTCCATCAAATACGTATCATCCGCCATCGGTTCCGGGGTCGTAAACACGTTGGCGCTCATACGCCCGTCCGGAAACCGGGTGCCCGCGAACAGGTACAGGCAGCGCTTGATCACATCCATACTGCGGAAGGACACATAACTCGTCAGCGCTTCCAGCCGCAGATCGCCCAGCCACAGGCGCTGGTCCCGCTTGGGCCCGTCCTCCAGCACATCCTGGGTACATTCGGCCAGAGTTCGCAGGCTGGCGTCGTAGATGCGCTTGAGTTCCCCGTCCGGGAAGCGCTTTTCGGGAACATTTGCCCAGTCTGCCGCGCTCTCCGCCCGGCACATCACGTCTTTGAGCACCAGCTGATATTTGGGCGATGTATCCAGCACAATGATCCGCACATAGCGGAAGGCGTACCGCCTGGGCAGCGTGACCGACAAAGGCAGCCTGTCCAGATGAAGCCTTTCCTGCTGGATCCAGCTGCGGGACAGCCAGCCGTGATAGTCCTCAGGGTTTTCCGTCAGTTCCCCCGCCATTTCCGCAAAATCCAGCTGGATAAACGCGGGCGCGTCCTGATGGGACCCCGCGGTGGAGAGATTCAGCGTCAGCCGGCCCACCAGATGCCGCCCGAAGTCCATAAGTACCTGATCGCCCCGATACAGCGGACGGGCTGAAAGGGATTCTGTCGCCACCGTTTCCCCGTTGACGTGGCAGACTGGGGGAATCGGATAATCCGTATATCGCAGGGCCGGTTTCAGCGCGTCCGCTTTTGCCAGCAGGCGCGAATCACTGCGGGGCTGAAAGCCCGGAATAATGGAGATCAATTCCATGCGTGAGCCTCTTTCGTCGAAAGAATCAAAAACGGGCAAATCGTATTCCGATTTTTATTATACAGGAAAAACAGTTGTCTGCCATGCTCATTTTTAATCTGTTGAACTGATATTTTTTAAGATACCATACTTTTACAATGTTGTTTCGGGGAAATATCAGTCCATTTACTTTTTGCATATTTATTTTGCGCAAAAGAATTGACAGAAATCAAAAACATTTGTATACTGGATTCACCATGAAAGGGGGGAGTGTATGGATGAAACACGGGTGATGGCCCAATTGCACGCCCTCAACGAAAGCGAAATGTTCTACCGGAATTATCGCCTTGCCAGGTTTTCTCCCAGCGGGTTTGAAGCGTTTCTGCGGCAGATCGACCCGGAACAAGTGCGGCGGCTGAATCTGATCGTGCCCGAATGGCCGGACACCATTCCATCGGAATACCTGGACAACCAATTTTTTTCTCCCGACCGTCAGATTGGCATCCATGTGTTCAAGCACAACTGCTACACCCCGCCGATTCCACATCGTCACAATTTCTTTGAATTGTTCTACGTGCTGGAGGGCCGGTGCGCCCATCAGGTGCGCGGCCATACTTCCACGATGACGACGGGGGATCTGTGCTTCATCCAGCCCCGGGTGACCCACGCCCTGGATGTGAGCGATGAAAGCGTCATTGTCGACGTGCTCATTCGCAAGTCCACCTTCCGGCACTACTTCTACAGCATCCTCCAGGGTGACAGCCTGCTGGCGAATTTCTTCATGAGCACGCTTTACAGCGAACGGGGTATCGACTACCTGATTTTCCACACCGGGGACGATATGGATCTGCACCGGGCATTCGTGGAACTGTGCGGCGAATTCATGGAAAAGCAAGATTACTATTCCACCCTGGTGAACGCCATCGTGACAAAAATTTTCGTGCTGCTGCTGCGAAAGTATATGAATGCCTGCGATCTGCCCAAGGATCAGCTTCACGAATCTCAATCCGCCGTGCGCATCGCACGGTATCTCCAGACCAACGCCGCCACCGCCACCTTAGGCGGTATGGCCGCCGAATTCCACTATACCCCGGAATACGCCTCCCGCCTCATCAAGCAGATGACAGGGCAGACCTTCATCCAACTGCTCACCACCGTCAGGATGGAAAACGCCGAACAGCTGCTGAGGGACACAGCCATGCCCGTAGCGGACATTGCCGCTGCCGTTGGCTACGAAAGCAGTGAGCACTTCATCCGCACCTTCCGCAAGCATGTGGGCATGACCCCAAGCGGCTATCGGCAGAAAAAACGGGCGTAGCATCAAAAAACATACATACAGAAAGGACGATTCCCATGAGCCAAACCAAGCAGAGTTTCTTTGACAGGCTTCCCAGCCTGATCAAAAAGTCCAACGTGACGCTGATCCCCGAAGGGGCCGTCGGCTACCTGATCGGGCCCACCCTGGCGTTGGTCGCAAATTCCATCCTGGCGAATTACTTCAATAAATACATGACCGACGTGCTGAACATCAACAGTTGGGCCAGCGAATTCTTCAAATGGCTGCCCGTGGTGTCGGTCATTTTCGTGGTGCTGGGCAACATCATCGTGGGCCGGCTCATGGACAAGAGCTCCTCCCGGGCGGGTAAGGCGCGGCCCCTGCTGTTGATCTCCGTGCCCATTTCCTTCCTGGCGCTCTTGATCCTGTTCGTGATCTCCCCCTTAGCGACGGACACCATCAATACACAAGGCCAATCCTTGGCCCTGGTGTGCATCGCCATCGGCTATAACCTGTGGTTCGCCATCGCCTATCCCATGTACTATACGCCCCACGCTGCGCTGGTGAACCTTTCCACCCGCAACAGCAAGGACAGGACCCTGCTGGCCACCCTCTCCAACGCCACGGCGCTGGCCGCCATGGGCCTTTCCACCATGATCCTGCCCTTCTTCCTGAGCCTTCTGTTCGTGCCCCAGACCACCAACCTGCCCGAA
>JAFWQM010000018.1 GCA_017509065.1 Clostridia bacterium
ATGACCATGTTCATCACCAGCCGTGGTATCGTATACGCCAACATGGTCAGCTACTATACACGCGGAGAAGAAGCCTATACGCCTGAAAAGCTGATCTCCCACGAGGAAGCCGTCGCTTTGCTCTATGCGGAGGCCGCCAAAGCTCGGGACGACATCAAAGTACAGTCCATCGAGCGGGTTGCCCTGACCTATGTGGCTGTCCGCGCCGAAAACAAACAGGACGGCATGGTGTTCGCCCCGGTGTGGCAGGTTTTGTTCAAGGAGGCCGGCCAAAGCGGTGAATATACCAGTTGGGCGGAATTCAACGCAATCAACGGCAGCATCATTGACGCTATCTTTAGGTAGAACACGATCATGATTGCTCCATTCTATTCATCCAAGATGCAACAAATTTGGCCTTTTGTTCGTGTACGTTCCTGTGACACGGCTGATTAGAACCCCACTATAACGTAAGACCGTGGGCGGACAGGTTCCGTTCCACGGTTTTCTTTTCCCGAATCATTTCAGCCTTGCCACCCGGTCAGCGATGCTTTTCTCAAATTCCTCGTCGGACATGGACGGGTCGCGGGTATCGCGCCAGAGCTGGCAGGGAACGTCCGTGCAACTCGCGCAGGTTACATAACGGTGCCGGTTCGTGCAGCAGGCATAGACGGGGCAGGGCTTGTCCTTCGGCGCGTGGAACACCTTTCCCCCGCTTTCGTTGCAGCCGGGACACTCCTTCCCGTGGAAGGGGCAGGCCGCGCAGTCCGTGCCGCAGCAGGAAAACCCCAGGATCTCCCTTTGCTTCTGCCTGCTGAACCCCTCAAGCACCAGACGATAGGAGCGATCCAGCATATTTTTCAGCAGTTCGTCCGGCACGTCACCGTCCGCTTTCACGGAATTCCAGTGCTGCTTGTTGCTGTAATAGCCGGGGATGATGTCGGGATACGTCCGCCGCATCGTCTCCCCTTCCAGCGGTTCAAGCTTTAAGTTGATGTAATAGGGCCTGTCATCGTTATCCAGCAGAATCGCTGCAAACATCTTCCCGCCCACGTGATACCTGATCCAGTTCCATTCCGGCTGCAAGTCCTTCGTCACGCCGCGTTTGGACAGCAGGTATTCGTCAATCCAGGGGTACTTCATTCTTATTTCTCCTCTTTCGCAATCGGATACTGCGTGTTTTCCCGTTTCCACATCGAGGGAAAAGTGGATTATGGGATATATGATGCGCTGAATGAATCAGCGAAAACCAAAGAGGCTGCCTGACCGGGGAAAGGTGAGGCAGCCTTACTTGTCATGCTTCATTTTTAAACGAAACACATCATCACGGAAGCAGCCGGATATCCAGGCCGGGATTTTCCGACGCGGCGTCAAAGAACACGGAGAGGAAGCCGGACCACTTTTCCATGCCCGCGCTCGCGGCAGCGCAGTCGGTGATGACCAATTGGGTGTCGCCGAGGCTGGTCAGGCAGTCGTGGAGCGCGTCCAGGTTATGGCCGTAGTATGCCGGGAAAGCGAGGGCGTCCGCCAGCGCCGCGTGGGCTTTTTCGGGCGTATCCCAGGCCGCGGCGGAAAGCTGCACACGGTTCATTTATTCCATCTCCTCAAAGGTTTGATAGTGGTCTTCGGTATAGAAGATCAGACCGTCATTGCTGAAAATGATGCGCTTGGCGTTGCGGAACGTTCCGTCAAAGTCGATATCGCATTCAAAGTATTTTCGTCCCTTGGCTTCCGGCAGCTGGCCTTCGTAGTTGCCAAAGCGGTCGCCGCCGATGCTCATGCCGGGAGCCACCTCCCACAGGTTGCCAAGGCTGCTCACCCAGCCCAGTGCCTGAGCCTCTTTCTTGGTGATGTAGTTAGGCGGCAGTTCGCCGAATTCCCGCAGGTACGCAGCCACGTGCTCCTTATCGGAGTACGCTTCCCCCTCGATCACAAACGGCTCTTCCTCGGGCGGAGCGGTGGCGTCGGGATTCTCGGCGGCGGGATCATCGGGCATTTCCGCGCCGACCTCCTCCGCCAGCAGCGCATAGGTTTCCGCGTCCAGCTTGCCGGTTTCATCCAGTCCGAAGTCCTTCTGGAAGGCCAGCACCGCCGCTTCGAGCGCTTTGCTGAAATTGCCGTCCGTTTTTCCGTCGTAGTAACCGAGCTGTTTCAGCGCTTCCTGCGCTGTTTTCACTTCCTTGCCGGAGTCGCCCTTTTTGAGCGTCCTGAACCCCTCGGCATACGCCCCGGCAATGGGCAGCGCGCCGCTGCCTGCATTCCTGCTCGGCGCGAAGATGAAGAAAACGCTGCCGCCGATCACGGCCAGCGCGATCAGGATCGCCGCGATGCGGGCAATGAGCCTCGTTTTGCTGTTTTCCTGTGTCATGGTTTTTCCTCCTGTATCCATACGCTGCGATTGCCCAGCGCGTCCGAAATCAGCACGGCGGGCACGCCGCGAAGCTGGGGCAATTGAAGCGTGGTCTGCAATGCCGGGGTATGCTTTGCGCGCGCGGCGCTGGCCTGCACATAGAACGTCCGGTCGCGGTAAAAGCCCACGGACCACTGATCCACAGCGTCCAGCCCGGTCACGGGCGACCCTTCCGGCGCGCGGTAGTTAAGCAACCGCGCGTCATGGTACGCGATGCCTGGGTCGAACTCCGCTTCCATGGAAGCACCCGGCGTACCCGACGGGGCTTCCACCGTCATGGCGGTATTCAGCAGCCGCTTCCTGGTCACGCAGAGCGACAGCGCGCTGATATCCGAAGTCAGGAACCGCCGCCCTTCCTCCGCGGCGGCTACCGCCGTGGTACCCGAACCGCTGAACAGATCCGCCACCAGATCGCCCTTCCGGGTGGTGGAAAGGATGATACGCTTGAGCAGCGCCAGGGGCTTCTGCGTGTCGTAACCGGTGCGCTGGGGATCTTTCTGCTGCAGGTGGCTCACGTCCGTCCACACGTCGCCGGGATACACGGGGTCGTCGTCGTAATAAATATATGTTTTACCGCCAGACTTGATGCTGCGGTAAGGCCGTCCCTGCTCGTCGACGCACCGGCGCATATGGTTCTGCCGGTTCTCCCCCCGAGATATCGGCACTGCGGTGATATCGAAGTACTGGCTGCGCGATTTGCGGTAGAACAGGATCACGTCATGCTTTCGGGAAAAACGCTTCATCGTGCGCCCGCCGGACTGGTAAGCCCAGATGATTTCATTCACGAAATTGCTTTCCCCGAAAACCTCATCGCAGAGCAGCCTGGCATGCGCCGCCATACGGCTGTCCAGGTGCAGGAACAGAGAGCCCGTGTCGCTCAACAGCATTTTCGCGTTTTCCAAGGCGGCGCGCAGCAAGCCCAGGAACTCCGCCTTTCCGGAAAATTTATCCTGATAAGCGGGCAGCGTAAGGGTGTTTTTTCCCGTCATCCAGCCCTTTTCACCAACGCGCATGCGCATATAAAATTCTTCGCCCGTCATGAACGGAGGGTCAAGATACACGCATGCAGCCTGACCCGACCAGGCGCTGAAATCGCCCCGAGCGTCCCGCAGGAGCAAATGACCCTGACTGCCGTTCAAATGAATCTCCCGGTCGCACTCAACCTGTACCCAGGACATGTTTTTTCCCTCCAGTGCTGGTGTGAGGCATTAGGGATTAGGGAATAGGGATTAGTAGTTAGAGATATTCAGTTATCAACGATTGCGCCGCTTCTTTACCTAATCCCTATTCTCTAATCCCTAATCCTTAAAACTCCTTCAGCCGTTCGTTGAATTCATGGATCGCGTCCAGCAAAGCCGCGTGCTCCGGACAGGCGTAAAGCAGCGCCCCGGCGTCCCGAACCGCCTGAACGAAGGCCGGGTTCAGGCCGCGCTTGCCCGATGCCATCAGTGGGCATACCGCCCAGGCACGCCTATCCAGCCTTGTCCCCGTCCTTGTCGGCAGAAGGGGAAACAGTCGGCAGGAAAGAGGACGGTTTTCCCGTTCGCAGAATCCGTCGCAGATGAGCAGCTTCGCGCCAGGCATCACGGCATTGTCTTCCCGGATGGAAAAACCTTCCGGAAGCTCCTCGTACAGCGCTTCCTCCCCCGGAAACAGCAGCATCCCGCCCTGGCCGTCCTCATCCGGCTGGCAGCAGGCGCCGCCGCAGGAACGCCCGCAGTCTGTTTTCAGCGGCGTCACAGCGTCCAGCATCTGTCTTGCTTTCTGAACGGCTTCCAACGGCTCCACGCGAACAGCTCCAATCCTCACAAATCATGCGGTAATTGTACCACAAAAAACATGGATTGACAAGGCGGGATTCAGCGTTTATTATGTATCTGTTTAACCAGGTAGGAGATAGAAGTGATCTTTTTTATCTGTATATGAAAACAAGGAAGTGATCATCATGCGATTATCTTTGCCCAAGCCTGTTGAAACGGCTTTGTCCCGCCTGGAGGAAGCGGGCTTTTCCGCATACGCGGTGGGCGGCTGCGTGCGCGACCACGTGCTGGGCTTCACCCCGCACGATTATGACATCTGCGCCTCCGCCACGCCGGATGAAACGCTGCGGGTTTTTCGGGGCGAACGCATCATCGAGACAGGGCTCAAGCATGGCACCGTGACCGTACTGCTGTCCGGAATGCCGCTGGAAATCACCACGTTCCGGGTGGACGGCGCGTACTCCGATGGGCGGCACCCCGACTCCGTTCAATTTACCGCGCGGGTGGAGGACGACCTTTCCCGCCGGGATTTCACCATCAACGCCATGGCCTATTCCCCGAAAACCGGTTTGGTTGACCCTTTTGGCGGGCAGGAGGACTGCGCGCGCGGCGTCATCCGGTGTGTCGGCGACCCTGCCGCGCGGTTTGGGGAGGACGCCCTGCGCATCCTTCGCGCGTTACGCTTTTCCTCCCGGCTGGGCTTTCCCATCGAGGAAGCCACGTCGCGGGCCGCGCGTGCGGGGCGCACGCAGCTTTGCCACGTGAGCCGGGAACGCATCGCCGTGGAGCTGACCGGCATTTTGCAGGGAAAGGACGCCGTATCCGTGCTGTGGCAGTACCCGGAGGTTATCGAAACCGTGCTGCCGGAGCTAAAGCCGCTCATGGCGGGGCCGCACTGGGAAAAGACGCTATTGACGGTGAACGCCGTGTCTCGGAACGTGTATCTGCGCTGGGCCGCGTTCCTGCGGCTGTGCGGCGGGGACGCGGCGGACAGCGCGAAGCTGGCCCGCGCCTTGTTGAAAGGGCTGAAAATGTCCGCGAAGATCATGGACACGGTGTCCGAATTGGTCCAGTGGCAGGACGCTGATTTGCAGCCTGATACGATGCAGGAAATGCTGATGCGCGTCGGCCCGGAACGGCTGGAACAGTTGATCCCGCTGCGTCAGGCCGTACGCCTCTCCGAACAAAAAGAAACCCCGGACGTGATCGCCCGGGATACGGAAACGCTGAAAGAAAAGCTTGCGGCGCTGCTGGCGGAAGACGCCTGCTATACCCTCGCGCAGCTCGCCGTAAACGGCAAGGATATGGCCGCGTTTGGCCTTTCCGGCCCCGCTATCGGCGAAACGCTGCAAAGCCTTTTGCTCCAGGTTGTGCGCGGACAGCTTCCCAATACCCGAGACGCGCTGCTCAAAGCCGCGAAAAGGTAAACTGCAGGAGTAAACAGACACTTTAAACCAATAAGAGTACAGTGTACAGAGTGCAGAATACAGATTTATATAGTGAACCAATTCGGATTCCGGAGTGCTCACACTATATCATCTGTACACTGTACTCTGAACTCTGTACTCTAAAACGTCCATGATTTAATTGTTTTTTAAATCAGAACGGTTACCAAAGATCAGATGGTATTCTCGTCACTGAGCAGGTCGGCAAGCACCTTTTCCTTCACGTCGCCCAACGTGATTTCCCTGATCTTCTGGCGCAGGGGCAGCACGGCGCGGGGAGAGACGGAAAGCTCGTCGATGCCGATGGAGAGGAAGGTTTCGGTCAGTTCCAGGTCAGCGCCCAGTTCGCCGCAGATGCCCACCCACACGCCGTTCTTGTGGGCGTTGTCGCACACCATTTTCAGCGCGCGGAGCACGGCGGGATGATGCGGATTGTAGAACCGGCCCAGATCGGCGTTCTGCCGGTCGCAGGCCAGGGTGTACTGGGTCAGGTCGTTGGTGCCGCAGGAGAAGAAGTCCACCACCTTGGCCAGCCGATCGCTCATGAGTACGGCCGCGGGAGTTTCGATCATGATGCCGATTTCCACGTCGTCGGAGAAGGGAATGCCTTCCTTGGTCAGCTCGGCCTTCACCTGCTCGCACATCTTCCGGGCTTCTTTCACTTCCCAAACGCTGGTGACCATGGGGAACATGATGCCAAGCTTTCCGTAAGCGCTGGCGCGGTAGAGGGCGCGAAGCTGGGTATGGAAGATTTCGGGCCGGTTCAGGCAGATGCGCAGAGCGCGGTTGCCAAGCGCCGGGTTTTCTTCCTTGGGCATGTCGAAGTAAGCGATCTGCTTGTCCGCGCCGATGTCCAGGGTGCGGATGACCACTTCCTTGCCGCCCATGTCGGACAGCGCCTTTTTGTAGGCTTCAAACTGATAATCCTCGGTGGGATAATCGTCGCAGTTGAGATACAGGAATTCTGAGCGGAACAGGCCCACGCCGCCCGCGTCGTTCGCCAGCACGGCGGGCACGTCGTCCGGAGAGCCGATGTTGCAGAACACTTTGATTTTCTGGCCGTCCTTGGTTTCGTTGGGCAGGCCTTTGAGCTTTTCCAGCATTTCACGGGTCTTGCGCTGCTCCTCCATTTTCTTGAGCAGGCGGGCTTTGCTGTCCGCGTCGGCGTCAATCACCACGCTGCCGGTGCCGCCGTCGATGATGACCTCGCGGCCTTCATACTCGGGCTTTAACTGGTCGCCCACGCCGATGATGGCGGGGATGCCCATGGTGCGGGCCAGGATGGCGGTGTGGCTGGAGCCGGAGCCGCCCTCGGTGATGAAGCCTAAAATCTTGCTCTTGTCGAGCTGCACGGTCTCGCTGGGGGCCAGGTCGTCAGCGGCCAGGATGACGGGCACGGGGGAGTCGATGCCGCCCTGCACCACGCCGGTCAGCGCGGCGATGATGCGGTTGGAAACGTCCTTCACGTCCGCGGCGCGGGCCTGAAAGTAGGCGTCCTCCATAGCGGCGAACATTTCGGAGAACTGCACGGCGGCGTCCATCACGGCGGCTTCCGCGTTCAGCTTCGTGTCCTGCACGGCAGTCTGGATGGCTTCTTCATACTCCATGTCCTCCGCCATCATCTGGTGGGTTTCAAAGAGCAGCGCGGCCTCGTCGCCCGCTTCCTCCCGGGCCTTTTCAGCCAGCTCGCCCAATTGCTCGATGGCCTTTGCCTGGGCGGCCTTGAACCGCGCCCATTCCGCTTCCACGTCCTCCACCTCGTAGCGCCGGATGGTGGATTTCGCGCGCTGATAGAAATACAGAGGGCCAATCGCCACGCCGGTGGATACGCCCTTGCCCTGAATGGAAATCATTGTATTCATCCTCCTATCAATTAGTGGTTTACGAATTTTTACATCCAAAATACATGACAAATAGCATCTTCCGCTGTTTTCATGTCACTGGCTGTAGATGTGATGTTGACGAGGTAATTGTCTTTCAAAAGAGAAACTTGTATTGCATTGATATTCAATATACCCATATAGTTATACTGCATACGCAAACAAGGCAGTGCACGCCCATCAATGACAACACTGGAAACGTCAAGTAATACGTCTTGCATTTGAGCGGCCTCAAGTGTAAGTTTTAATTGATCAAGTTGGTTTTCATACAGGAATTCTATTCCCAACAATTCGAGTGTCTGAGCCTGATCACCTAAGTAAGTGAGATTGGCGCTGATATTATCAATACCATTTGGCGCAAGAGCAATAAAAACCGTTAAAGTGCCTAACTGTTCTATAGCTTCATGCACATCGGAAGAGAACAGTTTTTTAGTCAACTCTCCTGCTGCTTCAATGCGCTCTTGTGATGCCATAGTCCAGTCCCCTAAGCTACAGCCAAATCCAAGAAATGAGTTCTTATATGAGTTATCCTCCATAATTCCCATTACATCCTGTAACTTAGTATCTGAAAATGCTGTGACGGAATAAAACAAAATGAAAATTGATAGAGAAATTATCAAAACCTTTTTCATTCATCTATCCTCCGGTCATTTGAAAAGCTGATAATACAACAGACGGCTGCCACGCAGGACAGCCGTCCGTTTTTTGTTACAGATTCGCCTTGAAGAAGGCTTCGATTTCGGCGGCGGCGGTGGCTTCGTCAGCGCCTTCCACTTCCACGGTGACGGTGTCGCCCTGCTTGATGCCCATGCCCATGAGGGCCATCAGCTTCAGCGCGTTCACGGCCTTGTCGCCCTTCTTCACGGTGACGGTGGAGGCGTACTTCTTGATTTCCTTGACCAGCACGCCGGCGGGGCGGGCATGGATGCCAACGGGATCAGTGATGGTGTACTCGAAAGACTTCATGTTTGTTTCCTCCTCAAATTATTATAAAAAGTTTTGCGGGGGAAACCGCTCTTTGGAGGCCAAAGAGCGGTTTCCCCCGCACCCCTTTCCGAGAAAGCCGTAAGGGAAGCACAGGAACAGTTCTTGTCCTCGCCGGATCGGATTCCATATTAAATGCCGCAAACTTTTTCAGTACCCAATCATTTACAATGGTGTGAATACATAAGAAAACCTTTTATGGCTTTCTTGGAAGGGAGTCTGAGGGAAACCATTCTTTGGCCTCCAAGGAATGGTTTCCCTCAGAAATATCCTCGTCTTACTTCGCTCCGCACTCCACTTCTTCGAGGTCGTCAGAGTTGGTGAGCAGGACGGCCACGGTGTCGCTGTAGCCGGCGTCCTTGATCTTCTGGCGGTCAAACTTGATGAGGGGCTGGCCGGCCTTCACGGTGTCGCCTTCCTTGACGAGGCAGGTGAAGCCATCGCCCTTCATGTTCACAGTGTCAACGCCCACGTGGATGAGCATTTCCATGCCGTTGCATTCCACGCCGACAGCGTGCTGGCTTTCGGCCACAGAAGAAATGGAGCCGTCAAAGGGCGCGACCACCACTTCGTCCGTGGGCTGGATGCCGACGCCGTCGCCCAGGACGCCGGAAGCGAAGGTCTCGTCCGGGATCTGGTCACGAGCGATGACGGTGCCCTTCACGGGCTGGAGCACGGAGCCGTTCTTGCAGCGGATGACGCTGACGGTGGGCACCTCCAGGGCCGCGGCGGGAGCGGGAGCGGCGGCGGCTTCGGGCTGCTCTTCCTTCCACAGCGTCCAGACGAGGGCGAAGGCCACGCCGGCAGAAATCGCCAGTTCAACCAGATACAGGGGTACGTTGTTCACGGCGGGGATGGCGGGGATGCCGGTCACGCCGTAGACGGGAGCGCCCAGTCCAAACAGCGCGCCGAACAGAGCGCCGACCGCGCCGCCGGCCATGCCGCACAGGAAGGGCTTCATGAAGCGGAAGTTGATACCGAAGATGGCGGGCTCGGTGATGCCCAGGGAAGCGGACAGGGAGGAGGGGAAGGCCACGGACTTGGTCTTCTGATTCTTCACCTTCAGCGCTACAGCCAAGCAGGCGCCGAACTGGGCGAAGTTCGCGGCGGAGGCGATAGGCATCCAGGTGTTCAGGCCGGTCTGGGCGATCATGCCGGCCTCAATGACGTTGTACATGTGGTGCAGGCCCATGACCACGGTCCAGGGATAGATCGCGCCCATGACCACCGCGCCGACGGAGAAGCTGGCCAGCCACTTCGCGCCTTCCAGCACGTAGTTTTCCAGGATGGAGAAGATGGGGCCGATGACGGTGAAGGTGACGAAGGAGGTCACCAGCACGGTCACGAGGGGAGTCACGAACAGGTCGATCATTTCGGGCACGACCTTGTGCAGCAGCTTTTCCAGCTTGCTCATCAGCAGGACAGCCAGTATGACCGGTATGACGTGGCCTTGATAACCTACCTGTTGGACGTTAAAGAACCATAGGTGCCACGTTGGTATCTCTCCGGCGGCGTAGTTGCCGACGGTCCAGGCGTTGACGAGCGCGGGGTGCACCATCATCAGGCCGATGACGGCGCCCAGGAAGATGTTGCCGCCGAACACGCGGGCGGCGGAGATAGCCACCAGCACGGGCAGCAGGGCAAATGCGGTGTTGGCAACGAGGTCCAGGAAGGAGTACCAGTCGGTGTTGCCGAACGCGGGCCAGAACTTCGGGATAGCTTCCACCAAGCCCATCATGAGGCCGCTGGCCACGATGGCGGGCAGGATAGGCACGAACACATCGCCGGGGGTTTTCAGGATCTTCTTCCACCAGGGCATCTTGGAGGCCGCGGCGGCCTTCACGTCGTCCTTGGTTGCGGCGGAAGCGCCGGTCACGGAGAGGAATTCTTCGTAGACTTTGTTGACGGTGCCGGTGCCGATGATGAGCTGCAGCTGGCCGTTGCTCTCAAACATGCCCTTCACGCCGTCCACGTTTTCGAGAGCCGCCTTGTTGACCTTGCTGTTGTCACCGATGACCAGGCGGAGCCGGGTTGCGCAATGCGCCGCGCTGATCACGTTGGAACCGCCGCCAATATTGTCGGCGATCTCCTGGGCGCATTTTCTGTAATCCAGTGCCATGGGAGAAACCTCCTTTTATTTTTGCAGAAAATGTCAGTGCCGGAACGAATTGCGACAATTCTGCCATCGTTACGCCCATTATACAATACTTTTTTCATTTCGTAAACCATTATTTTTCGGACGTAGAGAAAAATAGAGGGATTAGACAAACAAATCAACCGCCGTATTTTCCTTTCCCTTTTTCGACAGGCTTTCCACGCCGACATACCGGAACCGGCCGAAGCCGCGCACGGAAATCACGTCGCCGGGTTTGGGGGTATGACCCGGGCTTTCGCACAGCCTGCCGGACACGAAGATTTTGCCGGCCGGAAACAGCGCCTGGGCGTCTCCCCTGCTTATTTTGAACACGTGCGCCACCAGTGCGTCCACCCGCTGGGAGGCGACCTGCACCAGCATCCGCTTCGTTTCAAACAGCGCACCTTCGGGAAGCACTGAGATGATTTCGCTGGATAGGGACGTGTGCCGCGCCTGGACGAAGCTTTCCACAATGTACGGCGCGATGCGCTCCTCGCAGAAGAGATACGCCCCGTCTTTCCTGACCACAATGTCCCCCAGCAGTTCCCGCTCCATCCCCAGCGCCATCAAAGAACCCAGATAATCCCGGTGGGTCAAAGGCTCCGCGAACTTCTCGCTCAGCGGCGCAATACGCAGGATAGCGATGGGAAAAGGCTGATCGTAGCCGCACAAGTCTTCGCTCCCAAAGCGCAGCATTTGCCGCTCGCACCCCTCCGCCCCGCCAAACAGCGTCCAGGGAACCGGCGGCAGCGAGGGAATCAGGGCCATGAAATCCGACCGTCCGGCAAGGTCAAGAAAGTGGGTGAAGCAATACGTCCCCTGGCTGTAGCTGCGGTTAGCCAGTTCTGTAAAACGTTTTTTCAGTGTTTCGTCCATGCCCTCTCCTCCGCTTGCAATCCGCGTTTTTCCCTGTTACAATGATACCATCGGGATGGGAGGAAGGCAACATGGAAATTTGGGATTTATATGACAAAGACCGCCGCCTGACCGGGGAGACCCTCGTCAGGGGCACGCAAGGCCCGGAAGGACGGTACCACCTGGTGGTGGACGTCCTGTTTCTGAACAGCAAAGGGGAAACGCTTTTGCAGCGCCGGGCGAAAGACAAGGAGCCCATGCCGGACATCTGGTCGGTGACGGGCGGATCGGCGATAGCGGGCGAGGACAGCGCGGCAGCAGTCGTGCGGGAAACAGAAGAAGAAATGGGCTTTTCGCCTGACATGGCCCACGGAAAAATCCTGATGACCGAACGGCGGGAAAGAAAGCTGTGCGGCTTCTTCCGGGACGTGTGGCTGATCCGCCAGGACGTGCCCATCGAACAGATGCGCTGGCAGGAGGGCGAGGTGCAGGACGGGATGTGGATCCTGCCGGAGAAGATCGCCGCTGACCCGGACTTGTGGCGACAGCTCTGCGAACTGTACTTCTGGAAGGAAGCGTATCCCTATCTCTGCCTGGAAAGCATGCGCATCCGTATCCCCAAAGGCGTTTACCGCCATTACAAGGGCAACCGGTACGAAGTCCAGGGCTTGGCCCTTCATTCCGAAACGCTGGAGCCCATGGTGATTTACCGCGCGCTGTACGGCCATGGCGAAGTCTGGACGCGGCCCGCCTCCATGTGGAACGAAAAAGTCACGCTGCCGGACGGCACCAATGTTCAGCGCTTTCAGCGGGAGAATGATGATCGTCAGGAATGAAGGAGGATCACAAAATGATCACTGTGAATCTTTATTACAAGGGCGCGAATGGGAGCGCCAGGGCGTTTGCCAAGGAAATGGAAGCTTCCGGCATCGCGGACGCCATCCGCGCGGAGGAAGGGAATCTGCGCTACCAGTATTTCCAGCCGCTGAACGACCCGGAAACCGTACTGCTCATCGACAGCTGGCGTGACCAGTCCGCCATCGACGCGCATCATGCCAGCCCCATGATGGCGCAGCTTGCCGCGCTGCGGGAAAAATACGACCTGCATATGACGGCGGAGCGGTTCGTGAGCGACGATCTCGGCGCGGACGCGGCGTTCATTCGGAAGTAAGTTTATTCCCTGTTCATTTGCTGCACATATAGCTTTTTTTCATTATATATGCTACAATAGGAAAGCATATATGTTATTTGTGTTTGCAGGCGCGACCGCGCATGCGCCGCGGGCAAAAGACAATGAGGTGACGGGATGAAACTCAGACGGCTGATGATCCTGACGCTGCTGACGGCGGCGTGCATGGTTTTAGCGTTTTCTGCCGCGCGGGCGGAGGAAGCGCAGGACGAATATGTGGAAAACGAATGGAACTATGTGGATCAGTCCATGGACGCGGATCACGGCATTCCGGAAAACGCTGTCGGCGTGCTGGCGCGCATCCGTGACGCCGGGGTGCTGCGGGTAGCGATAGAGCCCTATTTCCCGCCGCAGGAATTCATCGACGAATCGCTGCCCGAGGGCGAGCAGATCGTGGGCCCGGACGTGGAGCTGGCCCGCCTGATCGCCGAGAAAATGGGCGTGGAGCTCCGGCTCGTGCCCATGGATTTCAGCCTGGTGCTCACCTCCGTCAACGACGGCGAATGCGACCTGGCCATTTCCGCCCTGATGTATACCCCTGGCCGGGCAGTGACAAATACGTTCTCCAAGGGGTATTATTACGGATTCGAGAACTCCGTCGCGGGACTGCTGATCCGCGCGGGCGACCTGGATACAATCAAAGACGTTTCCGATTTGCATAATCTGATCATCGTTGCCCAGAGCGGCTCCCTGCAGGAAGCGCTGGCGGCGGAAAAAATCTTAGAATACCAGGAGTTCCGGCGGATGCGCACCATTCAGGAAGTATATCTCGCCGTGGCAAACAAATGGGCCGATGCCGCCGTGGTAAACGTGGAAGCAGCAAAAGCCTATATTGAAAGCCATCCTCAGCAGAAGCTGACGCTTGCGCCGGACGTGCAGTTCCAGCTCGCCATAGAGATGGAAGGCGACCGCGTGGCCGCGAAAAAGGGCGAACTGCAGCTGATGTATTTCGTCAACGGCGTGATCGACGAGGTGCTGGCCGACGGGCGCTACATGGAATGGATGGCCACCTACCAGGCGTATTGGGACAGGATCAGTCAGGACCAGGAAAAAAAGACCGAGCGTTTGTGATGATCGGGAGCGCGGGCCGGGTATACCGTCCACGTTCCGCGGTATGGCAGTCCGCGGGAAGAGAAGCCTTGCGGGAGCGGAGGAAGAAACCGTGAAAAAGTGGAAGCTCTATCATTTCGCTGTATTTATCGTTCTGTGCCTGGCGCTGAATTACGGCGGCCGGGCGCTGGCTACGCGCCTTCAGCTGCCGCTGTGGCTGGATTCGTTCGGCACGGTGCTGTGCGCTTATGTGGCGGGGCCGCTGTGCGGGAGCATCGTGGGCGTCACGCTGAACCTGCTCTACGGTATGACCAGCCCGCTTTCCACCATCTACGGGCTCACCAGCGTGGTGCTGGCCGTCGTGGTGGGGCTTGGGGCGAAAAAGCACCGGCTGGACACGTTGTTCGGCACCATGACGGCCAGTTCCGTGGCGTCGCTGGCCGCGATTGCCATTTCCATCCCGCTCAACGTGCTGTTTCACGGCGGGAGCACCGGCAACATCTGGGGCGACGGCGTGATCGGCTACCTCCGGGAAATCGGCTGTCCCTATCTTTTGGCCTGCGGCCTCGGGCAATTCTACATCGACTTTATGGATAAAACGCTCACGCTGCTCGCCCTGTTCGCGGCGCTGAAGCTGGTGCGCCGGATGACGGGAACAAAGAGCGGGGACGACGAGGAAACGGACGAAGCAGGGAAAGCGGCCAAGGCCGCGTCCGCGCTGGTGCTGGCGCTGCTAATGCTTTCGCATCCCGCCGCCGTGAGCGCCGAGGAAGAGAAAAACAATTACAGCGACTATGTGCAGACCGTTTACAGCAGCAAAAATGGCCTGCCCTGCGGCGAATCCAACGACATCGTGCAGACCGGCGACGGCATCCTGTGGGTGGGCACCTACGCGGGCCTGTACCGCTATAACGGCCGCGAGTTCCGCGCCATGAACCTGGATTCCGTGCGCAACGTCAACTGCCTGTACGTGGACGAGGAAGGCCGCCTGTGGATCGGCACGAACGACAACGGCTTCTCCATCGCCATCGATGAAAAAATCGTCAACGTGGTGGACGAGAGCAAGGGCCTGCCTTCCAACTCCGTACGCTCCATCATCCAGAGCTCGGACGGATATTATTATATCGGCACCACCAGCAGCATGCAGATTCTGATGCTCAAAAGCGGCCTGAAGCGGATGAACACCCTCTGGGAGGTCAACTACGCCGACGACATTGACGCCGACAAGAACGACCACGTGGCCGCCGTGACCACCGACGGACGCCTGTTCCTGCTGGAGAAGGGCCAGATCCTTTCTTCCCGCATGATGACAAACGGCAAGGAAAGCTTCCGCTCCTGCGCTTTTGACATACAGGGACGGCTGTTGGCGGGCACCACGGCCAACCACGTATACACCTACGACATTTCCTCCGGCGGGTTTGAGGACGTGAGCATCGTCACCTGCGGAGACCTGAAAAACATCAAGGATCTGTACGTGCTGGAAAACGGCGAAGTGTTCCTCTCCGCCGACAACGGCGTGGGCTATCTGGACACGGACGGCAAATTCCACGCGATCAACACCAACGATTTCAACGCTTCCATCGATAACATGCTGCTGGACTACCAGGGCAACCTGTGGTTCACTTCCTCCCGCCTTGGCCTGCTTCGCATGGCGCCTTCCGCGTTCCGCGACGTATATTCCACCGCAGGGATGACGCCCCAGGTGGTGAATACGATCGTGCGCTGGAAGGACTGCTATTACATCGGCACCGACAAGGGGCTGGACATCGTGGACAGCGCCTGCCAGAGCCCCGTCACCAACGAGCTGACCGAAAAGCTGGCCAACGTGCGTATCCGCTGCATGGCGGTAGACGCCAACGATCATCTGTGGGTGTGCACCTACGGCAGCGGCCTGCTGGAGGTTACGCCGGACGGCGAAGAATACCTCTACAACCACCAGAACGGCAGCTTCGGGAACCGCGCGCGCCTGGTGACAGAACTGAGCGACGGCACGATTCTTGCCGCGGGCGACACGGGACTGTGCTTCATACGGGATCACGAGGTTCTACAGATGATCGGCTACCAGAGCGGGCTGATCAATTCCATGATCCTGACCGTGACCGAAATGCCAGACGGCCGCATCCTGGCCGGAACTGACGGCGACGGCATCGCCGTGCTGGAAGACGGCGAAGTGAAACGCCTCCTCACCACCAAACACGGCCTGAGCAGCGAAGTGATCCTGCGCACCGTCGCCGACCCCAAGGGTTCCGGAGTGTTCATCGTGACGAGCAACGGCCTGTGCTACATGGACGAGGATGAACATATCCGGCCGCTGAACAGCTTTCCTTATTACAATAACTACGACATTTGGGCGCGCGACCCGGACACGCTGTTCGTGATGAGCAGCGCGGGCATTTTCGTGGTAAGCCGGGACGACCTGCTCTCCGACACGGAGAGTGTGGACTACGAGCTGCTGAACTTCCGCCGCGGCCTGAACAGCGCCCTGACCGCCAACTCCTGGAACTACAGCGACCGCGAAACCGGCGACCTGTTCCTGCCCTGCGACAACGGCGTGTTTATCATCAACGCGTACAAATACAGCGGCGGGGCGAAGAACTACCGCCTGATGGTTTCCTCCGTGCGGCTGGACGGCGAAGAAATCAGCACGCGTCTGGGCAGCGCGCTGGAAATCGACCGCCAGGTAAACAAGATCGAAATCATGCCCGAGATCATCAACTACACCATTCAGGACCCCTACGTGGGCTATTGTCTGGAGGGCTTTGACAGCCAGTGGAACATCATACCACAGAGCGCGCTGAGCACCATCACCTACACCAACCTTCTGCCCGGCAACTACACCTTCCGCCTGGCGGTGTTTGACAGCAGCCAGCAGGACATCCTGGCCGAGCGCGCGTATGATCTGGTGAAGGACAAGGAAATCTACGACTATCCCTGGTTCACCGTATACCTGATCCTGGTGCCCATGATCGCCGTAGCGTGGTTCACCTGGTTCATTGTGCGCACGCAGGTACAGCGCACGCTGGATCTGCAGAAGCGCGAGCTGGACGTGGCCAGGGCTCAGATTCAGATGGGCAACGAAACCATCTTCGCCATCGCCAAGGCCGTGGACGCCAAGGACGAGCGCACCAGCCAGCATTCTGCCCGCGTGTCCCATTATTCCGCCATGATTGCCCGGGAAATCGGTCTGCCGGAGGAGGAATGCGAGAACCTGCGCAAGACCGCCCTCATGCACGACATCGGCAAGATCGGCATTCCCGACGCCATCCTGAACAAGCCCGCCAAGCTGACGGACGAGGAATACGCCGTCATGAAAACCCACACCACCCGAGGCGCAGAAATTCTCAAGGACTTTACGCTGCTGGATCACGTGGTCGAAGGCGCGCTGTACCATCACGAGCGCTATGACGGCCGCGGCTATCCCAACGGCTTGAAGGGGGAGGAGATTCCCATCTATGGCCGCATCATCGGCGTGGCGGACACCTTCGACGCAATGACCGCCAACCGCGTGTATCGCAAGCAGATGGACTTTGACTATGTGCTGGGCGAGCTTCACCGGGGCCGGGGAGCCCAGTTTGACCCCCGGATGGTGGACGCCATGCTGAAGCTGATCGACGAAGGCAAAATCAACCTGAACGTGCTGTACGGCATTAAACCGGAGGATATGCAGCCGAAAAAAGAAGAGCCGAAACCCGAAAATCCCCAGCCGGAAACAACTCAAAAAGAAATACCGAAGCCTGAACAGCCGAAGGCGGAAGCCTGAACGGGAGGGTACATATGAAGCGTTATTATCTGACCACGCTTGCGATTTGTCTGTTGGTTCTGCTGGCGGGCAGCTTTGCATTTGGCGTATGGGACAGGTCGCCCATGCTGGACAAGCTGAAAGTGGGCTTCATCTATGAAAACGACGAAAGCACCCCTTACACCTACAATTTCTTCCTGGCCGAGCAGGCGCTGCGCAAGGAATACGGCGAGCGGGTGGAGATTCTGAGCAGGAGCAACGTGCGGGCAACCGAAACCGAAGAACCCCTGCGCGAGCTGGTGGACAGGGGATGCCAGATCATTTTTATCAATTCCTACAGCGAGCAGGTGGAGAAGGTGGCCGCGGAATGCCCGAATGTTCAGTTCTGCCAGGTCTCCTTCCGCTCAGAGCCCAATAAAAACGCCCCGGAAAACTACCATACCTTTAAGGGAAAAGCCTATCAGGTCCGCTATGTCAGCGGCGTCACGGCGGGCATGAAGCTGAGGGAAATGATCAATCAGGGCGTGATAAAGCCCGAAGAAGCGCTGGTGGGTTATGTGGGCGCTTACGGCACGGAGGAAGTGGTGTCCGGCTTCACCGCGTTCTTCCTCGGCGTGCGCTCCGTGGTGCCCGAAGCGACGATGCGCGTGCGCTACACCGGCACCTGGAGCAGCTACGCGCTGGAAAAGGAATACGCCAAAAAGCTGATTGACGAGGGCTGCGTGATCATCGCCCAGCATACGGACACCATCGGCCCGGTCATAGCCTGCGAGGAAGCTGCGAAGAAGGTTTACCATGTGGGGTACAATCAGAGCATGCTTGACGCGGCTCCCGCCGCTTCCCTCATCAGCGTGCGCATCAACTGGACACCCTACATCACCGGCGCGGTCGGCGCGCTGCTGTCCTCCAAGCCCATCGAGAAATATGTGGACGCTTCGTCAAACGGCCGCGATATGTGGGCGGGTTTTGACAAGAACTGGGTGGAAATGCTGGAGCTGAATAAGCCTATCGCCGCCGAAGGCACCCAGGCCCGCATCGACCAGATCATCGAGGCTTTCCGAAAGAACCAGCTTGAGGTGTTCAAAGGCAATTATATCGGCGTGAACCCGGACGATCCCTCCGATACGATCGATCTTTCCAAGGGATACACCGAGAATAAAAACAGCTCGTCACCCTCTTTCCACTATATTCTGAAAGACGTTATTATTGTTGAAAACTGATTTCCCCACGATAAAACCCATGCCGCGCGGCATGGGTTTTTAAGTTGCTTTTCTTCTGATACTATTGCTCTCCCTCTTCTACCGTGAACACAATGCTTTCCAGAAACGCGCGGCCGATTTCGGTGTCGGTTGCCTTGACGGTGTAGATGCCGTCTTCGCTGATATAGCAGCGCATCAGCTCCGGGACGGGAACCATGCCGTTGATCATCTGCGTGATCTGGCATTTGGCGGAGAAGCCGTAGAGTCCGTCGGAGACCCTGATGAGCTCATAGTCCGCGATCACGTTGCGTTCCTTGTAGCCGTCCGCCGTATTCTGCGCAAACTTTTTGATTTCCCGGCTGATATCTTCGCCGTCTTCAAGCATCCAAAGGGGCATATTCAGAAAACCCGCTTCCAGCATCGTGCCGTCCGGACACAGCACATGGTGGGCGATGTGGGCCACCGTGTTTTCCTTTACCGGGGGAACGGGGAAAGTGACCTGCATTTTCATGATGTCCAGAGTCTGCGCTTCCCGCGCGTCATAGGCGTCCCTTGCAGCCTGATCGACGGCCCGCATATCCTTGATCGCCGCCAGCACTTCGGGATCGTCGCGGCCCATCATGAACACCGCCGTATTCCCGTCCATCATGGCTTTCCCGTAGTGCCAGGCAGCGGAACGCGTGGTGCGGTAGCTGAACATGATTACCGGCAGCGGCGCGTCCTTCGGGCCCGTATAGCCCATCTGCGGCGCATCGGGGATGGCGGCGTCCAGACAGTCGGCAAAGTGCCGGGCCAGGTTCAGCAGCGCGTGGAAGGGATACTGCTCTTCCTTTTCGTCGGGATGATTTTCCTTCATCCAGTCGAGCAAAGGCTCCGCGTTCAGGATATGCACCCGGAATTCCGCGCCGGACTCCGTCTCCCCCGCCAGCTGGATTTTATCCGTCCAGGCGGCGTAAGGCCCGCCCCGCTCCAGCGATTCCTCTATCGTGCGGTCGTTTTCGCGCACCAGGCTGGGAGCGGAGGGAAAGGTGAAGCTGATGCGGCCCGCCATCATGCGGTAGGCTTCGTCCACCGCCGGCCTGCTTTCTTCCGCTCCGGCGAGCGCGGCCGCAAAGCACAGCATCAGACACAGCAGAACTGCTCCGGTTTTTTTATTCATGCATGCCCTCCTGTTTGGGGAATGTTCACACTGCCCGAAAAGAGCTGATCCTGAGGTGATTTTTCGTCAGGCAAGGCGCATTTCCGCAGGAATACTGATGGTATTTCAAGGAAATGCAACACAGCATGACGGAAAAACAACCAGAATTCAGCCTTTGAGCGGTAGTGTGAACACTCCCTAAGAAAAGCCGTCCACAAAAGCGGACGGCGGAGTGGTCAGAGTGGGAGTTGGATTACTTTCCCCTGCGCAGGAACGCAGGGACACCCAGATCGTCCTTGGCGTTTGCCGCGGGCTTGGCGGGAACCTGGTAAACGGGCTGCTGGGCATAAGGCTGCGCGGCGGGCTGCTGCGGCACATAGCTCTGGGTGTAGGGCTGCTGCGGCGCATACGGCGCGGGAGTCTGAATCCCGAAGGAAGAGGAGGGCATGGCCATCGGCCGCGCGCCGCCCGGGAAGAAAGCGCTGTCGCCTTCGTAGGTGGCGGGAGCGGGCGCGTCAAAGCCCTGGTTCGCATCCGTGTTCACTTCGGCCCGCGGACGGGTTTCATAAGGATTGTAGGAAGGCACGGCCGCGCCGTAGGGCGTGGCGGAAGTCGCGGTGCGGCCCTTCTTCTTGTCACGGGAGGGGAAGGGGGTCTTTTCAAAGCCGGTAGCGATGACCGTGATGCGCACCTCGTCTTTGAGGGTCTCATCAATGCCAGCGCCGAAAATAATGTTGGCGTCGCTGTCGGCGGATTCCATCACGAGGTTGGCGGCCTCGTTGATTTCCATAATGCTCATGTCGGGCCCGCCCGTCACGTTGATCAGCACGGCGCGCGCGCCGTCGATCTTGGTTTCGAGCATGGGGCTGGAGATGGCTTTGGTGGCGGCGTCTACCAGGCGGGTTTCGCCCTTGCCAACGCCGATGCCCATGTGCGCCATGCCGCCGGATTCCATGATGGTCTTAACGTCGGCAAAGTCCAGGTTGATCATGGCGGGCACGGCGATCAGATCGGAAATGCCCTGGATGCCCTGGCGAAGCACGTCGTCGGCGATGGAGAACGCTTCCAGCATCGTGGTGCCCTTGCTGACCACCTGCAGCAGCCGGTCGTTCGGGATGACCACCAAAGTATCCACGCTCTGCTTCAAATCGTTGATGCCCATTTCGGCGTTCTTCATGCGCTGCTTGCCTTCAAAAGCAAAGGGCTTCGTCACGACGGCGATGGTCAGGCAGTTCATTTCCCGGGCGATTTCAGCCACCACGGGCGCGGCGCCTGTCCCTGTGCCGCCGCCCATACCGGCGGTAACGAACACGAGGTCAGCCCCTTTGAGCGCCTGGGCGATTTCTTCACGGCTCTCTTCCGCCGCCCGGCGGCCCACTTCGGGCACAGCGCCCGCCCCCAGGCCCTTTGTCAGCTTTTCGCCAAGCTGGATCTTGATCTCGGCGTTGCTCATGGAAAGCGCCTGCTTGTCCGTGTTGACGGCAATGAACTGCACGCCGCGCAGGTTGGATTCCACCATGCGGTTTACGGCATTCGTTCCGCCGCCGCCGCAGCCGACGACCTTAATGGAAGCAAAGGAAGGCTGTTCTACTTGTACTTCAAAAGGCATGATTAAATCCCCCTAATTCTGAATCTGTGGTTGCAGCGGGCGTCAGCCGCCGAACAAACTGCGGAAGAATCCTCCGATGCCGCTGGAAGCGCGGACGGAAGCGGTGGTGTCGATCAGAAGATCCAGCAGGCCCAAAGCGCTGGAATACGCGGGGCTGGACAGCTTGACCGCTTTTTTGGGCAGCTCCCTGACCGTGCGTCCCAGCTTGGCGGCCAGGAATTCGCGGCCGCCGCGGTTGATCGCCAGGCCGCCGCCCGTCAGGTACACGGGCGACCACTGGCTCATCTTGACCCCGGAATCGGCGATGGCGTCGCGGATCGCCTCGCAGATTTCCTCCGCCCGGGGCTCCAGCACCTTTTCCACATCTTCCCGGGAAAAGCTCTTTTGAACTTCGTTTGCGTCCTTCCCGTCAAAGGAGGACTGCCCGGCGGACAAGCCGTATACATAGCTTCGTTTGATCTGTTCAGCTGAATCGAGGGTGATTTCAAGGCCATAGGCCACATCGGCGGAGATATGCCCGCCGCCCATGGGGATAGTGGTCAGCGACGTAATGGCGTCTCCCTGAACGGCCATCACTTCCGTGTTCAGATAGCCCACGTCCACCAGCACGGCGGCGCGGTCCCTCTCTTCCTCGGGAACAAACAGCATCGCTTCGCCGATGGGGGTAGAAAGGCAGCCAGCCACGGTGATGTCCAGCGCGCGGAAACGCTCCTGAATATCTTCCAGGAAAAACTGATCGGCGATCACGAAGGAGATCATGGCGCGAAGCTCATAGCCCCGCACGCCCATCGGCTCCAGCGTTTTCTTCCCATCGTCCACAATAAACCAAGCGGGGCTGCGATGGATGATACTGCCGCGGATCTGGCCCAGCTGCTCGGCGGCCTTATCGAAAAGATCGCTCAGGCTCTTGTCCGTCACGCGGGGATCGGTGCCCTGCAGGTCGATCTTCACTTCCACAGTGCGCACCTGGGAAAAATCTCCGGGAACGCCCACGAAGATTTCCTTGATCCGGGTGTGCGCCTGTTCCTCCGCGGCGTGAACCGCGTTTTCGATGTAAGTGTTGAGCTGATCGGGATCGTTCCAGCGCCCTTCCATGTAGCCATCGTAGGGCACAGTACCCGCGCCGATGATATCACAGCGCTGCTGGCCGCTGGTTTCCGCGATCAGCGCCACAATTTTGCTGGTGCCAAAATCTATTGTGGCAACTGTGGTTTTCATTCATCCATCATCCCCTGTTCATAATTCCGGCAGAAAATCCGCTGACCGGAAAAAGCCGAAGATATAAAAGCGCCTACTTCGGTCACTTTATTGTAAACGTTTTGTGATTATTTGGCAAGGGTAAAACGTAAAAAAGCGGGAAAATTTAAAAAAAATTTTCAATTATGCGCCAGGCTGGAAGAAAAAGTATTCTTTTGACGGGGATTCATCAAGACGGCGGGAGGATGGAAGCGGCTCATCCCGCAAGCGTCATTCTTCCCTCTCTGTGTATCACGGCGCCATCGGGGAAAATACCGCTTCGCCCGGGATGCTGGCTTCCAGCATGCCGCCCCCGGAACCTTCGGTACGCAGATAAGCGACCACCGCGCGCACCGTACCGATCTTGGCGCGCAGGTTTTCCACGGTACCCAGATGCGCGGTGAAATTGTCTGTCGTGATCAGATATAGGCTCTCCGGATCAGTTATATTCAATTCAGAGATTTGCGCCGTAATGCCCTGCAGGATCGCTTCCCGGATCAGCGCCTTGAACGCCTCCATCTGCGCGGAGGAGCCCGCCTGCAGGATGTGGCCGATGCGTATTTCCTTGGGCTTTAGGCCCGTGATGAACATCAGCCCGTTAAACTGTGCCGCCTTCTCTTTATCCTCGTCCGTTTCCCTTTTGACCCTCTCCAGCACCATACCATCCTCGTCCAGCACATATTCCAGGCCCATTTCCTGCACCCTGGCGATGGGCTTCCGCTCGTGCACGTAGAGCGTGAGCCTGTTGGGAAACCCTTTTTCCATGCGCTCGAAGACCAGGTAATGGTTGGAGGCCAGGTTCCGGATAACGGTCTGTTCGTCCAGGGTGAAATAGCTGGTGGGGCGGTCCAGCCCGGCCGCGCGCACTACTTCCTCCCAGGAATACTTCTCGTTCCCGATGACAGCCACATTCCTGATTTTCAGCATGGTTTCATTCAGGATCACCACAATGGCAAAAATCAGCGCCACCATGGCCACGATAGTAAATGCGCCGGTGCGCTTTGGCGCGTTCTGCGTCTGCGGCGGCGGAGCTATATAGCCGCCGTTCGCGGGATAAACGGGAGGAATCTGCTGGGACATAGGAGCCTCCGGAATTCGTTATTGATGGGGACAGAGAGAGGAGTGAGGAGTTACGAGTTAGGAGTTTTATATAATTTTCAAAACGCTTGAAAGCCAGATTGAATATTGATCCTGTTCTAAATCATTGAATGCTGAGCGTTTCACATGGGGGCACGCCCTCTCAGGCGCTACGCGCAACCTCCCCCAGAGAGGGAGCCAAAACCTTGCCTCCCCCTTTGGGGGAGGTGCCTCGAAGGGGCGGAGAGGGTATTCTTCCGATCATTCAATCTTTTAGATGAATAACTAAGAAGAATAAACACTATTTAACTCCTCGCTCCTCACTCTTTCCACCTTCGCCCCAAGGCTGATGAGCGTATCTTCCAGCCGTTCATAGCCGCGGTCAATGAGCTCGGCGTGCTCGACGAGGCTTTCGCCCTTCGCGGCCAGGGCGGCCAGCACCAGCGCCGCGCCGCCGCGCAGGTCGCGGGCGGAGACGGTCATACCGCTGAGCTTCGGTACGCCGGTCACGACGGCGGTGCGGCCGTTCACGCGGATATCCGCGCCCATGCGGCACAGGTCTGCCACGTGGGTGAGGCGGTTTTCAAACACGTTTTCCACGATCACTGAGGTGCCAGACGCCACGCACGCGGCGGCCAGCATCTGCGCCTGCATGTCGGTGGGGAAGCCTGGGTGGGGGTTGGTCTGCAATTGGGAGAAAGCGCGGAGGCGCTGCGGCGCTTCGAGGACGACGGCGCTTCGCCCGTCCGAGACGCGGCAGCCCATCTCCCGCAGCTTGTCGCACACGGGAATGACATCCCAGGGCCGCACGTTGGTAAGTGTTATTTCCCCGCCGGTCATCGCCGCCGCGCACAGCAGCGTGCCCGCCGCGATGCGGTCGGGAATGGGCGTGTAGATTGTTCCGTGCAAGGCATCCACACCCTCTATTTCAATCAGCTGCGTGCCAGCGCCGCGAACCTTGCCGCCCATGGCGTTGATAAAGTCCTGCAAATCGGTGATTTCCGGTTCCCTGGCGGCGTTGTGCACAGTGGTCACGCCCGGCAGCAGCGCCGCGGCCATCATCACGTTTTCCGTCGCGCCGACGCTGGGATAATCAAAATACACGTCCCCGGCGCGCATGTTCCTGCCGTCGCAGTAGATCACGCCGCCGTCCTCTATAATGGAAACGCCCAGCGCGCGCAGTCCTTTCAGATGCAGGTCGATGGGCCGGATGCCGATTTCGCAGCCGCCGGGATACGTCACCGTCGCGCGGCGCAGCTTGCCGAGGATCGGCCCGAGCAGAAAAATAGATGAGCGTATTTGTTTGGAAAGATCATCCGGCATTTCCCAGTGGTGCAGGCTGAAGGCGTCAATGCGCATCTCCCCCGCTTCCCACGCGCAGGCGCAGCCCAGCTTTTTCAGGATGCCTGCCATGGCGTGCACGTCCCGGATGTCCGGGCAATCGCGGATCACGGTCTCCCCCTCCGGCAGGATCGCTGCCGCCAGGATGGGCAGTACGGCGTTCTTCGCTGCCTGCGCCCGCGCCTCTCCCCGTATTTTTTCGCCGCCGATCACCCGAAATCCTTCCATTGCATCCACCTTCTTTCTTCTTTCAGGCTATGCTGAAAGAAGAAATCGGTGAGGGAGGGAAGGGAGAGATTAGGGATAAGGGATAAGGGACGA
>JAFWQM010000129.1 GCA_017509065.1 Clostridia bacterium
CCGCCCGGCCTCCGCTAAAAACAATCCACCGGATTGTTTTTCGAGCGCTTCGGCCCCAGTATTCCTGCGGTTTCGTTCCTTGTCTGGAACGATTTCTCATCCCGCATCTGAATTCACGATTCAATTGGGCGAGCAATAACGTTTTCCAAAGGTTTTCTCTCATGAGGACTTCATCCCTGATCCCTTATCCCTAATCCCTCGTTCCTACCTCACCCTCGAACGGAGGTGACAGAATGATCTGCGACCATTGTGGAAACTTTATTCCGGACGGGTCGGCGGTGTGCCCGCAGTGCGGCAAAGCGCTGGTCAGCCGGCCGAGGGAAACCGGCGCGGCGGCGCGGCGTCAGGGACGGCCTGACAGGCCGAGCGGCGTCAGGCTGGGCAGTTATATGCCTGACGTGGACAATCCTCCGTCTGCCGCGAGCGAGCCTTTTGCCCGCCCCCACCGGATGGGCAGCGAAGGGATGCGCCCCGTTTCCATGAATACCGGCATGCAGCCGCGTCAGATCGGCAGCCGCGACTCCGGCCGCGACCAGCGGTTTTCACGGCGTCCCAACCGCCGCAGGATGATCAACTGGGCGCTGCTGTGGACGATTCTGCTGGCGGTGCTGGTGGTGGCGGCGATAGGCACTTTTGGGTTTTTGAAGTTCACGGACGCGGGTCAGCTGATCATGGCGCGAATGGGCCGCGACGCCAACGCCACCGCGATGTGGAAATACGGCCAGGAATTGCTGGATCAGGGCTATCTTGACCGCTCCGTCGCCGCGCTTGAAAAGGCCTATGAGCTCGACCCTGACCGTGAGGATATTTACGACCGCCTGTTCCAGCTGGCTGACACGTATGAAGCCGCGGGCAGGCTGAACGACGCGGAAAGCGTGTATGTGAAGCTGTATACGGACATTGCCCCCGACGATCCGGAAGTGTACCGGCAGGTGATGCGCCTGATGGAAAGCCAGGAGCGCCGGATGGAACTGGCTGCGCTGCTGAAGCTGGCCTACGAAAAAACGAACGACAGCTATTTCAAACGCGAGCGCGACCGGTTGCTTCCCGCCACGCCGACGGCCAGCAAGGAAGCCGGGCCGATCAAGTATGAGCAGGACATCCACCTTCTTTCAGATGATACTTATGATATTTACTATATTTTAGGCGATGAAGGCGAACTGCCGGAGGATGGCACCCTGTATGTCGATACCCAGCCCATTCATCTGGGCGAAGGCGCCCATGTTCTCCGCGCCGTGGCCGTGTCCAGCGACCTGATCAGCGACGAGATGCGCATTTCATATTCCATCAGCCTGCCGCGTCCCGCCGCGCCTTACGCCTCCCTGGCTCCCGGCGTGTATGAAAAACGCCAGCGCATCTGGCTGAAGCTGATCAAAACCGAGGATCAGGAATTGCTGGAACAGAAGCGGCTGAGGACGGATCAGGAAGAGGAAATCCTCAGGAAACTGAACGATATCACCATCTATTATACCCTTGACAGCCAGACGCCCACCTCCAACTCGCCCATCTATACCGGAGAACCCTTCCTGCTGCCCCTCGGGCCATCCATGGTGAAGGCCATAGCGGTGAACGGTTTTGGCAAAGCGAGCAACGTGATGGAGCGCACCTACAATATCAAAAAGCCCTTCAAGCTGTATTTCAGCGACAGCGACAATTTCAACGATTTTGTCATTATGGTCACGGAAAAGGACGCTTTCATCCGCAAGTTCGGCACGCCCGCCACAGAGACGGAAATCGAGGATGAAAACATGGAGGGCAGCTGCCTGCTGATGAAGTATTCGTGGGGCGAGGCGCGCTTCTTCATGACGGATAAGGGCTATGTGATTTACGCTTTTGAAAGCAACAGCCCCAATATCGTCGGTCCGGAAAAAACAAAAATGGGCATGAGCGAAACCGACGTGACTTCCCTCTTCCGTGATATGGGGATGGAGCACAACCAGGATGGCAGCCGCAGCCTGTATTATGACAAGCAGAACCGCAAATACGCCATGATGTATCATTTAAGCGCTACGAACGACCGAATTGATTACAGCTATGTGCGCCAGGACAATCTGGTCGTTACCCTGAGCTATCATCTTCAGGATCACCGGGTGGTGAAGATGAGTATCCATACGTCGCTGGTCAACCAGTGGGGAACTTAAAGAGATAGGAGTTTGGAGTGAGGAGTTTATAGTTTAAAGTTTATAGTTTGGAGTTTTAGGAGTGATATGCGCTTCCATAAATTGGGATGTGTTTTTACAGTATGCAACTCTTCACTCCAAACTTCTGCTTGAAAAGAAGCTCTCGTCAAACCGGCGGGAGCTTTATTCAAACAGGATCATTCCCAGTTTTTCCTGCAAAAGCGGGTCGGCCCGGTCGCCGGGGGAAAGGTTCAGTTCTTTTCTCGCGGCGATGACAGCCCTGCGGGTAGCGGAGCCGAAAACACCGTCCGCGCTTCCATATAAAAGGCCGCGCTGGATCAGGCGAAGCTGCAGCTGCCGCACGTCCGCGCCGCGGTCGCCTTCCTTCAAAGTGCGCCATCCCCAGTTCAGTGGTCCGTACGGCCCGCCTGTGATGACCACCTTTGCGCCGTTGGGGATGATCGGGAACAGCGCTTCCATGTCCTGCACCTTCATGCGGATGCAGCCGTGGGAAGCGTTCCGCCCGATGGAATCCGGCTTGTTGGTGCCGTGGATGCCATAGCTGCCCCAGGGTACACTCAGCCCCAGGAAACGGGTGCCAAACCCTGACATTTCCGGAATAAACCGGCTGCTGACCCTGAATACGCCGATGGGGGAGGGTGTGTCCCGGGCTCCCGCGGCGATGGGATAACTGCGTATGATCGAGCCGTTTTCATATACCGTCAGGCTTTTCGCATTCAGGTCGATCCAGACAAGGAGCCGCGCCGCGGAGCCGGTTTCCATGCTCTTCCTGACGCATCCAGAAAGCAGGAAGGTCAACAGCAGCATCACAGCAAAATACTTTTTCATGGAGTATTCTATGCTTTGTCCGCGCGTTCAATGAATTTTCCTTGCAATGCCCGGAAAACTGGCGTATAATGACAATGGTCTTTCCAAATCATAATGGAAATGAAACCGTTTCGGAGGCAAAGCATGAGCCGATTGACCTACGTGATCAAGCGGGTCGGCAGAATGGATTTTTCCCGGATGCTGGACACCGCCAAAATGCTGCATAAAAAGACGGGCAAGCCCACCGCCGCGCTGCTGGCGGACATGGGCCGCTGCGCCATCAAATATAACGCAGGCTACATGGACTATAAGATCGCCGAAATGTACCGGCTTTCCGACGCCCAGCGCCGCACGGTCATCACCCGCGGCATCTCCAACGAGATCGTGCGCCGGATGAACGATAAAGCTTACTGGCACTTCTTCGACGACAAGACCCAGTTCAACACCAAGTTCGCCAAGTGGATTCAGCGGGATTGGATAAAGGCAGACGAAACGCTGACCTCCGAAGCCCTGGTAAAATTCCTGGAATACAAGGAGCATTTCATCTTTAAGCCGCTGGAGGGTTCCAGCGGACAGGGCATCGAAAAGTACGTGAAGAAGGATTGGGAAGACTTGCCCGCGTTCACGGAGAAGATCAAAGCGAACGGCCCGGCCATCCTGGAAGAGATCGTGGTCCAGCACCCTGAAATGGCGCGGATGTGCCCGACTTCCGTGAATACCGTGCGCATCGCCACCCTGCTTGGCGACAAACAGGAGGGCATCGTGTACGCTTTCCTTCGCATCGGCAACGGCAAGGTAATGGACAACGTGGACTGCGGCGGCATGGCGGCGCGGATCGATCTGGACACCGGCACGCTGCTCACCGTCGGCGCGGATAAGCAGGGCAATACCTTTGAAAAGCATCCCATCACCGGCACGCCCATCATCGGCTTCAAAATCCCCTATTTTGAAGAAGCCAAAGCTATGTGCCTGGAGGCCATGCGGGTGGTGCCGCAGGTGCGGTTCGTAGCCTGGGACGTGGCCATCACGCCGGACGGCCCGCGCTTCATTGAGGGAAATTCCTTCCCGAGCCACGCGGTGCCCCAGTTCGCCGCGCATTACCCGGACGGCATTGGGATTCTGCCGGAGTTCAAAAAGTTCCTGGATATTTGAGAGATAAGGGATTAGGGATTAGGGAATAGGGATTAGGAAAGGGAGATTCAGCTATCTTAATGCCTAATCCCTGACCGAAGGAAGAAAACCCCGCCTCATTGCGTTATAATACAGAGCGGTACACAAAGGAGGGTTCGTATGGATTTTATCAAGACGATGCTGGTGTATATGATGCTGGTAGTGGGCTCGGCCACAGAGGTGGCGCCCGCGGTGCCAGCCACTGTAACGCCGACCGCCGCGCCTGTACAGATTGAGCAGACGGCGCCGCTGATTACGGAACAGCCTGCGCTGGCGGCTACGGAGGAAGCGCCTCTCGCGACGGAAACGCCGGCTGTCACCGCGCACGCTGCGCTGGTCGCCACGCTGCCGCCCACCGAGGCTCCCACCGCCAGCCCCGCGCCGACGCCCATTCAGTACACCGCGCTGTACATAGGCGACCGGGGCGAGGATGTGCGCCGGATGCAGCAGGCCCTGACAGACCAGAACTATCTGAACAGCAAGGTAGACGGTATTTTCGGCCAGAAAACCAAGAAGGCCGTTGAGGACTTCCAGAAGGCCAACGGCCTGACGGTGGACGGCGTGGCTGGACAAACCATGCTGAAGCTGCTGTACGAAGGCCCGGAAGCCCTGAATCCTGAGCCCACGGAAGCGCCCGCTACGGAAGCGCCGGTGTTCCGCGGCGTCAGGGTGCCGGTTTATTATGTGGATGAAAATGAAAAGCTCCTTGCCCAGGGCGAAACCACCTGCTTCACCACCACCACGATCTATGCCAATTCCTCCAAGGTCGGGCCGGACTATGAGCTGACCGGCGAAAGCTCCGCCACCGTCACCATACGCGACGGTGTGGCGACGCCCGCCTCCATCACCTTCCGCTTCGCGCGCCTGGCCGCGCCGACCGCTGTGCCTCAGGAGTTCCCCGTGCCGGTCTATTATATGTCCGATACCGGCATGATCCTCTATCAGGCCAGCGTAACTATGACCCCTGGCAGCCAGAAGGCGGTCGAGGCCGATACCGTCCTGGTGCCCGCGCATTATGAGCTGAGCAGTTCCTCCACGGTGCAGGTCACAATGGATGAAACAGGCCTGGCTTTCCCCTCTGCCGTCATTTTCACCTTCCGCGGCACTGCCCCCACGCCGGCTCCCGGAGAAAGGGTAGCGCAGGTGCCTGTGCGGTACATGACCGAAGCGGGGCTCCTTCTCAACGAGAGCATCATCCGGCTGGGCTACGGCGAAAGCTGGGATGTGGAGGCTGACCCGGAAATGGTGATGGAGGGCGAAGAACTGGTCAGCGAAAGCCCGGTCACAGTTGCCGTGGACGAGGAAGGCACACCTGTTCCCGCCGTCGTGATTTTTACCTATAAAGAAGCGGAAACCGCTACGGAAGCGCCTTCCGCCGTGCCCACCCGCACGCCTTCTCCGATGCCGACGGAAGCGCCGACAGTCGCGCCGACGGAAAAGCCGGTTTATCTTGAGTATGTAACAAAGGAACCTACCGATATGCCGACGGAAGCGCCCACCGAAGCGCCGACAGCCGCGCCTACAGCGGAACCGACCCCTGAGCCAACCGCTGAGCCCACAGCGGAACCGACACCCGAACCGACTGCTGAACCCACCGCAGAGCCCACGGCGGAACCGACACCCGAACCGACACCTGAACCTACGGCGGAACCGACGCCCGAACCGACAGCCGAGCCCACACCTGAACCGACACCCGAACCGACGCCGGAACCCACTGAGGAGCCGATTAAGCTGCCCGAGGAGGGCGTGCTCCAGGCGGGAAGCGTCGTCCTGTTCAACGGCAAAGCATTGGATTGTCCCTGGTATTGGGACGCGGAAGGCCGGGCGATGATCGACATCGGAGAATTTGCCGAAGCCGCGGAAATCCAGGTCAATCCGGGCCAGGAATTCTTCTTCCTTGGCGCTTTCAGCAGCGTTGTTTATGAGGACGGCCAGCTGCAGTCCCTCAAAATCGCCGGCAGGGACTGCACCCAGGACGCGCTGTACTGGGAGGAGAATCTGTACATCGGCGAGCAGGTGTTCAGCGTGCTCGGCTGCACCTTCGCTGTGGATGGGGATACGCTGTCCATTCGGTATAAATGACACATAAAGAAGTGATTCGCTGATCATGGATCGAATGCATAAATATAGATCCGGTGATCTCTATATCACGAATCACCGACGGCTGACTTCTCATGCGGCCCGCAGTTCTGCGGGCCGCTTTTCGTATGACGCGCGGGGAGGCGTACTGTGGAAACAGCCGGCAGGAAAGCCCCTTTTTTCCTGCGCTGGGATAATTGTGGACAAATGAAGCATTTCGTTCAAGAATTCGTAAAACATTGAAAGTATTTTTCATAGATTCATTGAGAAAATTCACACATCCCGTTACGGTTCCCTTAAAAAACCTTGGGGGGGCCAAATTCGGTTGATTTTGAAAAATCCATGGATTATAATAGCATTGCTTCTGGAGAGAGGAAGATATGCCACACGCTGACATGCCCGAAACGGAAGCATAGTGAATTCGATCTCAATAAATATTGTTCGTTAACGCCGATGAGGAGGTGAGGCCGTATGATGGGCCGAATGAGATCGAGGGATCCCACTTAGCGTCTGCCTGAGTGATTGACTCGATATTCCACCAAAGTATCCAAACAGAATTTAGGAGGACAGTAACGTGAAGAAATTATTGACCGTTTTGTGTTTGGCGCTGCTGCTGACCGTGGTTTGCTCCAGCGCGATGGCTGCCGTTGTGTTAAAGTCCAATGGCAAGGACATCAGCACGATCACTCCCGGCTCCATGTACGGCGGAAACTTTGTTGTTGCCGTCAACGTTCTGGAAATGCCCCGCTGCACCACGACCGGCCTTGCCGAGATCGTGACCACCCTGGGCCTCTATGACGAAACGACCGGTACCTACACCAACACCGGCAACCCCGGCCCCACCTCCAACATCGTTCTCGACGCCGTGCATAACTATGACGGCCTGGACAATGACGGATGGAGAGACATCGAAACCACCGGCACTGCCTACACCCAGGACTGCACCAAGAAGGTTCAGAAGCGCGTCTGCGTGGCTTGCGGTTACACCGAGACCCGCGAAGTGTCCACCGGCGTAAACCATCAGTTTGAAGCCAAGCACGTGCCCGGCCATGTGGCAACCTGCCAGGAACCCGGCCTGATGCAGTCTGTCTGCGTGGTCTGCGGCGCCATCAATCCCGCTCAGCCCAATCCCTGGGAAACCCCCAAGGCTCCCCACTCCTATTCCAAGGAAGTTGTGGACAAGGCTGAAACGTGCGATTTCCCCGGCAAGCATCACTACGTCTGCGAATGGTGCGGCGAGCCTGAAAAGGATGATAACGGCAAGATCAAGTATCTGGAGATCCCCGCTCATGCTTTCCAGCCTGCTTCCGTGCGTGTGGTCGATCAGCCCGCTACCTGCTTTGCTCCCGGCGCTGAACACGAAGTGTGTGCACTGTGCGGCCTTCCTGCCCGCGACGCCAGCGGCAACATTATCAGCATTGCCATTCCCCAGCTTCAGCATCAGTACGGCGAGTGGGTCGTAAAGACCGCTCCCAGCTGCCAGCCCGGCCTGGAACAGCGCATCTGCCCCCTGTGCGGCGACATTGATACCCGCCCGATCCCAGCGACCAACCGCCATGCGATGGTTACTTTCTTCAAGAATCCCGGCAACTGCACGCGGAACTCCGCCGGCCTTGCGCTGCCCGCCACGCTGACCAAGTATGAAAAGTGCTCTGTCTGCGGCCTGGAACAGGCTGTGACGGATGATTCCGGAAACCCCGTTGTTGAAGAAACCTACAGCCTGCATCAGTTTATCTCTGATCCTGACCTGGCTTATCTGGATCAGCAGCCCGAGTGCGTCGGCGGCAATCCCGGCACCGCTCACCTCAAGTGCGTCCACTGCGGCGGCACCTACATAAGGACTGTTCCCGCCCTGCAGGAGCACAACTTCGGCCCCTGGAAGTGCGTCATCGCTCCCGGCGCTGACGGCACCAGCAATGGTCTGTGGGAACGCACCTGCACCAACTACCACTGCATCGAAAAACAGACCTATGTTGGCAAGACCGCTCCCGACGGCAGCAGCAGCACTCCCAGCACGCAGCCCACGAACACGACCAGCACGCAGCCCACGACTCCTTCTTCCGGCAACGAGAACTATAAGGTTACCAGCTGGAACTTCTCCGGCAGCTCTGTTTCCGGACAGATTGCGGGCAACGTCAGCTACCGCACTGCTGGCCTGAGCGTGAACGTGATCATCTACACGCCCACCGGCACCTTCCTGGCCACGAGCGCTGCTGTGGATGAAAACGGTCAGTTCTCTGTCTCCGCCGGCGGCGCTGTGTACGCTGTGTCCATCCAGCTGAAGGACAACAACAAGGTCTATCAGACCGAAGGCAAGTACGTGTAATCGCGGAGAAAGAACAGCATTCCATGACATAAAAGGGGAAGGGTAGCATTTGTGGAAGGGCATGGCTGACATCGTGCCGTATGCTATCCACAGATGCAGCCCTTCCCTTTTTAACAGATTATTCCGCCCAATGAACAATTTGGAGGAAAGAAATGAAAAAAATCGTTTGTTTTCTGTTGACGACCGCCTTGCTGTTTGGCTGTATGAGCATGGCTTCCGCTACGCTCAGCGCCACCTACCGCGATGGCAAGATTTATGTAACCAACTCGGGCAACGGCATCACCCGCATCAATATGAACGGCAGCAGTACCGGCTATTATCTCGGCGGCAGCAATACTACTGTGGTGCTGACTCCTCCGGCCGGCGCTACTTCCGTCACCATCACCGGTGTGCCTGACGCGGCCTTCGGCGGCGACGGCGGAACCGTGACCGTGAGCATCGGCGGTGGAAACACTCCTTCGCAGCCGACGAGCGCTCCTGTCAACCCCACCAGCGCTCCGACCAATCCGCCTTCCAATCCGACAAACGCGCCCAGCACACCCACGAATCCACCCGCCGGCGCTACCGTGTCTGCCGGCAATTATGCGAATGGTCAGCTGACAGTGTACGTGACGGGGATTTCCACTCCTTCCGCGATCTACATTGACGGCGTTCCTACCGGCGTGTCGATTGAAAACCCCGGTTCCAGGGTTGTTCAGATCCCCAACCTGGCCCCCGGCACCCATACTGTGGAACTGTATACCTGGTCCGGTGTAGTGAGCAGCACGTTTACCGTATCCTCTTATGCTCCGGTGACTACGCCTCCTGTGACGGGAGCGCCGGCTCCCACGCCCTCTGCGCATACGCACAGCTGGGGCGAATGGATTTCCGTCACGACCCCCAATTGCGAAAACGCCGGCGAAGAAACCCATACCTGCACGATCTGCGGCCAGACGGAAACAAGGCGTGTCTCTCCTCTGGGCCATCGCTATGTGGTAGAAAGCGAGAATGAACGCTATATCATTTATCGCTGCACCAACTGCGGCAAGCATAAGCAGGAAGAAAAGATCATCTATGCGACGCCTACGCCCGCTCCCGCTGCTTATCCCACCCAGAACCCGAATCCGAACGGAAATACCGGCATTGTGTCGGTGGAACGCAACCTGTATGGCCATATCCTGTACGACAGCCTCGGGATGCTCGCGGACTACAGCGCTTACAGCGACGTCCAGGATGCGTCCACTGTGGTGATCGAAGTGGATCAGAGCACCCGCACCGGCAAGGTCAGCGAAATCGGCCTGTACATGGACAGCAGCCTGAAGAACGAACTGCAGAACAAAGGCTACAGAACCGTGCGCTATATTAACGGCAAAGCGATCCTGACGATCTCTCTTGCCAATGTGGACGATAACTGGTTTACCACAGACGAAGCGATCAGCTACCGCATTTTCACCACCGACCCCAACTATGCGGGCGGCGTGATGGTGAAGGTGGAGGCTGAACTGGCTACAGCGCAGTCCAACAAGATCGCGCCGGACAAGACTTTGACCGGTATCTACCTCAAAGGCGCGACGGATATCCCGATCGCCACAAACGGCGTGTACGACATCACCAAGTAATCCTTACATTCAAGCAAGCTCAAAAAGAAAGCCGCGGATTTCTTCGGAAACTGCGGCTTTTTGCTTGACAAACACGCCGGAAACGGCGATAATGAAGCGGTACATTTTCAGGAAGGAATGATGAAACGATGGCTGAATTGACGATGGACAAGCTGGTGGCCCTTTGCAAGGTGCGCGGCTTTATTTTCCCCGGCAGCGAAATTTACGGCGGTCTGGCCAACAGCTGGGACTACGGCCCCCTGGGCGTGGAATTCAAGAACAACGTGAAAAAAGCGTGGCTCAAAAAGTTCGTGCAGGAAAGCAAGACCAACGTGGGCCTGGACAGCGCCATTCTGATGAACCGCATGGTATGGGTGGCTTCCGGCCACGTGGGCACCTTCAACGACCCGCTGATGGACTGCCGCGCCTGCAAGGCCCGCTTCCGGGCGGACAAGCTGATCGAGGACTGGGGCAAGGAGCATGGCGAAGAGATTCAGGCCGATGGCTGGACGAACGAGCAGTATGAATCCTTTATCGCCGAGCACGACATCGTGTGCCCCACCTGCGGCAAGAAGGACTTCACCGGCATCCGCAAGTTCAACCTCATGTTCAAGACCCACCAGGGCGTTACCGAGGACAGCGCCAACGAAATCTATCTGCGCCCCGAAACCGCCCAGGGCATTTTCGTGAACTTCAAGAACATCGTCCGCTCCACCCGCCGCAAGCTGCCCATGGGCGTGGCCCAGGTGGGCAAGAGCTTCCGCAACGAAATCACCCCCGGCAACTTCATTTTCCGCATCCGCGAGTTTGAGCAGATGGAACTGGAATTCTTCTGCAAGCCCGGCACCGACCTGGAATGGTTCGACTACTGGCGGGGCTACTGCCGCGATTGGCTGCTGAAGCTGGGCATCAAGGAGGAATCCCTCCGCCTGCGCGACCACAGCAAGGAAGAACTGGCCTTCTATTCCAAGGCCACCACGGACTTTGAATTCCTGTTCCCCTTTGGCTGGGGCGAGCTCTGGGGCATCGCCGACCGCACGGATTACGACCTGACTCAGCACCAGAACACCTCCGGCGAATCCATGGAATATATCGATCCCGTCACCAACGAGCGGTATATTCCCTACGTCATCGAGCCCTCCCTGGGCGCCGACCGCGTGACGTTGGCCTTCCTGTGCAACGCCTACGAGGAAGAAGAACTGGAAGGCGGCGACGTGCGCACCGTGCTGCATCTGCATCCCGCGCTGGCCCCCTTCAAGGCCGCCGTGCTGCCCCTGCAGAAGAACAAACTGGGCGGGCTGGCCACCCAAATTCATGAAGACCTGAGCAAGTACTTCATGGTGGACTACGACGAGGCCGGAAGCATCGGCAAGCGCTACCGCCGTCAGGACGAGATCGGCACGCCGTTCTGCCTGACCTACGACTTTGATTCCGCCGAGGACGGCTGCGTGACCGTCCGCGACAGGGATACCATGCAGCAGGAGCGCGTACCCATGGCGGATCTGGTGCACTACCTGCTGGAGAAGACGGATTTTTGATGCCGCGCCGCGGCAGGGAGGATAAGATATGGCAGTGAAACCGAGTGCGGAACAGCTCCGCGTCATCGCCGAGGGCATCCGGCTGGTCACGTTGCAGACCTTCGCCGGCGCCGGAAGCGGCCACGTGGGTGGTTCCATGTCGATCATCGAGACGCTGGCCGTCCTGTACGCCAGCGAGATGCGGGTGAACCCCGAGGATCCCGGCTGGCAGGAGAGAGACCGCCTGGTGCTCTCCAAGGGCCACGCGGGTCCCGCCCTGTACGCCACCCTGGCGCTGCGGGGCTATTTCCCCAAGGAGATGCTGTCCGAACTGAACCAGAACGGAACGCATCTGCCCAGCCACTGCGACCGC
>JAFWQM010000130.1 GCA_017509065.1 Clostridia bacterium
CTCCTTTCCGCGGTTCTGACAGTGATCTCAATCTGGCGAAGGACCTGGGCCTGACCGAAGAGGAGAAGAAACCCCTGGGCAAGTACGGGATGATGCGGCGTCAGTACCTGGAGCAGAACCGACCGGGGCTGTACACCCGGCTGATCCTGAACGGGAGGCTGATGGAGCACCTGCAGGAGATCGACACGACAGCCCACGAGCGGCTGGAGAGCCTGATGAGTCTGATGACGAAGCAGGCGGGCGTGACCGAGGAACTGAAAGCCCGGAACCAGATGGCCTGGGTGGGTCAGATGAACAGCCTGAAGCATCAGGCGGAGGAGATGATCCTCTCGGAGCTGATCTACGCCTGACAGACAGTCTATCTGCGTCCGAACAGCTGTCCTTCCTGATCCCGTCCGAAACGGAGCAGATCGCCGGGATTGACCGCCCGGTCACGGAAACATCGCAAGCAGATCCGACACCCAGCGCAGAGGCACCCGCCTCTGCCTTTTCTTTGTCGGAAGCGGATATTGATGAGGCGCTTCGGCGCGGGTCCGGTTATGCCGGGGGCAAGCTGCGCATCGCCGCGCTGTACGAAAACGCGCCGGCTCCGAAAGCGGCGCAGGAGTTCCTGAAGGATGAATACGGGATCGGCGGGCACAGCCATACCTACCTGGACGGAACACGCGGCTTTGTGGATTACAATGCCCGCGGCATGCGTCTCTCCTGGAACGGCTTCAAAGAGGGCTCTCAGCTTCGCTGGCCTGCGGTGGAGCAGCATATCCGGAGGATGGTTGAGAACGGCACTTACCTGACGGAAGCCGAGCAGAATCAGCTGGCTGAATTGCAGCGCGCGTATGCCGACATCGGCCTGCCTGCGCCCAATGCCAGGATGCAGTATCCGCCGCCTGTACAAAACGAGCCGGAGCATGCTGTTGATGGCGGCATGGAGGATCTGTCGCTGGATGAGCCCCTGCCGCCGCCACGGCACCCGCAGCCTGCGAATCCTGCTCCTCCGCCGTTCGCGTACGATCTGCACCCCGGCGATACAATGTATATGGACGGACGCCGCTTCATCGTGGACGAAGTCCGTTTCTTTGATGTGGCTTTCCGGGATCCCACGATGACTTACCCGATCTACCGGGCAGAAAGCAAAACGATCCTGGAGCCACTGCTGGACCGCGACGAACGGAACTGGCCTTTCAGGACAGAGCCGCTTCAGGATGCGCAGGAGGCTGCACAAGCCGCCGAAGTTACCGATGATGCGTCTGAGGTACAAAGTATTGCACCGAATGGTGCATCAAACTTCCACATCACGGATGACCGTCTCGGTGAAGGCGGACCGAAGACGAAGTTTGAAAACAACATCCGGGCGATCCGTACCCTGAAAACGCTTGAGAAGGAGAGCCGCCCGGCGTCCCCGGAGGACCAGGAGGTCCTGTCCCAATATGTAGGATGGGGCGGCATTCCGCAGGCCTTTGACGAGCACAATTCTTCCTGGGCTGACGAGTACCGTGAACTGAAAAGCGCGCTGACAGAGGAAGAGTATGAGATGGCGCGCGCGTCTACCCTGAACGCGCACTATACGTCGCCCACCGTGATTCGGGCGATCTATTCCGCTGTGGAACAGATGGGCTTCCGGTCCGGCAATATCCTGGAACCGTCCTGCGGCGTCGGCAATTTCTTCGGTATGCTGCCTGAAAGCATGGAAGGCAGTGCCCTTTACGGTGTTGAGCTTGACAGCATCACCGGCCGGATCGCACAATACCTGTACCCGCAGGCAGATATCGCTGTCACGGGGTTTGAAAAGACGGACCGGAAGGATTTCTTTGACCTGGCCATCGGCAACGTGCCCTTTGGTGCATACAAAGTCCCGGACAGTCAGTTCGATCGCTACAACTTCCTGATCCACGATTACTTCTTCGCCAAGGCGCTCGACCAGGTGCGTCCCGGCGGCATCGTGGCCTTCATCACATCCAAGGGTACCATGGACAAGCAGTCTCCGGAGGTCAGGAAATACATCGCGCAGCGAGCCGAGCTTCTGGGAGCGATCCGGCTGCCCAACAACGCTTTCCGGGCAAATGCCGGAACAGAGGTTACCTCTGACATCATCTTCCTGCAGAAGCGTGACAGGGCAATCGATGTCGAGCCTGACTGGGTACACCTCGGACAGACCGAAGACGGGATCCCTGTCAACAGCTATTTCGCAGCCCATCCGGAAATGGTGCTGGGAACCATGGTCTGGGATGATTCCATGTACGGAGCCCGTCAGGAGACCGCCTGCCTGCCCATTGAAGGCGCGGACCTGTCCCAACAGCTGACAGAAGCGACTTCCCATATTTCCGGTACCTACCGGGAAGAAGAGATGCCCGACCTGTCCGACGGCGAGGCGATCCGGGACAGCATTCCGGCGGATCCGAATGTGCGGAACTACTCCTATACCGTGGTGGACGGCCAGGTTTACTTCCGTGAGAATTCCGTTATGGCCCGGCCCGACCTGGGCGCTGTGGCCCAGGAACGGGTCAAGGGAATGGTTGCCCTGCGGGACTGCGTACACCGCCTGATGGACGCGCAGCTCCGGGACGCGGATGACTTCACTGTTCATGAGCTGCAGGCGGAACTGAACAGTCTGTATGACAGCTTCACCGCCCGTTTCGGGCTGATCAACAGCCGGTCCAATATGCAGGCTTTCTCGGATGATTCGTCCTATTATCTGCTGTCCTCCCTGGAGATCGTGAATGAAAACGGTGAGCTGGAGCGGAAAGCGGACATGTTCACCAGGCGCACCATCCGCCAGTAGCGGACTGTGGAGCATGTGGACACATCCGTGGAAGCCCTGGCGGTTTCCATCGCGGAGAAAGCCAGGGTCGATCTGCCCTTTATGGCGGAGCTGACAGGCAAGGCCGAAGAAGAGATCGCGGATGAGCTGACCGGCGTCATTTTCCAGGTGCCCGGCCCGCTGGATGAGGACGGCAGGGCGACCTTTGTCACTGCGGATGAATACCTGTCCGGCAATGTCCGTCAGAAGCTTCGGGATGCCGAAGACGCGGCGGAGATGTCCCCGTATTTTGATGTGAATGTACAGGCGTTGCGAGCTGCCCAGCCCAAAGACCTGGATGCGTCCGAGATCGATGTGCGGCTCGGCGCGACCTGGGTGGACAAGGAATACATCCAGCAGTTCATGCAGGAACTGTTTGAGATCCCGTTCTACCAGCGCCGGGCGGTTCAGGTGCAGTATTCCAACTATACCTCCGAGTGGCATATCAACGGAAAGAACGTGCTGTCCTACAACAACGTAGCCAACAACATGACCTACGGCACGGACAGGGCCAGCGGCCTGAAGATCCTGGAAGATACGCTGAACCTGCGGGATGTCCGAATCTATGACACCGTCGAGGATGCCGACGGCAAGGAAAAGCGTGTCCTGAACCAGAAGGAGACGACCCTGGCGCAGCAGAAGCAGCAGGCCATCAAGGATGCTTTCCGGGACTGGATCTGGAAGGATCCGGATCGGCGGGCTGTGCTGGTGAAAAAGTACAACGAGCTCTTCAACAGCGTCCGGCCTCGGGAGTACGACGGGCAGCACATCACCTTTTCCGGCATGAACCCGGAGATTGTTCTCCGGGAACACCAGCGGAACGCCATCGCGCATACGCTGTACGGCGGGAATACGCTGCTTGCCCATGTGGTCGGCGCAGGCAAGAGTGCGACACGTTCGTAACTGAAAAGGTTACGCACAAGTCAGCTAACAAAAGAACGGGAAACAGAAAGGAGTCCCTGAAAACAAACAGACTTGTAGAACTAATATTCCGACGGGTGGAATGAAGGGGTAACGCCTGGAAACGCCTGCCTTACAAACTGCGATATGCGTCAGCCCAATGCAACGTGGGCTGTGGTATAACGCTCGCCAAAGTCGGCGGAAGTATGCCCAAACAGGTCAAGCTGTGGAAAGCGCCCCAGCGGTGGGGTGTGCGTATGATACGCCGGAGGTCTATAAACTGCCTATGGTCAGAATGTCACGATGACTGACGAAGGCCCGAATGTACGGCTCTAAAAGGCGCTGGGGCAGAAATGTCCCATTTCGATTACGAAAGCGCGCGGGGACGAGTAAGAATTTTTACTATGAAAATCCCTATGGTGTTACAGGCACCATCCAACGCGCAGGGTCAGAGGGAAACCTAAGGGCAGATATGCACAGATAGGAATATTGGAACGTGGAAAGGTTGGAACACGGAGCCGGTTGCAGGCGATGAAGTGTTGGATTGGAAAATGTCGGGGGCCACCTTGGCATATAACAATCCTTTATCCAACTGAAAGCGGTGGCACAGTACCGATGAAGCTGTACGAAAAAGAGCAGCGGAGGGATAGCCACCAGTCATCAGTAATGTATAAACAAATAACAATTCAAGCTCAAAGGTTCGAGTATGACTAAGAAAAGCGAAATCCCCTGAAAAGGAAAGTAACTGACTTTGACAAACAGAAAGAAACCATTGAAGCGGCAGAAAATCCGCAATTCTGAGTATTACGATATGCAGGCAGTTTTTGACGGACTGTACCAAGACAGCCTGAAAGGAAAGCAATTCCGCAATCTTGTGGAATTGATAAAAGCTCCTGAAAACATCAAGCTGGCCTATCGAAATATGAGGAAAAATTCCGGCAGCAAAACGCCGGGAGTGGATCAAAAGACCATCAGCGATTTGAATAAGTGGAACGAAACAGCGCTCATCTCTCATGTACAGCGAAAGCTGGACTGGTATGTTCCAAACGCTGTCAGGCGGGTGGAGATCCCAAAGGATAACGGAAAAATGCGGCCCCTGGGGATTCCGACAATTATGGACAGGCTGATACAGCAATGTGTCCTGCAAGTGTTGGAACCGATTTGTGAAGCAAAGTTTTTCAAGAGGAGCAACGGATTCAGGCCAAACCATAGCGCAGAAAACGCGATTGCACAGGCAGAACGCCTGATACAAAATGTTGGCTGTCACTATGTGGTGGATTTGGATATCAAGTCATTCTTTGACAATGTGAATCATGGAAAACTGCTGAAACAAATGTGGACGCTCGGTATCAGGGACAAAAAGCTTCTATCCATCATTTCCGCCATGCTAAAGGCGGAAGTGGCGGGAATTGGCTTTCCTGAAAAGGGCACGCCCCAAGGCGGCATCATTTCACCCTTACTTTCCAACATCGTCCTTAACGAATTGGATTGGTGGCTGGTCAGCCAATGGGAAGAAATGCCGACCCGAAAGAACTACGTTCACCGGATATACAGCAACGGAACGCCCGACAAAAGCAGCACGATTTGGGTATTGCGCAACAAAACAAACCTAAAAGAGTGCTACGTTGTGCGCTATGCGGACGATTTCAAAATCTTCTGCAAAAAGAGAACGGACGCGGTCAAACTGTTTGAAGCGACAAAGCAATGGCTTTGGGATAGATTGGGGTTGGAAATCAGCCCTGAAAAGTCCCAAGTTGTAAATTTGAAGCGCCATGCTTCCGAATTTCTTGGCTTTCAGCTGAAGGTTCGGGTAAAAGGCAAAAAGTCAAACGGGAAGCCGCGTTATGTGATCGAAGCACACATGAAGGAAAAAGCGCTGCAAAAAATCCACGACAAAAGCAAACAAATCATAGGCGAGCTGCGGCAGACCTATGATAAAGGCATGGAATACAGGCTGATACAAAAGTATAACGCTTATATCATAGGCGTACACAATTACTATTGTATCGCCACCCACGTGAACCCTGATTTCCATCAAATCGCTTTTGATGTCAAAAAGAGCCTTTACAACAGATTGAAGCATCGGCTTGAAAAGAAAGGCAAAATCACAAACAGGTATATTCAGGAAAAATACGGTTCCAGCAGGGAAATCCGTTTCCTGGGTGGACACGCGCTTGTCCCGATTGCCTATGTGCAGCATAGAGTGCCCATGGACAAAAAGGCCAAGATCAACAAGTACACCCCGGAAGGCAGAGAAGAAATTCATAAAAATCTGGAGTGTGTCAGCATGGATACACTTTATGAGCTTATGAATTCACCCTGCGGAAAGCAAAGCGTGGAATACAATGACAACCGTATTTCGCTCTATGTGGCGCAATATGGGAAATGTGCGGTGACCGGACAGCATCTGGAAGCCAATCAGGTAGACTGTCATCACAAAATTCCTCTTTCCATGGGCGGAAATGATAGTTACAGCAATCTTGTCATTGTATCAGATGTTGTTCACATCCTCATCCACGCCAGCGCGGAACGTACCATCCGAAAATATTTGAATGTCTTGAAGCCTGACAAAAAGCAGATGAAAAAGCTGAACAAATTGCGGGTCATGGCAGGAATGCCAGAACTGAACGCATGAATCGGTATCAATTTGTTTGATTGAATTGATTATTTTTAACGATTACTGATGATGGAAAGCCGTGTGATGGGAAACTGTCACGCACGGTTTGGGGCGGGGGAAAACCCGGAGATCACATCAAAAGGTTACCTATCGTTAAAAGCGTCTACCCTGTGGCAGCCTGCCGCAGGGGTGGCGCACATCCTA
>JAFWQM010000131.1 GCA_017509065.1 Clostridia bacterium
AGATCATCGTTTACGCGCCGGACAAATCCAGCGGCAAACGGAAGCAGCAGATCGAGATCATCTTCAACTTTGTCGGTCAGGTGGATATCCCCATCCTGACCACCCCGATTATTCTGGAACAGAAACCCCAAAACAGGAAAACTGCGTAGCCTCACGGCTACGCAGTCTCCCCAAGGGCAAATGTTCCTTATGACCATTAACCCTTGAAATTCCTGGACTTTCTTGAGCGGAGAAGGAGAGATTCGAACTCTCGAACGGTTTTACCCGTTACACGATTTCCAGTCGTGCGCCCTCGACCAAGCTAGGCGACTTCTCCTTGGCTGCATGTTCGAAAAAACGAACATCCGTATATTAGCATAGAACGGCACAAATGTCAAGGAAAAAATGGTTCAAGTTCTGGCCTTCAAGTTCAGAACAATCGCTGACGATATAGCCTTATTTTTCACAACAGAGAGGACGTAAGGGAAAGACCAGGCGGCACTGGCGTTTAACCAAAAAAAGCAGCATAACCTGAAAGGCCGTCTGATCTCACACAAGATCAGAAGGCCTTTTGAATGATTTTGCTTATCCGCCTTCCATTGCCCATTTTAACCGGGAAGACTAAGCAATTGCAATTTTACCGAATGTCATACACACTGCGGACGGAGAGATTCTTTACCTCGCCGCGCAGCACCTTGACCCGCCTCTCTCCCGCGTTCATGTCGAAGTAATTATCGCTGAGCAGGGTATCGGCCCCGCACAGGATTTCCACGGAACGGGCGTAGGCATCAGCGGTCACAATGATTTCATCGTCTTCCTGCCGCGCCTGTAAATGGGGATCAGCGAAGTGGAAGTGTTTCGGCGGGCAGAACAGAACCGTGCCGCTGCCGATTTCTTTCCATTTTTCGTCCTTAAGTTCAAAGGAAAAATAGCAACCATAGGTGTCCTGGTCGCTGAAATCCTTCTCCTCCAGCCACAGGGCGGAGAGGGCGGCCACCTGTACCGTAGCCTGCCCCTCATAGATCACGGAGGCGTCCGGCCTGCGCAAAGCCCAAGAGACAGTTCCGGTAAAAAGCTGCATGGTTTCGTTGCTCACGTTCAGCCGCGCGGACTTTTTGAGGTCAAACGGTTCGGCATTCACGTTCGTGTTCTGGGAGAGAATGCCTTCCTCATGGCAGGACACCAGCACCGGCGCGAAGAAGCGCTTCGCGTAGTAGTGCAGGGCCTTCCACCGCCCGTAATAGTCGATGCTCGCCCAGCTGATCACCGGCCAGCAGTCGTTGAGCTGCCAGATCACAGCGCCCATGCAGCGGCCCCGGTTCCGCCGCCAGTGTTCCACGCCGTACTGGATGGCCTGGGCCTGCAAGAGCTGGGAGGCGTACACAAAGGTATCCAGGGTGGACGGGTACAGATACGTCTGGCTCAGATAGGAGGCGATCACGCCGTTGGCGGAGGCGTTGCGCTGGTGCTTTTCCATCACGTAGGAATAGGCGTTGCGATCCTCGGGCAGGGTAAAGCTCTCGATGGTTTCCATGCAGGGGAAGGACTGGAAGCCAAACTCCGAAGCGTAACGGAAGAAAAATTTGCGGTATTCGGTGAAGGGCTTGCGTCCGTGCCACACGTCCCAGTAGTGCACGTCGCCGCGGTTTTCGTCGTTCGGCTCGTCGAAGCTGCCGCCGCTGGACGGGCTGGCGGGCCAGTAGAAGGTGGCGGGGTCTTCCTCCTTGAGCAGCTTGGGAATGATGTATTCGTACAGCTTGATGTAGTCCGCCGACTGCCGCTTGCTGCCCACCCACATGCCGTAGGCCACGAACATTTCCATCTCGTTGTTGCCGCACCACAAGGCCAGGGAGGGGTGATGGCGCAGGCGACGGACGTTGTCCACGAACTCCGCCCGCACGTTTTCTTCAAATTCTTCGGTCAGGTTGTACACCGCGCAGGCGAACATGAAGTCCTGCCACACCAGGATGCCCAGCTCGTCGCAGATGTCATAGAAGAAATCGTCTGGATAGTAGCCGCCGCCCCAGACGCGGATCATATTCATGTTGGCGGCGCGGGCGTCCAGCAGCAGCCTGCGAGTACGCTCGGGCGTGACGCGGGGCAGCAGATTGTCCTCAGGGATGTAGTCCGCGCCCATGGCGAAAACGTCCACCCCGTTGACACGGTGGCAGAAGGATTCGCCCCATGCATCCTTTTCCCGGTGTATGGTCAGGGTACGCAGGCCGATGCGGCGCTTCCATGTATCCAAGGGAGCGTCATCGGATTTCAGCGTCACTTCCACGGTATACAACGGCTGATCACCGTACCCGGCAGGCCACCAGAGCAGGGGATCATCGATCACGATCTCGCAGTCCATGTCCTCGCCGGTGAACACCTGCCCGTCCGGACCGGTGATCGTGACGGAAGCGGAGACAGGCTGATCGTTCAGCCGGTTCACATGGGTCACGACGCGGCAGGTAACTTTCCCTTCCTCATGCTTTTGGGTCACGTATACGTCCCGGATGCGCGCGGTGTTCACACCCAGGAGCATGATATCCCGCCAGATGCCCGCGTCGGGCAGGCGGGGGCCCCAGTCCCAGCCGAACATGCAGTGCGCCTTGCGCAGGGCCGGGAAGCCCACCATGGCGTCGGTGGAGCCGTCCGCCGGGTTCTCCGCATAGGCTTTTTTAATGAACTTCGTCGGGGAGCGGAGCAGCACCTCGATTTCATTCTTTCCGGGACGCAAGGCGCATTTTACGTCAAATTCCCAAATGCGGTGCATGTTGTCCGCCTTGCCGACAGCCTGCCCGTTCACGCTGATTTCCGCCAGTGTGTCCAAGCCGTCCGCCCGCAGGAGCACCGCATCCGATTGCAGCAGGTCTTCCGGTACGTCAAAGGCGCGGGTATAGCTGAAATCGTTGTCCATCAGCTTCAGGGCGTCCATTTCATTGTCCCGGTAAAACGGGTCGGGCATTTCCCCGGCGTTCAGCAGGTCATAGTACACCGACCCCGGCACCGTCGCCGCGATGGGCCCTTTTTCCCAGCCCAGCACACGCAATTGCCAGGGGCCGTTGAGTGATATTTTTCGCATTGTAATCCTCCAAATAAAAGGAACCGCTGGGGTTTCACCCCAGACCCCACCAGGGTACTGAGTACCCTGGACCCACAATAGCGGAAGTTACTTTACTTTGCGAACAAACTTGGTTTCCGCTGTTGCATAAAAGAGACGTAATACTATTCGCGTTCTAAAACTTAACAGATTTCGGATGGATTTTTCGACCTGGCTAAGCTGAACGAAGGGAGACGTAGCACCGCTACGTTGACCGGAATGAAACAACGCCAGGTCGGAAAAGACGCCGAAAGATGTTATGTTTTTAGAAGAAGAATAGTATAATAACAGACATCGTCTTGTCATACTTCTGGCCCGGCGGCTGAAAGCCGCCTTCCCGGACGCAAAGCGTCCGGTGAAAGCCAGGGAATAAACCTCAGGGAAAAGCTCGTTTTTCCCTGAGGTTTTTCCTGGCTTTCTTTGGCCAGAAGTCTCTAACTATTCGTAACCCCAGCGTGGCAGGCGAAGATAGTTGATTCTACAAAACAGAGCAATTTCGCCTATGGGAGTCCAGAGGACGAAGTCCTTTGGCGCAGGTCTGGGCGCGCGGAGCGCCCAGCGTATCCCTATATTCTCTTACTCGTACCAGTTGGACATCAGCGCCACTTTCACCAGGTGCGCGATGCACTCGCGGAGCCGTTCAATGGATAGGCTGCCGTCGGCGAGCGCGTCACGGATGCTGTCAAAGTCATTGGGCAGACCGGGCATCACCAGGTCGTTTCCGGCAAGCATACAGCCCGCGGCGGTGGAGAGCGGGTCGCCTTGGTTGGTGGTGGTCCAGTCGGTCATGATCACGCCGTCAAAGCCGCTTTCGCAGCGGGCATACTTGGTGCAGGTATCGTAGCAGTTGGCGGCGTGGACGCCGTTGATCAGGTTATAGCTGGTCATGATGGACAGGGGATGGGACAGCTGGATGGCAATCTGGAAACCGCGCAGGTAGATTTCACGCAGGGCCTTTTCGCTCACGATGCTGTTGGAGCCCATGCGGTTGTCCTCCTGGTTGTTGCAGGCGAAGTGCTTGATGGTGGTGCCGCAGCCCTTGTGCTTCTGCACGCCCAGGGTGATGGCCGCCGCCACATAGCCGCTGATGAGCGGGTCTTCGGCGAAGTATTCAAAGTTGCGGCCGCACAGCGGGTCGCGGTGGATGTTCATGCCGGGGGCCAGCCAGAGGGTCACGTTGTAATCCTCCATTTCCTTGCCCACGGCGTCGCCAACCTTCTCCACCAGCGTCAGGTTCCAGGTCTGGGCCAACAGGGTGCCCACGGGCCAGGCGGAGCAGTACTGGTAGCGGATCTCGCCCTCCAGCTCCTTGCCTTCGGCGAAGAAGCGGTTCGCCACACTGGAGAGGAAAGGCTGCCTCACGGGCTTGCCGTCGATGACGGAATACTCCTTCGTGAGGCGCAGGCCCGCCGGGCCGTCGGCCAGCACGATGGGAGCCACGCCCTTCGCCAGGGCGATGCCGCTGGTTTCGCCTGCCGCGCCGGGCACGGAAATACCGGCGGAGCCCAGCTCGCTGCCCTGTCCCCGGGAGGGGTCGCCGATGGCCAAAGCGATCAGTTCTTCCTGGGAGAGGGTGGCAGTTAGATCAGCCGCTTCTTTGTCGGGCTTCGGTTCGGTGTAGTCCGCGTCGGGCAGCGGCGCAGCGGTGTATTCAAAGCAGGGCACAGCGGCGGCGGCCTGAACCATGGCCTCATAACGGGCTTTTGCCTTGTCCGCGTCCTGCTTGCGTTCCTTGAGTTCTTCTTTCAGCGGGCAGATGTGATCGACCTTTTTCAGGCACACAGCGTCTTTCAGGTTCAGCGCGGCAGCGAGCTTGCTTCCGTTCAGGGAATCGCCCAGCCACAGGCCATATACACCAGCCTCCAACACATAGGCGGAAGCAGCTTCGTCGAAGGAGGCTAAGTCCATGGCATTGAAGGAGAGGGTCAGGATTTCGGACGCGCCGGGGGCCAGCAGGCCCGTCTTGCCATAAGCTGCCAGGCGGCGGGCTTCCTTTTCCAGCTTGCCAAAAGGAAGCTGGGCGTACAGCTGCGCCACGGCCTTGCCGGGGACCTTGCCGGTATTGGTCACGGAAACTTCCGCGCGGACCTTGCCGTCTGCATCGGAGGCGACGTTTTTGAGGGCGTAGGCAAACTCCGTATAGGACAGGCCGTCGCCGAAGCCGTACCGGGCGGGCACGCAGAAGCTGTCAAAGTAGCGGTATCCGACGTAAATGCCCTCTTCGTAGCGCTCGTTCTGCACGTCGCCGTTGTTGTGGGAGAAGGTCGCGGCGGTGGGATAATCGTCATACAGGAAAGCCCAGGTGTCGGTGAGGTGGCCGCTGGGGTTCACGGTGCCGCTGAGCACGTCGGCCACAGCGCGCCCGCCCTCCATGCCGGGCTGAGACACGAACAGCAGCGCCTTGATCTGCGGGAACTCGTCCATGAAGGACAGATCCACCGCGCCGCCCGCGTTCACGATCACAATCACGTTTTCGTACAGGCCGCAGATGCCCTCCAGCAGGTCACGCTCCTCGGGGCGGAGGATATAGTCGCCCTCTCCCCTCTGCCTGTCCGCGCCTTCGCCCGCCACGCGGCTGAGGATGAAAACGGCGGTGTCTGTATCCGTTTTCGCGGCGGGGCCGCCCACCGGCACCACAAAGGGCGTGCTGCAATAGACGGCGAAGAACTTGCGCGGGTCGCCCGTTTTCCTGTATTTGTCCAGGATCTCGTCGCGCCATGCGTACTTGGCTTTCATATACTGGTCTTCAAAATCCTGAATCCAGTCCTCGGTGGTCAGCTGGAAACCCGCGTCGCGCATGCCCTCGGCGACGGTGACGCTGTAGCGCTCATTCACATCGCCGGAGCCGGTGCCGCCCTTGATGGTGCGGGACGCACCCGCGCCGTACAGCGCCACCTTGCTCCCTTTTTCAAGCGGCAGCACGCCCTCATTTTTCAGCAGCACGATACCCTCGCCCGCAGCTTCCCGCGCCAGCTCCCGATGGGGCTGCTCCCAGGGCCACAATTCCTGCGTAGTTTTCCCGCTCAGTGCGCGGGGTTTGATGGTCTTACCCATGGCCGTTACCTCCTATCGTCTATGCAGAAAAAGGGGGCAGAGGGCAAACCCTCTGCCCCAGGATGTGGGGTTTCATTGGATTAGTCGCCGTTCAGCGCTTTGAGCAGCGCATCGATGGCGGGAGCGGAGTCCGCGCCGCCGAAGCTGAGGATGCCGCGCAGCGGCATGTAATTCAACATGGCCGCGCCCATATCCTCCGATACAGCCTCCTTGGCGGCCTCGGTGGTTCCTTCGTCCTCGGGCATGAAAGCGGCTTGCAGCTTTTGGATGAAAGGATCGATCACGGCCTTGGCCTTGGGGTCAGCCAGCAGATCCATGAAGATGCTGTCCAGGTCATAGTGCCGGGGCAGTTCCACGGTAGACTCCACCTTCACGGAATCGCACAGCGGCAAGTCGCGGGAGGAGCCGCCCACTTCAATCGTGAAGTCGCCGGTTTCCACGTGCCAGTCGTGAATGGTTTCGTTCCAGTAAGCGAAGGAACGCTTGTCCAGGGTGAAGGGCACATCCTTGCTTTCGCCGGGGTTCAGCGCCACCTTCTCAAAGCCTTTGAGCTCACGCACGGGACGGATGGGGGTGCTTTCCTTATCGCCCACGTACAGCTGGGCCACGGCCTTGCCGAAGCGTTTGCCGGTGTTGGTGACGGTTACGGTCACGGTCAGGGTATCGGTATCCTTGATTTCCTTGGCGCTCAGGCGCAAGTTGGAATAAGCGAAGGTGGTGTAGCTCAGGCCGTGGCCGAAGGGGAACAGCACGTCCATGTCCTTCTTGTCGTAGTAGCGGTAGCCCACGAACACGCCTTCGCGGTATTCGGTGCGGTTGCCCTCGCCGCCGTAGTACAGGTAGGAGGGGTTGTCCTGGAGCTTATAGGGGAAGGACTCCGGCAGATGGCCGGAGGGGTTCACGTCGCCGAACAGCACCTTCACCGTGGCATCGCCTACGTTCTGGCCGCCAAGATACGCTTCCAGTACGGCCTTGACCTTACCGATCCAGGGCATCTCCACGGGAGAGCCGTTGTACAGCACCACCACGGTGTTGGGGTTCGCCGCCGCCACGGCTTCAATCAGCTTGTTCTGGCAGGCAGGCATCGCCATATGGGTGCGGTCGTAGCCCTCGGACTCGTAGCTGTCCGGCAGACCCGCAAACACCACGGCCACCTTGGCCGCTTTCGCCGCCTTCACGGCTTCTGCGATCATCTCGTCGCTGGCTTCATCCTTCGCCACGCTGTAGCCCTGGGCGTAAGTCACGTTCAGGCCCTTCGCCGCTTCCACGGCGCTGGTGGTCTTGAAGGAATTGATGTGGCTGCTGCCGCCGCCCTGGAACCGGGGCTTCTGGGCAAATTCGCCGATGAAGGCGATGGCGTCTTCCTTATTCAGCGGCAGAACGTCGCAGTCATTCTTCAAAAGCACCATGCAGTCCGCCGCGATCTGGCCGGAGAAAGCGTGCTGGGCTTCCTTATCCCAGGGCGTTTCGGGCTTGGCGGTTTCCTGATAGCGGAAGATGATGTTCAGGATGCGCTCGCAGCACAGGTCCACCAGCTTTTCGTCCAACTCGCCCTTCTTCACGGCCGCCACAATCTTGGCGTCGTTGACACCGCCGGAAGCGGGCATTTCCAGATCGAGGCCCGCTACCACGCCCTTGACACGGTTGCTGACCGCGCCCCAGTCGGACATGACGTAGCCCTCGAAGCCCCATTCCTTGCGCAGCACGTCGGTGAGCAACCAGGGGTTTTCGGAGGCGTAAGTGCCGTTGACCTTGTTGTAGGAGCACATGACCGTCCAGGGCTGGGCTTCCTTCACGGAAATCTCAAAGGCGGGGAAATAAATTTCCCGCAAGGTGCGCTCGTCCGCGTCGGAGGAGGAGCTCATGCGGCGATGCTCCTGGTTGTTGGCGGCGAAGTGCTTGATGCTGGTGCCCACGTTGCGGCTCTGGACGCCGTTGATGTAGGCGGCGGACATTTTGCCGGCCAGGTAGGGGTCTTCGGAGAAATACTCGAAGTTGCGGCCGCACAGGGGGGAGCGCTTGATGTTCACGGCGGGGCCCAGCACCACACTCAGTTTTTCATGCTGGCAGCTGTCGCCGATGGCCTCGCCCATTTTGCCGATCAGTTCCTTGTCGAAGGACGCGGCGGTGGCGCAGGCGGCGGGGAAGCACACGGCCTTGATGCTGTCGTTGATGCCCAGGTGGTCGCCTTCCTCATCCTGCTTGCGCAGGCCGTGGGGACCGTCGGACACCATGGTGGCGGGAATGCCGAGCCGTTCTACGGGCTTGGTGTGCCAGAAATCCAGACCGGAGCACAGCCCCGCTTTTTCTTCCAGCGTCATCTGGGCGACCAGCGCTTTGATATCTTTCAATGCAATCAACCTTTCTTTATGGCTTTCTCGGATGGGGATGAACCGCCGAAAGCCGCCAGTGGCGGAAATCCTTTCGGCGGTGAAATCATCCGAAACGAGCAGTCTCTCCTATGGAAAGCTGCGACGATTGAGGATGCGGAACCTGGGGGAAACCGCTCTTTGGCCTCCAAAGAGCGGTTTCCCCCAGAAAACTCGTTCGTCCCTTATCCCACCGTGCTCAAATCCCACGGCTCGTGGATCTTGGGCACGTCGCTGATGAGGCGCTTGGTATACGGGGCCTGGGGGTTCAAAATCACGTCCTCGGCCTTGCCGGCTTCCACGAACTTGCCGTGCTCCATGATGTAGATGGAGTCGGAAATGTAGTAAGCCAGGCCGATGTCGTGGGTGATGAAGATAACTGTCATGCCCGTTTCGTTGCGCAGGTTCAGCAGCATATCCAGGATGGTGGCACGGGAGCAGGCGTCGATCATGGAGGTCGGCTCGTCCGCCAGGAGGATGTCGGGCTTTAAGAGGAAGATACGCGCGATCATCAGGCGCTGCATCTGGCCGCCGGACAGCTCGAAGGGATACTTGTTGGTGAGCTCCTCAAACTTGAGGTTCACGAACGAGCAGGCTTCCTTCATCATGGCGAACTTTTCTTCCTTGGATTTGTTCTTGCCGCCGCGCATGTTGATGCAGTCCAGCAGCACGGAGTCGATCTTATGGAAGATGTTGTAGCTGGAGAAGGGGTCCTGGAAGATGGCCTGAATGCCCTGCCAGTATTCCTTTTTCTTTTGTCCCGTGGAAATGTCGCGGGGCTTGTCCTTGAAGAAGATCTGGCCGTCGGTGGGTTCCAGCAAGCCCAGCAGCATCTTGCTGAGGGTGGTTTTGCCGGAGCCGGATTCGCCCACGATGGAGATCAATTCGCCCCGGTGGAAGTCAAAGTCCACATGGTCCACGGCCACGGTAGTGGTCTTTCCGGTGTGGAACACGCGGGTGACGCCCCGGCCGCTCAGGCACATGGGTTCCTTGGAAAAGTCCTTGTTCCGGTCCGCGCCGAAGGTGACGCTTTCACGGGTATCCTGAATTTCGGTGTTCTTGATGGCTTCATCAGTCTTCACCTTCGTACACCTCCCTCAGATGTTCTACGGAGTGGCCGCAGCGGTAGAAACGCCCGCCGCCGATGTCCAAGAGCGGCATCTGGTTGAACTTGCACTGCTCGGTAGCGTAGCGGCAGCGCTCCGCGAAGCGGCAGCCCACGGGCGGATGCTTCAGGTTCGGCGGGGTGCCTGGGATGGCAGTCAGCTTCACGTCGCGGGTGCCTTCCTCGGGCACGAGGATGGAGCGCATCAGGCCGCGGGAATAGGGATGGATGGGGTCGAACACCATTTCCTTGGCGGTGCCGCGCTCCACGATCTGGCCCGCGTACATGACCATGATGTCATCGGTCACATTGTAGAGCAGGGGCAGCTCGTGGGTGATGAAGATCATGGACTTCACCAGGCCCTTGGCCATCATGTCCTTCATCATCTTGATGACCATCTTCTGGCTGGTCACGTCAAGGGCGGAAGAAGGCTCGTCGGCGATCAGCACCTTGGGGTTCAGGATGGTGGACACGGCGATGACCACGCGCTGGCGCATACCGCCGGAGAGCTCCACGCTGTGCTTGTCCAGCGCGTCCACGGGCAGGCCCAGCAAGGCGAAGCGCTGCTCCGCCATTTCGCGGATCTGCTTTTTGTCCATGGGCAGCTCATGGGCGTGGATCACGTCCTCGATGAACTTGCCCACCTTGCGCGTGGGGTTCAGGGCGTTCATGGCCGCCTGGGGAATATACGCCACGTCGGAGCCCAGCACGGTTTTGCGGATGACGTCAGGATCCATGCCGGTGATGTTCTTGCCGTCGATGATGATATCGCCGCTGGTGTAGTGGAGCGGCGGGAAGTAATAGCCCATCAGGCTCAGGGCCAGGGTGGACTTGCCGCAGCCGGATTCGCCCGCGATGCCCAGGCTCTTGCCCTCCTCGATGGTGAGGGAGACGTGATCAACGGAGTAAACGTCTTCGCCGGTACGGGTAATGTACTTGGTCGTCAATTGCCTGACATCCAGCATCAGTTTTGCCATTTTCTCACACCTCCTTAATCACGCAGGGTCGGGTTGAACACCTGGTCGAGGCCGGTATTCATTAGGTTCAGGGAGAAGGAAATCAGGGCGATCATCAGGATGACCGGGAAGTAAGCCCACCAGGCGTTGGAAGAGGTGTACGCGCCGAAGAGCTTGGCCCAGTTCATCATCAGGCCCAGGGTGGGCAGCTCGTTGGGGTTCGGGCCCAGGCCCAGCATGGACAGCTGCGCTTCGGCCAGGATGCCGGAGGACACCTGGAGGATGAAGGCCATGACCACGTAGCTCATGATGTAGGGCAGGATGTCGGTGACCACGATGCGGAACAGGCTGTGGCCTGAGAGCTTACTCAGGTTCACGTGGTCGCGGTTGCGAAGGCTGATGACTTGGGAGCGCACGGAACGCGCCGTCCACACCCAGCTGGTAATGCCGATGATCACGGCGCAGGTGATGATGCCGCGGGATTCCGCGCCCAGGGCGGAATAGATCAGGATCAGCAGCACGAAGCCGGGAATGACGGTGAAGATGTTGGCGATGAACATGAGGATATCATCCACAATGCCGCCCACGTAGCCGGCCAGCAGGCCCACGGTCAGGCCGATAAAGGTGGCGATGGAACCGGCAATCAGGCCGATGATCAGGGAAATGCCGGTGGCCTTCACCAGCTCGGTCAGGGTGTCACGGCCGAAGTTATCGGTGCCCAGCGGCAGGGTGATAGCGTTCGCCACCTCGTCCACCTTCACGAAATCCGTGCCGGAAACCGTGGAGGAAGCGGCGGCTTCGCCCTCGCCTTTGGTGACGGTCATGACGGCAGCGCTGTCTCCGCTCAGGCTCTTATCCAGGCGCTTCAGGGCATTGCGGGCGGCCTGGGTGGAGAAGCCGGGATACTTCTTTTCCTTGGCGTCGGCGTCGCTGTAGTTGTCTTTCCACAGTTCGATCAGCTTTTCCAGGTCCTCGTTGGAGGTGGTTACTCCGCCAAGGTCAACGCCCGCCGCGGTCAGGTAGTCGATCATGGTTTGCCGATTTTCCAGCGGAAGGGTGGATTCCAGGCGCTTTTCAGCCGCTTCCGGCAGGTCGATGCGGTAAGGAGACGTGTTGTTGGCGTCGTAGACGGACACGTAGGTGCCCGGTTCCAGGAAGCCTTTGCCCAGGCCCTGCAGCGGGTCGCGGTGCACAAAGTAGGGATAGATCAGCACCGTGAGCAGGATGATCATGAAAATAATGAAGCCCACCAGGAAACGGGGAGAAGTGAATACATTTTTCAGCGTATGTTTCATGTTCCATTCCCCCTTTAATCGAACTGCGCGGCCTTGACGCGCGGGTCAATGAACGCGTAGATAATATCGAGCATGAAACTGGCGATCAGCACCATGATCGTGATGATCAGGGTACAGGCGGAAATGACCGGATAGTCCGAGGAGTTGATGGCTGCATACATGGACATGCCCAGGCCGGGATAGCTGAAAATGGTCTCAGCCACCAACGCACCGCCGACCATGGAGCCGATGCTCATGGCCAGGCCGGTGACCTGGGGCAGCATGGCGTTGCGGAACACGTAGCGCACGATCTTCTTGTCCTTGATGCCCAGGAAGCGGGAATACTTCACGTAGTCCGCGTTCAATTCATAAATGGACATGGAGCGCATACCTACCGCCTGGCCGCCAATGGAAATCAGCACGATGGACCAGAAGGGCAGCTGATAGTGGGCGATGACGGACGAAATGAATTTCCAGCTGAAGCTGGGGATCATGCCGGGGTCAAACGCGCCGTTGACCGGCGCCCATTTGAGCGAAACGGCGAATACCACCAGCAGGATAACCGCCGCGCCGAACGCGGGGATAGCGCTGAAGAACAGCGTGGTCGGCATCAGCACTTTGTCGTAAACGCCGCGCTTGTAGGCCGCCAGCGCGCCCAGCAGGTTGCCCAGCAGCCAGCCCACCAGGATGGCGGGCAGCTGCAGCGCCACCGTCCACCAGATGCCGGAGCCGATGATTTGGATCACGGTCTTGGGATACTGGCTGTAGCTGACGCCGAAGGTGCCGGTGAAGGCGTTCTTCACGAAATCCCAGAACTGACCGAAGATATTTTTGTCCAGGCCGAACTGGTGCTGGTAGTAAGCGGTCAGCTCCGCGGCCTGTTCCGGCGTCGTGCCGGGGCTGATATTCTTGCCGACAATGGAGTTGACCGGGTCGCCGGGCATGAGCCGCGGCAGAATGAAATTGAGAATGATTGCCGCAATGAAGGTGATGACAAACCAGAAAATCTTCTTTTTGAAGTATTTTCTCATGCCTTTGGTCATTGGCTCTCCCCCCTTTTGAGAAAAAAGCGGCCATGACCCAATCAACTCAGATCATGGCCGCCGGTTATCTATGGATTATTCGCCAACAAGCTCCAGGTTGTAGAGCGCCGCAATGCCATAGCCATCCGTGCAGTCCATAGGCGGAATGTTGTTTCCGTCGTCCTTTTCAGGATAGCCGGTCCACACGGTTTCGTTCACAGCGTGGAACACTTCGGGACGATACATCAGGGAGAAGGAGGGAACCTCATCCAGATAGATCTGGGTGGCTTCGGTGTAGAGAGCCTTCAGCTCGGCTTCGTCAGTGGTCAGCGGGATAGCCTTGATGATTTCGTCGATGCGGGCATTGCTGTAGTGGCCGAAGTTGCCGCTCCAGTTGTTGTCAACGCCAACGAATTCAGAGCTCATCAGAGCGCGCACGCGGCTCCAGGGAGCAGCGGGTTCAGCGCCGGCGGGGCTCCACATGAAGATTTCATATTCGGTCTGAGAGCCCTTGGTGAACACGGTCTGATACTGATCCCAGGTGGGGAAGGTGGCGATGATTTCAATGCCGATAGCCTTGCCAGCTTCGGCAACCATGTTCATGGCAGCCTGCCAGTCGGTCCAGCCGTCGGGGCAGCAGGCCTTCAGGCTGATCTTCTTGCCATCATATTCACGCCAGCCATCGCCGTCGCTGTCCACGATGCCAGCGGCATCCAGCAGGGCCTTGGCGCCTTCGTAGTCCTTGCCGACCCACTGCAGATCCTTCACGGCCTCGTGGTCGTACATGGCCTGCTCACCGGCGGTGGGGTTCATCACGGAACGCGGCACATCCGCGAAGGAGGGGCTCTGGTTGGTCATGGCGTTTTCGATGATGTTGTCATAGTCCACAGCCATGGCGATGGCCTTGCGCAGTTCCTTGACCTGCATCACGGGGATGTCCATGTTGTACCAGGCGGTGGGCATGGTGGCGCAGATGCCGTAGGGAGCTTCGTCAGAGTAGGTGGCAACGGGCAGGCCCTGTTCTTCCCACAGCTTCTGCACGTTGGCGATGAACTGCTGGTCAACGTCGATCTGACCGGCGGAGAAGGCGATCAGGGTCGCGTCGTTGTCCTTGTAGATGGTGTGCGCGATGTACTTGGGAGCGGGCAGCTTGCCCCACATGGAGGCGTCCTGTCCCCAGTAAGCGTCGTTGCGGACGAACGCAACCAGCTGGTCATTGGCGAAGTAGGGGCCATAGGGGCCGGAGTACACGACATCGGGGGTGGGATCGGTGCGGATGGCAGTGGCGTCATCGTTGTGCTTGGCGCACAGGCCTTCCGCCCAGTCCTTCTGCACGATGTAAACGCCGCACAGGAAGTTCAGCACCTGCAGGGGGTTGGCGGGCTGGCCGGCGTCATTCTTCTTGGCCTTGATCAGCACAGCGCCGTCCACGTTCTCGATGCTCTCAATGTAGGGAGCATAGCCGGTGTAGGTGCCGTTCTGGATCTTGGTGCTGACATCCCAGGTGGCGACCACGTCATCTGCGGTCACGGGGGTGCCGTCGCTCCACTTGGCAGCGGCCTTGATCTTGAGGGTCAGCTCAGTCAGGTCGTCGTTCCAGGTGTAGTCGCCGTCAGCCAGGAGGGGATACAGCTTGCCGTCCAGCCCGTTGTACATGTACAGGGTTTCAAACATGGTGGTGCGGGAGCCGCGGGGAGCCGCGCTCAGGATCAGGCCGTTGTTCATGTTGTCGCCCAGGGGATTGTAGCCAACGATGGGATCCCACTGCTGGCCGCCGAAATACAGGGTTTCGTTGCGGGGCAGGTCTTTCACTTCTTCAGCGAAAACGCTGCAGGTACCCAGCAGCATAACGACTGCCAGGAGCATTGCCAGGATTTTCTTGGACATGTTTGGTTCCTCCTTGTAATATTTGTTATGGCCTTGCCGGCCAAAACGAACGAATTTGAGGGGACAAATCCCCCTTTGCCTGTTTTTTACGGAAAAATTCATAACAATATTGCCAATATTTCAGACATATTATAGTATAGATTCTATGATTCTGTCAATGGCATTTTCTGAACATTTTTTTGCATTATGACTGCTTTCTCTCTTTTTACGCGCTTCCATCCGAATGTATGCAAAAAAGCACCAAGCGAAAGAAAACATTTCATTTCGGGCTTGCTATAAGGCGCTGCCCGCTCACAGCTGGAACAGTGTCACCTGATTTGTCTCCGCCAGGTCTTTCAGGCAGCCGTGCTCCCGGAGCAGATCGAGCACGGCGCTTGACACCTTACCGCGTATCTTCAGATCCTCCACGGAGATGAAGGGCGTGCTCCGGGCGTCCACGATGCCCTGGGCCGCGGCTTCTCCCAGGCCGCCGAGGGCCGTGAAGGGGACGCGCAGGGCCTTGTCTCCCTCCGGAATGAAGCGCTTCACGTCACTCTTGTACAGGTCGGCGGGCAGGAAATAAAACCCCCGCGCCATCATTTCCAGCACCAGCTCCATGGCGGTGATGGCGTCCTTGTCTTTGGCGGTGGTCTTCTTTTCCTGGTCGAGCTGGTACATTTCTTTCAGCTTTTGCCGAAGCTGATCGATGGGCAGGATCATGGTGCAGGCGTCGAAGCCGTCGCCGCGGATGGTGAAGTAAGCGGCGTAGTACGCCTGGGGATAGTACACCTTGTAGTACGCCACGCGCAGGGCCATGGTCACGTAGGCGGCGGCGTGGCCCTTGGGGAACATGTACTTGATTTTCCGGCAGCTGTCCTCAAACCAGGCGGGCACGTTGTGCTCATGCATGGCTTCCACCCATTCAGGCTTAAGGCCCTTGCCCTTGCGCACGGATTCCATGGTGTCAAAGGCGGTCTTGGCGGGCAGGCCCATCTGCATCAGCTGGTTCATTATATCCTCGCGGGTGCACAGGCACTGGGAGAGCGGCACAACGCCTTTATCGATCAGGTCTTTAGCGTTGCCCAGCCATACGTCGGTGCCGTGGGACAGGCCGGAAATGCGGATCAATTCCTGCATGGTAGAGGGGTGGGTGTCCTCCAGCATCTGGCGCACGAAGCTCGTTCCCATTTCGGGCACGCCGAAGGTGCCGGTGTTGCAGCCGATTTCCTCCGGGGTGACACCCAGGACCTTGGGGGAAGAAAAGAGGCTCATCACGCCCTTGTCGTCCAGGGGTATTTTGCGGAAGTTCACGCCCGTCAGTTCTTCCAGCATGTGCAGCATTGTCGGATCGTCGTGGCCCAGAATATCCAGCTTCACCAGGATGTCGTGCATGGAGCCGAAGTCGTAGTGGGTGGTAACGGTCTTGGATTCCGTATCGTCGGCGGGATGCTGCACAGCGGTGAACTGGCAGATATCGTACTCCTTGGGCAGCACCACCATGCCCGCCGGGTGCTGGCCGGTGGTGCGCTTGACGCCCACGCAGCCCTGGGCCAGGCGTTCCTTCTCCGCGTCGGAGACGGTCAGGCCCTTATCTTCCAGATATTTCAGCACGTACCCGTAGGCGGTTTTTTCCGCCAGAGTGCCAATGGTGCCGGCGCGGAATACGTATTCCTCGCCGAACAGTTCCTTCACGTAATTATGGGCCGTGGGCTGGTATTCGCCGGAGAAGTTCAGGTCGATGTCCGGCACCTTGTCGCCCTTGAAGCCTAAGAACGCCTCGAAGGGAATGTCGAAACCGTCCTTGACCAGGGGATTTCCGCAGACGGGGCACTTTTTGTCCGGCAGGTCCACGCCGATGGTGTACTGGGGAGGGATGTCAAAGTCCGCCTTGCGGCAGGTTTCGCAGCGGTAGTGGGGCGGAAGGGAGTTGATCTCCGTGATGCCCGTGAGGAACGCCACGAAGGAGGAACCCACCGACCCGCGGCTGCCAACCACATAGCCGTCCGACAGGGATTTTTTCACCAGCTTCTGCGCAATGGAATACAGGGTGCAGTAACCGTAGCCCACGATAGCGTTCAGTTCCTTGTCGATGCGCTTCTGCACGATCTCAGGAAGATCGTCGCCGTAGAGCCGGTGCGCGGTGCCGTAAGTGAGCGTCTTAATGTCGTTCTCCGCCTCCGGCCAGAAGGGAGAGAAGGTGGTTTTCCCCTCCGGATGCTTGGGGAATAGGCGCACATCCCCCACGCGGGAGGCGATGAGCTTTGGATTTTTAATGACCACCTCATAAGCCTTTTCCTTGCCCAGATACGAGAACTCTTTGAGCATTTCATCCGTGGTCTTGAAGTACAGGGGCGGCTGCTTATCCGCATCCTCATACCCCTGGCCATTTTGAAGGATGGCACGGAATATGGCGTCCTCGGGGTCCAGGAAATGCACGTCGCCCGTGGCGCAGACGGGAATGCCAAGCTTTTCGCCCAGGCGTACGATGCGTCGGTTGAATTCCTTTAGATCCTCATCGCTGCCGACCCGGCCTTCCCGAACCAGAAATTCATTGTTGCCGATAGGCTGAATTTCCAGGTAGTCATAGAACCGGGCGATCTTTGAAAGCTTCTCGTCGCTCGCCCCGTCCACCATAGCGGAGAACAGTTCGCCCGATTCGCACGCGCTGCCCACGATGATGCCCTCCCGGTACTTTTGCAGCACGGCCCGGGGAATGTGGGGCTTTTTCTTGAAGTATTTGAGATGCGCCTCGGAGATCATGTGGTTCAGGTTGGTCATGCCGTCCTGGTTGGCGGCCAGCAGGATGATGTGCCAGGAGTTGCCCAGGGTGTATCCGGTGGACACACTGTTCAGGTCGCTCAGGGTTTCCGCGCCTTTTTTCTTTGCCTCCTCGATCATCCGGGCCAGGCATTGGGCGGTGGCGGCGGCGTCGTTCACGGCCCGGTGGGCGTCCTTGAGGGAAACGCCCAGGTGCTTGCATACGTTGCCCAGGCGGTGGGATTTGAGAGACGGATACAGCTTCCTGGCCAGGGTCAGGGTGTCCAGGTGGGGAACGTCGTAGGTCATCCCCAGGCGCTTCAATTCGCTGTCCAGGATGGCGCAGTCGAACTTGGCGTTGTGCGCCGCGATGGGGCAGCCGCCCATGAACGCCAGCAGCTTGGGCATGGCCTGCGCGATGGTAGGCTGGCCCCGCAGCATCTGGTCGGTGATGTGGGTGATTTCGGTGATCCGGGGAGGCAGCAGCATCCCGGGGTCGATGAGTTCGCCGTAGCTGTCCACCACCTGGCCCCCGACCAGCTTCACCGCGCCGATTTCGATGATGCGGTCGGTGGCGGTATTGAGGCCGGTGGTCTCGAAGTCCAGCACGATGACGGGGCTGTCGATGGGCAGCTCGTCCTTCTTTCCGGTCACTACCTCGTCGTCGTCCGTAAGGTACCCTTCCACGCCGGGCAGCAGCTTGATATTGTTCTTCTTCGCCGCGCCGAAGGCTTCGGGGAACGCCTGCGCCACGCCGTGGTCGGTGACAGCGATGGCCTCGTGGCCCCATTTCGCCGCCCGCTCAATGAGCGCGGAGGCAGAGGCAACCGCGTCCATGCTGCTCATCTGCGTGTGCAGGTGCAGCTCGATCCGCTTTTCCTCGGCGGTATCCATGCGCTGCGGCAGGTCGCAGGAGGAAATGTCCCGGGCCATGACCACCGTTTCATGGGAAAATTTGTCATACTGGGTGTCGCCCCGCACGAGAATGCCCATGCCGGGCTTGACAGCCTTGACCGCGTCTTGCACTTTTTTGCGTTCCTCATCGGTGACGGGCATGGGTTCCTCGTCCTTGCGGGCGCGAGCATGGTAGCGGAAAAAGGACTTGACCCGGATGGTGGAGGTAAAGTCCGTCACCAGGAAGGAGAGCAGCACCATTTCCCCGCCGGAGATTTCCTTGTCCTCGCAGGAGAGCACCTTGCCCCGGATGACCACCAGGCCGGTGTCGTCGGTCAGCTCGCAAATGGGCACGGGCGGGTCGCCAATGGCGCGGCCTTTGATTTTGGGGTCTTTTTCTTTGGGCTTTTCGGGGGCCTTGGCGGTAATCTCCTCATAGCGCTGGGCGCGCTCGGCGGCCACCCGGTCCTGCTGGGCCCGTTCCTCCTGCAAGGCGCGGAGCCGCTTTTCTTCGTCCCCACAGACCCGCAGGCCAACTTCCGTGTCCAGCCTGAACACGTCGTGGATCACCGCTTCCAATTGCCGCTCCACGTTCTGCTTCTGCATATAATGGAACGAAAACTCATCCGGCATTTCCAGCGTCACCCGCCCGTTGCCCGGCGTCCAGCGCATGTCGAATTCCCAGCTCGCCACGGCGGGATAGTGGCGGATGAGGTAGTGGTTCAGCGGCGCGCTGTACTTATCCGGGTTCTGCAAAAACTCCCGGGCCAGGCCAGGCGACGCCACCCGCAGGGAAAAGTTCAGGCCAGGGAAGGCTTTTCCCAGCGTGTTCTTGATGATGAAAAAGCCCTTCTCCCCAATCAGCACGTCGGAGAGAAAGGAGAAATAGGCTTTGTTTTCACTCTTTGAAAACCGTACCCGCTCGATGGCGATTTTGCCCTCGGTTTCCGGCAGCGCCTGCGTCACGCTGCGGAGAAGCTCGTCGTATGTCATGGCTGCTGTTCCTTTTCAAGCATCAGAATATCTTCAATTCGCATGATGATTTCATTTCCTGATTCTTCATATACAGGCACTGTCCCGTTTACCACAGGCTCATATTCCTCAGAGAACCAATAACCGTCCGGCGCTCTCAACACTGTGCCGTCCAGGTTGACATAGGCGGTTTCCCGAATCCAATCGCCGATCTCCTCACTGTATTCCGTCGGCCACAGCCCCACTTGAACCCAGCCTTCCGTTACGTATGGCTCAATCCAGTCGTATTCATAATCCAATATGATTTCGCCTGTTTCCGCGTTGAGCAGCGCGTAGCGTGATTCATCATTGCGGACTGTCGCGTATTCATTTGATACGAATACATACGGCCAAATACATCCGCTGAAATATCTGCTTCTGAAATGGAAGAAGCCTGCTTTCAATCTGCCATTGGCCAGAGCATAATCAATATCGCGAATGTCAGTATATCCTGGTTCGGTTACTTGATATACCTTAATACATATTGTTTCTTCACCCGGAACAAACTGATCCAGGCGGATATAGTATTCTACCGGAAGAAGTATATTACCATCCGCATCCACAATGCCGTATTTCCCGTTTTTCTCGATAATGACATAATCATTGATTGGATAGCTGCTGTCGGCTAAAGATGATACTGGAATTGAACAGAGTATGCAGAACAGGATCATGGCGGCAGTCAGACGAGACAATAGATACTTACTTGTTTTTGCGAGTATATACATAATAAAATGTCCTCTTTTTGGTTTTCCTGCGTTTTCAAATGGTATCCTGAATTTGCTTGACTTTTTTCTTATATGGGATATAATAGAGACGAGGAGTGAACCACGCACGCGGTTACTCTTTAGAGATGATACCTAGCTTGCGATTCACATCGCAAGAGCAGCCGTCACTTGCCAGAGTGGCGGTTGTTCTTTTTGTTAGATTGTCGCCGTGCTCCCAGTCGGGGCCCGGCGACCCGCGAAACGGCTTCGCCGTTCGCTAATCTACGCGATGCGTTTCGCTGATGACGATGGTCACAGTGTACTTCCCAATATGAAAAGTAATACGCATTCGCATCACCCCCTTTCGAGGATGATAGAGCAACCGCCTGCGCGTTTGTTGTTCACTCCCGGCCCTGATTGCTCAGGGCTATTTCATTGTAAGAAAAACAGCGATATTTGTCAAGAACCGACTTACAATCATTTCATCACATGTTTCATCCGTTTCGACAGTCTCGCGTTTACAGCTTAAACGTTTCCTTGATCATCCTTGCCGCTTCATCAGACGCGATATCCGCGTTTTCAATCCGGAGGTAATTGTCAAAGGTGATCTCTCCTTCATAGCTGACGCATCTGTGGTTTTTGTCATCATTGATCAGCCGCTGGTTTGAAGCCTCGATATTTCTTTTGGAAGCCTTATTTTTCAGGCGGTTCTCGCTGACGTTTCTTTGCAGTCTGACTTCCTGCGGCGCGACCAGCTCGACATAATAAAATTCCGTTCCGTAAGGGGCGAATATCTGTTTGATGTGCTCCAGGTATTCCCATTCCGACGGCAGGTCAAAATCCATCATCAATGTAAAAATCATGCCGTAGCTGTCGGAAGCAGCGAAATTCCTGAATATCAGCTCACGCATTTCAAAGATGGTTTTTCCGTCATACCTGCCGAATATCTCGATCACGGGTTCAATGGTCATATGATTGTGAAACAGCCGTAACCCGGTTATTTTCATCAATTCCTGGCCTACTGTCATTTTCCCGACCGCTGTGTCTCCCAGAATGAAAACCAGCTGCATGTGCCGCCTCCGCAGATTCAGATGGATCGATGCCGCAGGTTACCTTTCAGCGCTTTTACCGGAGAACTCCCGAAGATATTCCCGCACGGCCTGGCTCATGGCTTCGCCCAGATCGCCGGTGAGCTTGCGGACGAACTGGCCCTTGATGTAGAGCGCGCCGCAGTCCTTGCCGCCGCAGAGAGCGATATCCGCGTCCCGCGCCTCGCCGGGGCCGTTGACCACGCAGCCCATGACCGCAACGGTGACGGGCGCTTCCACATCGGCAAACTCCTTCGTCATGCGTTCCGCCACGGCTTCCACGTTGATCTGCGTGCGTCCGCAGGTGGGGCAGGAAACGAAGCGGATGCCCTTGCGCAGGTCCAGCGCCCGCAGTATTTCCAGCGCGGCCTGGGGCTCCCTGACGGGGTCGCCGGTCAGGGACACGCGAACCGTGTCGCCGATACCGTCCAGCAGCAGCGACCCAATGCCAATGGCAGATTTCACCGTGCCCTGGCCCGGCAGGCCCGCTTCCGTGACGCCCAGATGCAGCGGATAATCGCACGCCTCGTGCATCAGCCGGTACGCCTGCACCGTCAACGGAACGTCGCTGGCCTTGAGCGAAATCACAATGTCGTCAAAGTGCGCTTCCTCCAGCATCCGGATGTGCCGAAGAGCGCTATCCACCATGCCCTGAGCAGTCAAGCCGCCGTACTGGGCCAGGATGTCCTTTTCCAGGGAACCCGCGTTCACCCCGATGCGGATGGGCACGTGATGCGCCTTGGCGCAGTCCGCCACCCTGCGCACCTTGTCCGCCCCGCCGATGTTGCCGGGGTTGATGCGCATTTTGTGGATGCCGTTCTCCATGGACGCGATGGCGAGCGTGTGGTCAAAGTGGATGTCCGCCACCAGCGGCACCGGGCTTTTGTCCACCAGCGTCCGCACTGCCCCTGCGCATGCCCGGTCATACACGGACACGCGCACCAGGTCGCACCCCGCAGCCGCCAGACGCTTGATCTGGTCAAGGGTCGCTGGCACATCCCGGGTATCCGTATTGGTCATGGATTGAATGGAGATCGGCGCGCCGCCGCCGATGGCGACAGTGCCCGCGTGGACTTGCTTTGTAACGCTCATTTTTGCCTCCGTGTTTTCTACCTGAATATCTTCAGAATATCCTTATACGTCATCACGATCAGCAGCCCGAACAGCAGCACGTAGCCGGTCAGGTGGACATAGGCTTCGATCTTCTGGGGCACAGGCTTGCGGCGGACGCCTTCCACCAGCAGGAACAAGATGCGGCTGCCGTCGAGGCCGGGGATAGGCAGCAGGTTGAACAGGCCCAGGTTCACGGAAATCAGCACCAGCAGTTCGCCGTAGGTGATCACCGCGTCGCGCCAGGAGGCTTCCGCCGAGCGCTGAGTTTCCTCCGCGATCATGGTCACGATGCCCACCGGGCCGCTGGTCTGGTCCAGACCCGCGCCGGTGGTGATCAGGTCTTTCAGACTGCGCAGGATGGCCCCGCCCGCCGTGACGCAGTACCCGGCTCCCAGCTGGAACGCCCGGGGAAGGGAAACGGCGGTGTAGCCCGGCACATAGCAGGGGTTCAGGGTCACGCCGATGAGATAGCGGTTCAAGGAAGCGTCATAGCGCGGCACAATCTGGCAGGTAAAATGTTCCTCCCCGCGGCGGATAACAATGTCCAGCGCTTCGCCTGTGCTGCCGTGCCGGTCGATCAGGCTGCTGACCCGCAGGCTGGTCCCGTCGTCCGTGACGCCCAGGGCGTCTTCACCGTTCACGGAGGTGAGATAATCGCCGGGCTGGATGCCTGCCTCCGCCGCGGGGCCGGCGGCATCCACCGTAACCACCTGCGGATAATCGGCATAGCGGCCCTGCGTGTCCTCGCCCACCATGCCGAACAGGCAGGCCGCCACAATCAGCGCCAGCACAAAGTTCATGGCAGGGCCCATGAACACGGTGACGATCCGCCGCCACACGGCGTAGTTACCGATAGCGCGGGGGTCGGTCTTTGCTTCTTTCCCTTCGGCGTCGTCCTCGCCGTAGAACATGCAGTAGCCCCCGGCAGGGATAATGCGCCAGAAGAACCGGGTTTCATGCTTTTTGCTTTTCCAGGATATAATCTTCGGGCCAAAGCCGATGGCGAATTCCTTCACCGGAATGCCCGTCAGCCGCGCCGCGAAAAAGTGGCCCGCTTCGTGAATCATCACCATGATGCCCAGCATCACGATGGCGGCCAGGATGTAGAGGATGTTCATGGATGGCTCCTTTTTGTCTGCTCAACAAATTGAGGAATGTTACTAAGTATAAAGATCCAAGTTTCAAGGGGTAACTAAATAATTATGTTTATTTTGAGATCTGCATGGGCTGTTTATCTGCCATGAAATCATCTGTGAATACTTCAAGCCCATGTATGAACGTTTCTTTCAATTTGCTCACTGGGGTAAGTATAATGGTGCTGCCGATCCGATTGATAAAAATATCCTCATCGGGCAGTTGATACTCATTTGGAATCCGAATCGCCTGGCTGTTGCCCATCATAAAAGTATGGGTCATGGGCATGTTCAATTCCTCCAAATCCATCACTATCAAATGAATTTATATAGTCGTCAATTTGCAGAAAAATGGATATAGATTAACAATGACATTCTATCATGCACCTATAGTTTCCATGTAATTTCAACGGGAACAGTATCATTGATCTTGATAGCCTTTCCTATCCCTTGATATGTAAAATTAACATCACTACTATTAGTTCGTGTAAAAATATGTACAATACTATCTGGCGCAATCATGTTTTGGATTGAAGGCTGATTGATGTGGGAATTTGTCTTTCCGTGCCAAAATAATGTTTTATCATCAACCCAGCAATCATTATAATTGTGTCCAGTCCGACCACTTGTCATGATATTGACAAAGAGATAATTTTCACCCCCATAGTTTGTGTATCCAGTAAACCTGTTTCCACCGGTTGTCTTTTCAGGAGGAACCTCAAGAATTGAGAATATATCATTACGCGAATAATAATTCCCAACAGTAAACCTTCTTACACCAGATTTTTCAGAACTTGAATCCATATGAATCCTCCTAACCCAGATAAACCGAAACTTGCAAATTAGAAACTTGATAAAAGCCTTCCTCTCGCAGGGGAAGGTGGCCTGCGCGGAGCCAAGACGGAGAGAACTGCCAAGCCAATTCGCGCAGGCCGGATGAGGTAAACCCCTTGCTCAGAGCTTCTAAAGCAGCTTCGTTATTGCTCGCCCAATTGAATCGTGAATTCAGATGCGGGATGAGAAATCGTTCCAGACAAGGAACGAAACCGCAGGAATACTGGGGCCGAAGCGCTCGAAAAACAATCCGGTGGATTGTTTTTAGCGGAGGCCGGGCGG